>JBAQAB010000230.1:0-8070 GCA_049285535.1 Xanthobacteraceae bacterium
GCACTGGCGTCGCGAAAGCCGGCCGCGCCGAACGATGCCGTCGGGCGGCGTGCCGACTTCTTCAAGCTGGTGGCGGGCGTAGAGCCCGCAGCGGGTAGCGCATGACGCCCCAAGACGTGAACGAGGATCAGTTCGAAGCCGAGCTTTCCGAGCGTGCGACCGACGAGCCGGCGCTGGTGGTCGACGTCGAGGGCTTTGAAGGCCCGCTCGACCTTTTGCTGACGCTGGCGCGCCAGCAAAAGGTCGACCTCGCCAAGATCTCCATTCTCGCGCTTGCCGACCAGTACCTCGCCTTCATCGAAGCGGCGCGCAAAATGCGGCTGGAGCTTGCCGCCGATTACTTGGTGATGGCGGCGTGGCTGGCGTATCTGAAATCGCGCTTGCTGCTGCCGGAGGCGCATCCGGCCGAAGGCGTCAGCGCCGAGGACATGGCCAATGCGCTGGCGCAGCGGCTGCGGCGCCTCGAGGCGATCCGGAAATTCGCCGAACAAATGATCAATCGGCCGCAGCTTGGCCGCGACGTTTTCCAGCGCGGCCAGCCGGAGCCCATCGCCGAGATCAAGCGGCCGCAATGGTCGGCGACGCTCTACGATTTGCTGTCGGCCTATGCCGGGCGGCGGCAGACTCAGGCGCGATCTTTCGTGCGCATGCCAAAGCGCACGGTCTGGTCGCTTGCCGAGGCACGCGAGGCGCTTGAGCGGCTGGTCGGCCAATCGTTGGACTGGAGTCCGCTCGATCAATATCTCATTGACTATCTGGTCGACCCGTCGCACCGGACGACGGTGCTCGCCTCGAGCTTCGCCGCGCTGCTCGAACTGGTGCGCGAAGGCCACATCGAACTGCATCAGCAGGGCTCGTTCACGCCGCTTTACTTGCGCAAGCGGCAGAGCCCGCAAAATGGGAATCCAAGCGAAGACAAGGCTGCCGGAGCAATGGCAGCCGACTCGGGGAATGGGTAAGAGGGGATACGAACCAATGGGGAAGGTCGCGGAGATGCGTGTGATTGTCGGCGACAAAGACGACGAACAGCAGGAGATTGCAGGGGAGCGCGCGGAGGAATTGCGCATCCTCGAGGCGCTGCTGTTTGCCGCCGAGGCGCCGCTTGACGAGAAGGCTTTGGCCGCGCGCCTGCCTGCCGGTATCGACGTGCGCGCGCTCCTCGTGCAATTGCAGCGCGAATATGCGCCGCGCGGCGTCAATCTGGTTCGCGTCGGCGGTAAGTGGACGCTGCGCACCGCCAACGATTTGGCCTGGCTGCTGACCCATGAATCCGTGGTCACGCGGAAACTGTCGCGCGCCGCCATCGAGACGCTCGCCATCGTCGCTTATCATCAGCCGGTGACGCGCGCCGAGGTCGAGGAAATTCGCGGCGTCTCTACGTCGAAGGGCACGCTCGACGTGCTGCTCGAAACCGGCTGGGTGCGGCTGCGCGGCCGGCGCAAGGCGCCGGGGCGTCCGGTGACCTATGGAACCAGCGAAGCCTTCCTGTCGCATTTCGGGCTTGAGGCGCTCAACGATCTGCCCGGCCTCGACGAGCTCAAGGGCGCGGGGCTGGTCGACGCCGCGCTGCCGGCGGACTTTTCCGTGCCGGTTCCTTCCGACGATCCGGCGCTGCGCGAGGACGAAGACCCGCTCGAACCGGAAGATCTGGACCTCGGGCTTGCCCCGCGGACCGAGCGCAGCGAGGAATAAATCCTCCCGGTTATCGTTCTTCCGCTATTGTGGTGCGCTAGACAGGGCGGACGGGCATTCACCCTGCGGCGTGACGGCATCTCCGTTGTGCTTGTTTTTGCCGGTCCCGACGCCTAGTTTCTGGCTAAAATCGGCATCTCGCCGCAGGCGCGCGCCACTGTAAGCGTATGGCGGACGGAGGATTTTATGGGTTCTTTGAGCATCTGGCACTGGTTGATCGTCGGCGCCGTCCTGCTGCTGGTCTTCGGCGGCCGCGGCAAGATTTCGGACATGATGGGCGACGTCGCCAAAGGCATCAAAGCCTTCAAGAAGGGTATGGCCGACGACGATACGGCCGACGCGCCCAAGTCCGACGCGCCGCTTCGGACCATCGACCATCAGGCGCCAGCCGACATCAAGCAGCGTGCCGAGTCCGAGAGCAAGGTCTAGCGGGACCTCTATCGTCGCGCGGATCGCGACCGCCAATGCTTCCTTGATTTCGCAGGCTAGAGCGGCGGCTGCGGCCGAGAGGGATGCCGTGGCGGAGAGTCTTTCATGTTCGACATCAGCTGGACCGAATTCCTGCTTATCGGCGTCGTCGCGCTGATCGTGATCGGGCCGAAAGAGCTGCCCACCGTCATGCGCACGCTGGGCCAGTACACGCGCAAAATCCGCAGCATGGCTGCGGACTTCCAAAATCAGTTTCACGAGGCGCTGCGCGAGGCCGACATGGCCGACCTGAAAAAGCAGGTCGACGACATGGCAAGCGATATCAAAAACTACGACCCGTTGAAGGACGTACGGACCGATCTTGAGACGGTCGGCAAGGATGTCGAGAAGTCGCTTGGTCCGCCCACCGAGCAGAAGCCGGCCGAGCAAGCGCCGGCGGCGGAGGCCGCCCTCGAACCAAAGCCGGAAGCGCTTCCTGCGCCCGCATTACCGGACACAAGCGCCGAGCCGGAATTGCCGCTGTCTGATGCGGCGGCGCCGGCTGCCATCGCGCCGGCTACCATGGCGCCGACGCCGGAGCCTGTTACGGTTGCCGCCGAGCCGCCGAGCGCCGAGCGACACTGATGGCTCAGATCAGCCGCGAAGACGAAGAGAAGGAGATCGAGGCCACCAAGGCGCCCTTGATGGACCATTTGATCGAGCTCCGTTCGCGGCTCATCAAGGCCGCGGCCGCCTTCGTGCTGGCGATGGTGGTCTGCTTTTTCTTCGCGCGGCACATCTACAACATTCTCACGTGGCCGTACCTCTGGGTGGCCGGCGCGGCCAACTCCAAATTCATCTATACCGGGCTGCTCGAATACTTCGTGGTGCAGCTCAAGGTGGCGATGTTCGGCGGCGTCTTCATCGCCTTCCCGGTGATCGCCACGCAGATCTACATGTTCGTCGCGCCCGGACTCTACCGCAACGAGCGGCAGGCTTTCCTGCCGTATCTGATCGCCACGCCGATCTTCTTCGTGCTGGGCTCGTGCGTGGTCTATTTTGTCGTCTGGCCGATGCTGGCGCGGTTTTCGCTCTCGATGCAGCAGACCGGCGTTCCAGGCGAGGCGACCATCGAACTTTTGCCGAAGGTCGAGGATTACCTGTCGCTGATGATGAAGCTGATACTCGCCTTCGGTATCGCCTTTCAGCTGCCGGTGATCCTGACGCTGCTCGGCCGCGTCGGCATCATCACTTCCGATCAGCTCAAGGCGAAACGCCGCTATTTTATCGTCATCGCCTTCGTCATCGCCGCAGTGCTCACGCCGCCCGACGTGCTCAGCCAGATGTCGCTTGCGCTGCCGCTGCTCGCCCTCTACGAGGGCTCGGTCTGGTCGGTGCGCATGGTCGAAAAGCGCGCGGCGGCCGAACGCGCCGCCGCCGCGGCGAAGCCGGCGGAGTGAATGACGACTATATTGCGGGCGTAACGCTTTTGATTCGTCATGGCCGGGCTTGTCCCGGCCATCCACGTCTTTCCAAGCGTAACGCAAGACGTGGATGCCCGGCACGAGGCCGGGCATGACGGCACGGGACTCGACATGCATGACATCCGCTTCATCCGCGAAAACCCCGACGCATTCGACGCCGGACTGGCGCGGCGCGGGCTGCCGGGCGAAGCAAAGCGGCTGATCGCGCTCGACGAAGAGCGCCGCTCGGCGATCCAAAAGCTCGAAGCGGCGCAGGCGCGCCGCAATGCGGCGTCGAAGGACATCGGCGAGGCGAAGAAGAACAAGGACGAAGCCAAGGCCCAGAGCGTGATGGCCGAGGTCGCGGAATTGAAGGAAACAATTCCGAAGATGGAAGTGGCGGAGAAGGTTGCGTCCAAGGCGCTTGATAATGCGCTGGCGCAAATTCCCAATCTGCCGCTTCCTGAAGTGCCCGACGGCAAGAGCGCCGACGGCAATGTCGAGCATCACCGCTTCGGCGCGCGGCGCGACTACTCGTTTTCGCCTAAGCAGCATTTCGATCTTGGAGAAGCGCTTGGCCAGATGGATTTTGAAGCCGCCGCAAAACTCTCTGGCGCGCGCTTTGTTGTTTTGAAAAAAGGGCTAGCCCGTCTCGAACGCGCGCTCGGGCAGTTCATGCTCGATGTCCACACCAGCGAACCGCACAATTACACCGAAGTCTCACCGCCGCTGCTGGTGCGCGACGAAGTTATGTTCGGCACCGCACAACTGCCGAAATTTGAAGCCGATCAGTTTTTCGTTGATCGCATCGCGCAATTGGACGCTGAGCGATACGCTAGTGCTTTGGAGGATTTCTCAGACGATATAGAGCTCGAGAAGGTCGCAACGGAGACACGAGATTCGAACGTTATCGCAACATTTGCGAAGTACTTAGAATACAAGAACGACGAAGAAGAGCCTGCGCCGAGCCATTATATCCATTTTGCTTTTGTCAATTTTGCGAAGGCGCTTTTTGCGTATAATGAAAAGATTCCTCAGAGGTTGGGTCTCATCCCCACCGCCGAAGTGCCCCTGACTAATCTCGTCCGCGAATCCATCGTTGACGAAGCCCAATTGCCGATGCGGCTCACGGCCTGCACGCCGTGCTTCCGCGCCGAGGCCGGCGCCGCGGGCAAAGATACCCGCGGCATGATCCGGCAGCACCAGTTCACCAAGGTGGAGCTTGTCTCCATCACTACGCCCGAGCAATCCAAGGACGAACACGAGCGCATGCTGTCCTGCGCCGAGGAGATCTTGCGCCGGCTCGATCTGCATTATCGGGTGATGACACTGTGCACCGGCGACATGGGCTTTGCGTCACAAAAGACTTACGACATCGAAGTATGGCTGCCAGGGCAGAATATGTACCGCGAGATTTCGTCGTGCTCGATCTGCGGCGAGTTCCAGGCGCGGCGCATGAACGCGCGCTACCGCAGCAAAGAGGGTCGCAACGTGCGCCACGTGCATACGCTCAACGGCTCCGGGGTCGCGGTCGGCCGCGCGCTGATCGCGGTGATGGAGACCTATCAGCAGGCCGACGGATCGATCGCGGTGCCGGAGGTGTTGCAGCCCTATATGGGCGGGATGAAAGCGATCGAGAAATAGCGCGTGAGAATCTTAGTCACCAACGACGACGGCATTCACTCGCACGGGCTCGACGTCTGCGCCGACATCGCGCGCACGCTGTCGGACGACGTCTGGGTGGTGGCGCCGGAGCACGATCAGTCCGGCGTGGCGCATTCGCTGTCGCTGAACGACCCGTTGCGGCTGCGCGAAGTCGCGGAGCGCCGTTTTGCGGTGCGCGGCACGCCGACCGATTGCGTCATCATGGGCGCGCGCCACGTGCTCGACGGCAAGCAGATCGATCTGGTGCTGTCCGGCGTCAATCGCGGCCGCAATGTCGGCGAGGACGTCATTTATTCCGGCACTGTCGCCGGCGCGATGGAAGGCGCAGTGCTCGGCATTCCCTCGATCGCGCTGTCGCAGGCCTATAAATCGAGTAGCGGCCAGCCGCCATTCTGGGATACGAGCCTGCGCCATGGGCCGGATATCGTCCGCCGCATTCTCAATGAGGGCGTCCGCCGCGATGTGCTGATCAACGTCAATTTTCCGGATTGCCGGCCGGAGGAGGTCAAGGGCATCGCGGTATCGGCGCTCGGCCGCCGCCGGCAGGAGCGGCTTCACATCGACGAGCGCAAGGACGGCCGCGGCAATCCCTATTACTGGATCGCCTATACGCGGCAGAACGCGTTCAAGTTCGAACACGGCACCGATATCGCCGCGCTCGAAGACAACTGCATCGCACTCACGCCGTTGCGGATCGACATCACCGATGAGCCGACCCTGGCCGGCCTCGCCAAAATTTTTGCAAAGGGCGTCTAGCCCACGGCCTTAGCCAGCGCTGCATCGATGGCTTGCGCCAGCGCCTCGATCTGGAACGGCTTCTGCAGGGTCGGACTCTGGCGGAAGGCTTCGGGCACGCCGCGCTGGCCATAGCCGCTGGCGAACACGAACGGCACGCCGCGCGCCATCAGCACCTCGGCCACCGGCGTAATCGGCTGATTGTTGAGATTGACGTCGAGGACAGCGACGTCGAATTCGGCCGCTTTGGCAAGCGACAAGGCTTCCTCGATGCTGCCGGCCTCCGCGGCGACGGTATGGCCGAGGTCGGTCAGCATGCCCTCGAGCAGCATGCGGATCATCAACTCGTCCTCGACCACGAGCACACGTTTCCCGCCGGCCGTACGCGGCGCAGGATTTGGCTCGGCAATACTCGGCTCAGATGCCATTTCAACCCCGTGCTGCCGCACAACGCTGGGCGCCGTCTTCGGTTCCATCGGCGGCACGAATTCCTAGCTCGCGGACCGGCCGCGGTCACCCAGTGGCGGCAATCTCAGTATAAGGGATCATTGTATGGTGGTAAAAAGTGGCATGAATCGCCGATAACGCGAGGGCAGGGTGGCCGCAATTCCAGCAGCCGACGACGTCGAGCGCATGGAGTTTCAACTCGCGCTGCGCCGGCGCGGCATCAGCGACCAGGCCGTGCTGCGCGCCATGGACGAGGTGCCGCGAGAGTATTTCGTCGCTGCGGGCTTCACCGACACCGCCTATGCCGACCAAGCCCTGCCGATCGCCTGCGGGCAGACCATCAGCCAGCCCTTTGTGGTCGCCTACATGACCGAAAAGCTCGAAATCGAGCCTCAGCACCGCGTGCTCGAAATCGGCACCGGCTCCGGCTACCAGGCGGCGATCCTGGCGCGCCTGGCGCGTGAGGTCGTGAGCATCGAGCGTTACCGGACGCTCGCCGATGCGGCCCGCGAGCGGCTCAAAACGCTGGGCTACACCAATGTGACGATCCGCTCCGGCGACGGCATGGCCGGCGCGCCGGATTTGGCGCCATTCGACCGCATCATGGTTACGGCGGCGGCCGAGGAGGTGCCCGAGCCGCTGGTGGCTCAGCTGGCCGAAGGCGGCAAGATGGTCCTTCCGGTCGGCCCGCGTCACGATGCGCAATATATCGTCAGGCTGACAAAGCAGCCGGGCGGCGCCTTAACGCGGGAAGAGCTCATCGCCGTGCGCTTTGTGCCGCTTTTGCCAGGTCAGGCGCGCGAACTGTGACCGCAAAAACACTTAACGCCACATAGTACAAATCCGCGCGGCACTTAAAGGCCTGTTTACCCCAACGTTGTTTATTCGCTTCTCCTTGTATTGCGTTTGAGTGAGTAACCATGTGCGCAGCGCGTCGGTCGGCCCCTTGGCCGCAACTGGTTGCCCTTTCCTTAATCGGAATTGCCGTCGCGAGCTGTAGCGCCGATTCCGGCCGCTTCAACGAAGGTTTCGGTTCCTCGCCTTCATATTCGTCTTCCTCGCGCAGCGACGTCACCGGGTCGATCCCGCAGACCGCGCCGCCCGCAAGCCAGGTCGACAGCCGGCCGCTGCCGAGCGTCGCCAGCGCGGACAATGGCGCGTCCGGTGGTGGACGCGGCATGGGCTCCTACCAGCCGGGCGGCGAAGTCACCGGATCGGTCGCACCACCACCGCCGCAGCCGGCCTGGACCTGGGACGGCGGGACCGCGGTCACGGTCCGCCCTGGGCAAACCGTCGAAGGCATTGCCCGCGAGCACGGCGTGCCGGTTGCCACGCTGCGGGAAGCCAATCACATCACCAGCGGCGCTTCGGTCTATCCCGGCGAGCACCTTGTCATTCCACGTTATCGCCCGGCGACCGCGGCCGAGATGCCGCCGCCCGCGCGGACCGCCTCGTCAGCGCCGGCGGTCACAGCGCCCTACATTCCACCGCGCGGCGGCTTGGTTGCGCCTTCCGGCACGCATGTCGTGGCGCCCGGCGAAACGCTCAACAGCATTGCGCGGCTCTACGGCAAGCCGGTTATGGTCATTGCCCGCGCCAATAATATTCCGCCGGACACCATGGTGCGGGTTGGCGAGCGCATCGTCATCCCGGAGATGGG
>JBAQAB010000231.1:0-3830 GCA_049285535.1 Xanthobacteraceae bacterium
TCGCATTCGACGACATCGCGAGCAAGAGCGTGTTGCCGTCCGGCGCCGATTTCAGAACAAGCTCGGTGCCGATATTGGTGCTGGCGCCGGGCTTGTTTTCGACGACGAACGGCTGGCCGAGTTTTTCTGACAGCGCTTGTGCAATCAGCCGCCCGATAATGTCGGGCGAACCTCCGGCGGGCACCGTGACGAACAGGCGGACCGGCCGCGTCGGATAATCGTCGGCGCGCGCAAGGCGCGACATGGCCGGCAGCGTAGCCGCAGCCGCAGCCAGATGCAGAAAGCTTCGGCGCGGCAATGTCATCATCATCTCCGAGAGCAGCTCAAATCAGCTCGCGTGGATATTAGCGAACTTGACCACTTTGGCCCATTTTGTGGTTTCGGCGGCCAGGAACTTGGCGAATGCGGCGGCGTCCATCGGTGTTGTCTCGCCACCGAGGTCCTTGAACTTTGCCACCATCTGCGGGTCGGCTAGCCCGGCGGTGATAGCGCTGCTGAGCGCATCGACGATAGCCGGCGGCGTGCCCTTTGGCGCGCAGAATCCGTCCCAGGCCGTGGCGTCGAAGCCGGGCAACACTTCGCTTACTGCGGCGACATCCGGCAAGACTTCAGCCCGTTTTTCACCGGTCACCGCCAAGCCGCGCAATCTGCCGTCTCTGATGAAGCCGATCGCCGTCGACAGCGTGATGATGAAGGCTTGAACCTGTCCGGCCAAGAGATCGGTGAAAGCCGGCGCCGGGCCGCGATACGGCACGTGCACGACGTCGATGCCGGCCTGCATCTTGAGCAGCTCGATCGCGACATGCATTGGCGTGCCGATGCCGGGCGAAGCAAAATTGATCTTGCCGGGATTGGCTTTGGCATAAGCGATGAACTCGGGAAGCGTCTTGGCCGGGAACGATGGATTGACCAGGAGCACCATCGGCAATTGGATCACGCCGGCGATTGGCGCGAAATCGCCGGGAAAATCAAAATCCAATTTGGCATAGAGCGTGGCGTTAATCGCGTCGGCGGTCACGCAAGTGAGCAGCGTATAGCCGTCCGGCGCGGAATGGGCGACAGCCTCGGCCGCGATATTGCCGCCGGCGCCGACCCGGTTGTCGACGACGAAGGGCTGGTGCAGCCGCTCCGACAACCATTGCCCGATCAGCCGCGACACCAGATCGGGCGTGCTGCCGCCACCGAAGCCGTCGACGATGCGCACCGGCCTAGCCGGATAATCAAGCGCCGATGCCGGCCGCGCCACGGTGGTCGCGGCCGCGGCCGCCGCGGTCAGAGACAAAAACTCCCGACGATGAATTCTCATTGGGCGGGTCTCCGGCGCCTGCTCCCGCTTGGTGCGCAGACCGTACCTTCCGCCGTTGCCGATGAAAAGAGTGTAGCGCCGCGTTTCGCGAGCGGACCCTGCGACTATTTGGGTCCGAACGGAGCCGATTTGGTATCGAGCATTGCGAACTCAGCAGATCGCGAGCCGATCGGCTGCGGGTCACTTCTTTTTCGGAACCCTCTTGCCTTCCTTGCGTGCCTCGGAGAGAGCGATCGCAATCGCCTGCTTGCGGCTCTTGACCTTGCCGCCTTTACCGCTCTTGCCGCTTCTGGCGGTGCCGCGCTCGAAGCGGCGCATTTCTCTTGCCACGTCGTCACCGACGCTCGGCGAGTATTTGCGTTTCTTCTTCTTGGCCATGTCTTGTCTCCAATGATTGTCCGCTCTTACCACCAATTGATCGGCTCGCATTTGCGGCCGTTCGCGCCAGTCTTACACCGCGCGCGGGGATGCGGGGATAATGTAACGATAACCGCTTGTCTCCAAGAGGTTGCCTTTCTCTCGCCGAATGCTTGACGACGGCGCCTTTTCGTCACGCCGCGATTTTCAGAACGACCTTTCCTTCGGTGTGGCCTTGCTCGACATAATCTTGGGCGCTCGCCGCCTCCGCCAGGCCGTAGGTTCTGGCAATCTTCGGCTCGACCCTGCCCTCGTCGATCAAGCGGCCGATCTCTTCCAGCTCGCCGCCGTTTTCCTTGACGGTGTAGCGCATGGCGCGCACGCCTTTGGCGCGGGCTTTTTCCTGCGACGGCTCGGCGAGCGTCGACACCATGATGCCGCCGCGCCTAAGCACGTCCCATGACCGCTCTTGCGTCTCGCCGGCGATCAGGTCGTAGACGAGATCGACGTCTTTGACGACGTCCTCGAACCGTTGCGCCTTGTAGTCGATCACTTCATCGGCGCCGAGGCTGCGCACGAAGTCGATGTGCTGCGCGGATACCGTCGTGATCACATAAGCGCCTCTGACCTTGGCGAATTGAATGGCAAAATGGCCGACGCCGCCCGAGCCGCCGTGAATCAGCACACGCTGCTCGGCCTTCAGCTCGCCATACCGGAACAGGCCTTGCCACGCGGTAAGACCGGCCAGCGGCACCGAAGCCGCCGCGACGAAATCGAGTGAGCGCGGCTTGGGCGCCGCCTCACTGTCTTTGACGATGGCATATTCGGCGTAGCCGCCACGGTCGATGCCCAGCATGGCGAAAATCGCGTCGCCTTCTTTCCATTCGTCGACGAGACCGCCGCAGGCCTCGACAACGCCGGCAATTTCGCGCCCGGGCACATAGGGCAGCTGGTCGGCCTTGACGGCGGGATATTTACCCTCGCGGATCTTGTAGTCGACCGGATTCACCCCGGCCGCCATGACTTTGACCAGCAACTCCTCTTCGCCGAGATCAGGCCGCGGCAGATCCTCCATTTTCAGGACCGCCGGGCCGCCGAAAGCGTGAAAGCGCTGCGTCTTCATTATCATTCTCCACGTTTGGATTGGGTCGACCTTTTGCGACAACCGGGGGAAAGCCCTCATGGTTCCGCCGGAATCCGGCGCCTCGCTTAGACGCCCGGATAATTCTTCTGCTTGAGCAGGCGCGCCAGATGCACGGCGTCCATGAACACTACCCAGAACAGCGCCGGTTCCGGCCCGTAATCGATGAGGAAATGCGCCCAGCCTTCGCCTTTCGGCGTCACCATGGGCAATGGCGGGTTGAGCTGCAAAATCATGGCCACGCTGTCCGGGACATTCAACAATGTCGGAAACGTCACGGCGAAGAGAATAGTTCCGGCTCTCAGGCCCAACGAAACCGCCCGCAGCGGCGGCCGCCGCGGGCCTTGTCCTGTGACTGTCAAAACCAGACGGTCAGTGCGGGCTCATCCGCGCGGAGCCTGGCTGGCCCGGCACTTTGAATCGTTTGCCGGTGTCCGTGACCTTGTTGCCGTCGACGCGCAATATGGAGAAGTCGCGGTCCATATAGTTGCCGACATAGATGGTGCGGCCGTCCGGCGTGAAAGCAACAGCTTCCGGCAATGCGCCGACTTCGACGTCGTTGAGCCGCGTTACTTTTTTGCCGTCGACCGCAAACACCGTCACCATGCCGTGCGGGTGATAATACCAATCCGTCTTGGGATGGTTGGAGCCGGTGGCTTCGACCGCAACCGCAATGTTGCCCTTCGGGCTGAACGCCAGCCCCTCCGGACTGTCGGGGACCGTAATGTGGTCGATGACGTGCACCGGCGCCGTCAGATCGATGACGCTGACGGTATCGACGTTGCCGTCCGAGGTCCCGTTGTTGCCGTTGTCCGCCGTGAGCGCGATGGCGCCGCTTGGCGCCACGACGACATTGTAAGGAAACAGCCCGGTCAGGATATCCTTCTTGTTGTAAGTCACCGTGTCGCCGTCGACGTCGAGCAGCGCGACCTTGTTGGCGGAGGCCTTCGAAGCCAGCGCGTGCTTGCCGTCCGGCGTAAAGACCACGGCGGAGACTTCGTCCCCCATGTCGACGGTGCCGACGAG
>JBAQAB010000232.1:0-2017 GCA_049285535.1 Xanthobacteraceae bacterium
GTGCGTTCGAGCGCGCCGGCCCCGACCGCGCAGTTTTCGGCGAAAAACCGCGTGATGGCGAGGCGCGCCGCGGCGTCGCCGCCGAGGCGGAGCGCCGCCAAAGCCTCCTTCGCCAGCAGGCAGCCGCCGGTGGCAATGCCGAACAGCCGCAGATAGGGGCTGGCGCCGGCGAGCGCCGCGTCGGGCTCCTTTTCGATTTTGGCGAGGAGCCAGGCCGTCGTCCGCGACAGGCTTTCGACGGCATCGGCAAGCCGCACTGCCGTCCAGCCGAAGGCCGGATCGTTGCTGGCGTTCAACAGCCGCACGATGCCGCGCAATTCCTCGCAATGCGCCGCTACCGCGGCGCCGTTCGCCAGCGGCAATTTGCGGGCGACGAGATCGATCGCCTGGATGCCGTTGGTGCCTTCGTAGATCGGCGCGATCCGCGCATCGCGGAAAAACTGCGCCGCGCCGGTTTCCTCGATATAGCCCATGCCGCCATGCACCTGCACGCCAAGCGAAGCGACCTCGTTGGCGATGTCGGTCGAAAACGCCTTGGCCACGGGCGTGAGGAGCGAGGCCTGCTGATGTGCGGCTTTGCGCGCGGCGTCGTCGGCACTGCGTTCGCTGCGATCGATCGCCATCGCCGCCGCATAGCAGATGCCGCGCGCGGCCTGCGTGAGCGCGCGCATGGTCAAGAGCATGCGCCGCACGTCGGGATGGGCGATGATCGACGCCGATTCCGTTGCCTTCATGCCGGCGGCGCGGCCCTGTTTGCGCTCGCGTGCATAAGCCAGCGCCTGTTGCGTCGCGCGCTCGGCGATGCCGACGCCTTGCAGGCCGACGGCGAGGCGGGCGCGGTTCATCATGGTAAACATGCAGGCCATGCCGGCGTTTTCCTCGCCGATCAAAAATCCGATGGCGCCGGCATTGTCGCCGAGGATCATGGTGCAGGTCGGCGAGCCGTGAATACCGAGCTTGTGCTCGATCGAATGGGCGCGGATGTCGTTGCGCGCGCCGAGCGCGCCGTCGGCCTGCAGCAGGAATTTCGGTACCAAAAACAGCGAAATGCCGCGCGTGCCGGCCGGCGCATCGGGCAGCCGCGCCAGCACGAAGTGGATGATATTGTCGGTGAAATCGTGCTCGCCGTAGGTAATGAAGATCTTCTGGCCCTTGAGCCGATAGCTGCCGTCGCCGGCGCGCTCGGCCCGCGTGCGCAAGGCGCCGACGTCGGAGCCGGCCTGCGGCTCGGTGAGCTGCATCGTGCCCATCCATTCGCCGGACACGAGCTTCTCCAGATAACTGCGCTTGAGCGTGTCGCTGCCGTGGGCGTTGAGCGCGTCGATCGCCGCCATGGTCAGCATCGGGCCGTTGGCGAAGCCGACCGAAGCCGAGTGCCACATCTCGGTGCAGGCGGCGTTGACGATTTGCGGCAAAGCCTGGCCGCCCCATTGCGCCGGCGCCGTGACCGCATTCCACCCGGCGAGCCGCCAATCGCGGTAAGCCTCCTTCCAGCCCGGCGCCGTGGTGACGGCGCCGTCGGCAAACTTGGCGCCGAACGTGTCGCCGATCCGATTAAGCGGGGCGATCACCTCGCCGGCAAAGCGGCCGGCTTCCGCCAGCACCGCCTCGACGTCGTCGAGCGAAAGATCGCCGAAAAAGCCTTGCTCGATCGCCGGTCCGAGCGCGGCGCCGTATTTGAGCGCGAAGCCGATATCGTCAAGCGGAGCGCGATAGCTCATGGGCGTCCCCAATATGCGGTGTGGGCTCGCTCATCCCGTGGCGATGGTTACGCCGGGCGGCGGCGCACTATCGTCCGGCACGAAGAAATCCGGCGCCAGCGTTTGTGTCGGATCGACGCGGTAATGGTCGAAGTCGGTGACGCCGTTCTCCGCCAAAAAGCTGTCGTCGATGACGAAGCGGCCGGTGAATTGGCGCGAAGGCTTGTTGAATATGGCGTAAGCCGCATCCGCCACGATGTCCGGTTTGCGTCCGCGGGCGGCCATCGCGGCGCCGCCGAGAAGATTTTGCACTGCGG
>JBAQAB010000233.1:0-19655 GCA_049285535.1 Xanthobacteraceae bacterium
CCAAAGAGGCTCGCGAGACGGTGGCAATAGATTTTTTGCGTCGGCCTATCGGGCCGGTTCCAATGTTCCCACGTTTCTGTGGATTACGGGGACAGTCACAGAACTGTAGGGAACTGTCGTAATCACAAAATCTTGAGCCCTCAAAGTTCGTCGTCACGGAAGTGGTTCCTTGAAACTGTAACAGTGCCCGTCGGCCCGTCACAGAATTCGGGGAACCTCCCCGAAATTGTCGGCGTTCCCTATTTCAAATCCGCAAATGAGAGGGTGTCATGCAATTGTCAGCTGGTCATAAGCCGAACCGTCTCCCCAAGCGTTTTCCCGTCGGAACCACGTATGTGGTCGAAGGAAGCGGCGGGGAACACGGCGATTTGCGCGTATTCTCGCGCTATGTGGTCCTGCCGGGCGGACAACGTATCAATCTCGTGGACGATTCCGGCGGTAATTTCGCCGGTCCGGCCTCCCCACGGGCGCGCCGCCGCGCGGCGGGGCGCAATGGAACCCCAGCCCGGGCAAAGAGCGCCGCCAGCCGGGCAAAGAAAATTATGGTTCGAGCCGGAACCACTCGCCAGCGCTCCCGTTAAGAGTTCAGACGCCGGGCGAAGCCCCCAGCCCCTCACCCTCAATCACCCGGCGTCGAACCCCGGTCGCATTAGCGGCCGGGGTTCATCTTTTCTGGGTTCCGCTCAGGTCGCAGCGGTCTGCGCCTTATTCCCGGCCCACGACCAGATTGTCGCGATGGATCATCTCGGCCCGGCCTGAAAAGCCCAGGATCGCATCGACGTCGGCGGACGAGCGGCCCTTGATCTTTTGCGCATCTTCGGCGTCGTAGGCCGATAAGCCCCGCCCGATTTCCGCGCCGTCGGGCCCGCGAATGACGACCGCATCGCCGCGCGCAAATTCGCCCTCGATCCGCGCCACCCCCACGGGCAACAGGCTGTTGCCGCGCCGCAGCGCGGCGACTGCGCCGGCATCGATGAAGAGTGTGCCCCTGGGCTCGAGCGAGCCGGCGATCCACTTCTTGCGGGCGGTCACCGGATTTCCTGCGGCGAGGAACCAGGTGGACCGCGCGCCCTTGGCGATGGCGTCGAGCGGATGCTCGATGTGCCCTGCGGCGATCACCATATGCGCGCCGCCGCCGGTGGTGATCTTGGCGGCTTCGATCTTGGTCTGCATGCCGCCCCGCGACAGACCCGAGCCGGCTGCGCCCGCCATCGCTTCGATCTCGGGCGTAATGCGCTCGACTCGCGGGATATGCCGCGCCGATGCCGTCGTGCCCGGGGGCGCGTCGTAGAGGCCGTCGACGTCCGATAGGAGCACGACCAGATCCGCGCTCACCATGGTGGCGACCCGTGCGGCGAGCCGATCATTATCGCCATAGCGGATCTCGCTTGTGGCGACCGTGTCGTTCTCGTTGATGACCGGTACCGCGCGCCATTCCAAAAGCTTGTCGATGGTCGAACGGGCGTTGAGATAGCGCCGCCGCTCTTCAGTGTCGCCCAGCGTCACCAGGATCTGGCCGGCGGTGATGCCGTGGCGCGACAGCGCCTCGGTCCAGGTGCGTGCCAGTGCGATCTGGCCGACTGCCGCGGCGGCTTGGCTGTCCTCGAGCTCGAGCGGTCCTGCCGGCAATTTGAGGACCGTGCGCCCGAGCGCGATAGCGCCCGAAGAGACCACCAGCAGGTCGCGCTTGCCGCCGTGCAGCGCCGCCAGATCCGCCGCGAGCGAAGCAAGCCATGCTTCATTGAGCCGGCTGGCTTTGGCGTTGACCAGAAGCGAGGAGCCGACCTTCACGACGATGCGGCGAAAGTCGGCAAGCCGAGGCGTGTTCATGGCCGTGTTCATGACAGGGCTTTTAGCGGGGCTTGAGCCCAGGCGGTAGCTGCCGCGGAGGTTACAATTCGGCTTCGTGCTGCAGCAGGGCCTTGTTTTCAAGGCAATAATAACCGGACAGGCGGCTGACCAATTTGCGCCGCTTCCAGTCGTTGAGAATGCGGCTCACATTTTCACGAGCGATCCCGGCCATGGCGGCAAGGTCGCTTTGGCCGATTTTCTGGCGGATGACAACGCGGCCGGCGCCGACGTCCTGGCCGAATTCCTGCGCCAATTCGAGCATCGTACAGGCAACCCGTCCGCGCAGCGGCAGGAAACTGCCGGCCGCCAATGCCGCGTCGGTCTCGCGCAAGCGGTTGGCGATCAGCGTGACCAGCGATTTGTAGATCTCGGGATGCTTTTGGGCAAAGTTCTCGAACGCCGCACGGCTGAGAAAGCTCAGCGCTGCGGCGCGCACCGCCACCACCGACGCCGAGCGTGGCAGTCCGTCGATGATCGAAAGCTCGCCGACGATCGCGCCCGGACCGAGGAAAGCGAGAATGCGCTCGGTGCCGCCACGCGACACCATGGTGACCTTCAGCAGTCCATCGTCGACACGATAGCAGCCGTCACCCGCGTCGCCGGCGAGGAAGAGGACCTGGTCGGCATTGAGCTTGACCGTCGTGGCGCTGGTGAAAAGGCTTCCCGAGAGATGCTCGGGCAAACCCGTCAGCAGGCTCGAACTGGGGCGAGGAGGTGGCATCAGGCCTGACGTCGCGCAATGAACGGGGTGAATTCTCGACCGGCCGCCAAAGCATGGGACATAAACAGCTAAAGGAAAAGCCCGCCCGGAGTGTTTCGTCCGGGCGGGCGAGGACGACCCGTTCCAGGGCCGTCGGGGTGTATGGGGACTAATCGCACCCCTTGGACGTCGTGGGCCATTGGGGGGTGGTTGGGGACCGAGAGATGACCGACAACGCCCGAGTGCTTCCGACGTAACGGCCGGGGCAGGTTGCGAAGTGACCGCCATCACACAATGGCGTATTTTATAAGCCATTGAAATATCAACAATTATAGCGATATTTTGCAGGAAGACTGAGTGAATTTGCGGAGCGAGGCATCCCTAAGCTTTCGGCGCCCGCACCTCGACGCCGGCTCGATGCTCGATCGGCTGCACGATGGTGGTGATATCCTTCTCCGGACCGATCTCGTCGCAAGTCAGCTTGAGTAATGCGGCGACCGCCTCGCACACTTCAATCGGCACGCCGAGCGCTTTGGCCTCCGACACGAACAGGTTGACGTCCTTCATCATCAGCCCTGCCGTGAATCCCTGATTGAATTTGCGCGGGATGACAACGTCGGGAAATTTCTGCTCGCTCGCCGTGCTGCGGCCGGAGCTGGCATTGATGACGTCGACCATGGTGCGCGGGTCGAGACCGGCCTTCACCCCGACCACCATCGACTCCGACGTCGCGGCCATCGCTGCGGCCGACAGCACGTTGTTGCAAAGCTTCATCGTCTGCCCGGCGCCGGACCGCTCGCCGATATAGAAGAATTTGCCGATCACTTTGAGCGCCGGCTCGACCGCTTCAACGTCGGCGCGCGGGCCCGACGCCATCACCGCAACGGTACCCTTTTCGGCGCCTTTGACGCCACCGCTCACCGGCGCGTCGATCTGTACGATATTTTTCGCGGCGAGCAGCTTGAAAATCCGCTGCGCCATGACCGATCCGGTGGTCGAGAGATCGACAAAACGGCGCACACGCTTACCCTCGATGACACCGTCGGGGCCGGTCGCAACCTTGAGCACGATATCGGGCGTCGGCAGGCTGACCATCACGGTCTCCGCGGCGTCGGCGACCTCCTTCGGCGACCGCGCGGCCACGCCGCCGAGCGCGGCGAGATTGCCGATCGCTTCCTGGCGCGTGTCATAGACGATGACCCTGTGGCCGGCCTCTATCAAGCGACGCGCCATATGCGCACCCATATTGCCGAGACCGATGAAGCCGATGTCCATGGACGTTCTCCCTGTCACTTTACGTTCATTGTAACCGCCGCGAATTCCTCGCGCACCTTCGCGGAATGCGAGCCGAGCGCAGGCACCGGCCCGTAACGCCGCGCCGCCGCGCCACGTTCTGCCGGCGCGGGGTAGGACACCGGACCGCTCGGCGTGCCGACAGTAATGCGACGTAAATGCGGATGGCGAGCGAGATCCGCCGGGCCGTTGACGCGGGCGAAAGCGATATCGGCTGCCGCGAGTTTTTGCTCGAGAGCCTTTGCGTCGAGCCCACTGAAGGTCTTGGCGACCCTGCCGTCAGTTTCGGCGCGGCGTTTGACGCGCTCGACATTGGTGGCAAAGGCCGGATCGGCCGCCAGCGCGGGATCATCCAAGACCTTTTCCGCCAAGACGCGCCATTCGCGATCGCTTTGGATGGAAATCAGAATATCGACGCCGTCGCGGCTCTTGAATGCGCCATAGGGCGAGATCGAAGTGTGGGCGAGACCGATGCGTTGCGGCGGGACACCGGCCTCCTGCTGCAAGAGCGGCACCGTCATCCAGTCCGCCATAGCGTCGAACATCGAGATCGACAGCTCGGCGCCCTCGCCGGTGCGTTCGCGCGCAATCAAGGCTGTAAGGATCGCCTCGTAAGCATTCATGCCGGAGGCGATATCGACCACCGAAACGCCGACGCGCGACGGCTCGGACGTGCCGGTGATGGAGGCAAGGCCGGATTCGGCCTGGATCAGCATGTCGTAGGCCTTGCGTTTGGCGAGCGGTCCGGTCTCGCCGAAGCCGGAAATCGAGCAACAAATCAGCCGCGGATGCTGGCGCCGCAATTTCGCGATTTCAAAACCAAGCTTTCCGACCGATCCAGGCTTTAAGTTCTGCACGAACACGTCGGCGCGCGCGAGCAGCGCGGCGAGCAGTGCTTTGTCCGAAGCTTCGCCGAGATCGAGAACGACCGACTCCTTGCCGCGATTGAGCCAGACGAAATAGCTGCACTCGCCGTGCACGAGATCGTCATAGCCGCGCGCGAAGTCGCCTTCCGGCCGCTCGATCTTGATGACGCGCGCGCCGGCGTCGGCCAGCCGGCACGTGCACATCGGCGCGGCGACCGCCTGTTCGAGCGAGACGACAAGGAGCCCGGAGAGCGGCAGCGGCTGGTTCAATATGACCTCGGCAGTCCCAAGACGTGCTCGGCAATGTAGGACAGCACCAGATTCGTCGAGATCGGCGCCACGGTATAAAGCCTGGTTTCGCGGAATTTGCGCTCGATATCGAATTCTTCGGCGAAGCCAAAACCGCCGTGGGTCTGCAGGCACATGTCAGCCGCGGCCCACGACGCTTCGGCGGCGAGATGCTTGGCCATATTCGCCTCGGCGCCGCAATCCTTGCGGGCTTCGTACAGCGCCGCCGCTTCACGCACCATCAGTTCGGCGGCGCGCATGTTGATGTAGGAGCGCGCGATGGGAAACTGAACGCCCTGGTTTTGGCCGATCGGCCGCCCGAACACGACCCGCTCGCCGGCATAGGCCGTGGCTTTCTGGATGAACCATTTGGCGTCGCCGATGCATTCGGCGGCGATCAAAATGCGCTCGGCATTCATGCCGGAGAGGATGTAGCGGAAACCTTCGCCCTCGATGCCGATGAGATTTTCCGCAGGCACCCGCATGTTTTCGAAGAAGACTTCGGTCGTGGCGTGATTCATCATGGTGCGGATCGGACGGATTGTCAGGCCCTTGCCTTTGACCTCGCGCATGTCGACGAGAAAAACAGAAAGCCCGTCGGTCCGCTTTTTTACCTGATCGCGCAGCGTGGTGCGGGCGAGCAGCAGCATCAGGTCGGAGTGTTCGGCGCGAGACGTCCAGATCTTCTGGCCGTTGACGACGTAGCTGTCGTTGCCGTCGCGCACGGCCGTGGTGCGCAGGCCCAATGTGTCGGTGCCAGAGGTCGGCTCGGTCACCCCGAACGCCTGTAGGCGAAGGTCGCCGCGCGCGATCCCTGGCAAGTAGCGCTTTTTCTGCTCGGCGTTGCCGTGCCGGAGCACTGTACCCATCGTGTACATCTGCGCGTGGCAAGCGGCGCCGTTGCAGCCGGAAGCCTGAATTTCTTCCATGATCGCGGCTGCGGCCGTCATCGTGAGCCCGCTGCCGCCGTATTCTTCCGGGATCAGCGCCGCGAGAAAGCCGGCCTTGGTCAGAGCGGCGACGAATTTTTCCGGATAGGCACGCTCGCGATCGAGCGCCCGCCAATATTCCCCGGGAAAATCGGCGCACAGCACGCGGACCGCGTCGCGGATCGGCGCAAGATCCGCGTTTTCCGTCACGGCCGCACCGCGGCACGGCCGTTATTGACGGCAATGACCTCGCGCTCCACCACACGGGAGCGAAAGCTCACGACATCGCCGTCGCGCCACATCTCGGTGCGCAATGTCTCCCCGGGAAATACCGGCGCCGAAAACCGAGCGGCGAACGCCACGAGCTTCTTCGGATCATAAGCGCAGAAAGTTTTCAGAACCGCGTGCGCGGCGGTGCCGAAACTGCCGAGACCGTGCATGATGGGCCGCGGATATCCGGCTTGTTTGGCAACGGCGGGTTCCGAGTGGATCGGATTGAGATCGCCGCACAGCCGGTAGATCAGCGCCGCTTCCGGCCGCGTGGCGAGATCACAGACCGCATCCGGCGCGCGCGCGGGCAGCTCATGCGGCGCCGGCGCTTCGCGCGGCGGACCGCCGAAACCGCCGTCGCCGCGGCAAAACATCGTGTGCGTGACCGTGGCGACCGGTTCACCGGTCGTCTTGTCGGTGATCTTGCGCTCGGAAAGGACCAGCGCCCCCTTGCCGGCGCCCTTATCGATCACCTCGACGATGCGCTGCCGGCCGATCACAGTACCCGCTCCGGCAATCGGCCGGTGCACGGTGATGCCCTGCTCGCCGTTGACGACCTTGACCCAGTCGATGCCGGTATCTCGGTTGCGCGCCCAAAAGCCGGGATGGCCGAGCACGGTGCCCATGGTCGGCAGTACCTTCAGATTTTTTTCGTAGACGAACGGCAGTTCGTCCTCGTTCATCGGATCGTGGCCGAACCCGATGCCGAGCGCGTAGAGGATGCAGTCCTTCGCATCGTACGTCTGCTCACGCGGCGGAATGTCGAGCGCCATCAGCTTGTCGTAGACGATCGCCATCACACCGGGTCCCAGGAAAACACGTCGCTCGAACGGTCGAGCGGCGTGAACGACGCGGCAAACGCCCCCTTGAGCTGCGCATCGAGCTTTTCCGGCGTCCAGCCGTCGGAGCGATGCAGCGTGCGGATCGGGCGGGTCTGATTGAACAGATAGATCTCGTTGTTGCGCACCGAAAAAATCTGGCCGCTGATGCCAGAGGCTCGGTCGGAGCCAAGATAGACGACGAGCGGCGCGATTTTCTCCGGCGTCATCTGCCGGAACGCCCCGACCCGCGCCTTCTCCTCCTCGGTCTCGGCCGGGATCGAATCGATCATCCGCGTCCAGGCAAAGGGCGCGACGCAGTTTGAGCGCACGTTGAAGCGCGCCATATCGAGCGCGATGCCGCGCGACAGGCCGACGATGCCCATCTTGGCCGCCATGTAATTGGTCTGACCGAAATTGCCGACCAGGCCGGAGGTCGAGGTCATGTGCACATAACTGCCGGAATTCTGCTCGCGGAAATGCGTCGCGCAGGCGCGGCTCATGGCGAAGCTACCGTGCAGATGGACGTCGATGACGTCAGACCAGTCCGACCAGCTCATGCGGTGGAAGATGCGGTCACGCAAAATGCCGGCATTATTGACAAGAATATCGACGCGGCCGAAAGCATCGAGCGCGGCCTGCACGATCTTGTCCGCATTGCCGGGCGCGCTGATCGAGGCCGTCGAGGCGATCGCTTCGCCGCCTGATTTTTTGATCTCGTCGACGACGGCCTGCGCCGGGCCGGCATCGGTGCCGCCGCCGTCGAGGCCCGCGCCGATATCGCAGACGACGACGCGGGCGCCTTCGGCCGCCATCAAGAGCGCGATGCCGCGCCCGATACCGCGGCCCGCACCGGTGACGATGGCGACCTTGCCGGCGACGATATTCGCCATGCGGCTTAAGCCCCCCACACCTCTTGCGCGACCTCTCCGATCATCTTGAGCTTCGCCCATTGTTCGTCTTCGGCGAGGATATTGCCTTCTTCGGTCGAGGCGAAGCCGCATTGCGGCGACAGACAAAGCCGGTCGAGGTCGGCGAATTTGGCGGCTTCCTCGATGCGGCGCTTGAGCGTGTCCTTGCTTTCGAGCGTGCCAGTCTTAGTGGTGACGAGACCGAGCACTGCGATGCGGTCCTTTTTCAGCCGCTTCAGCGGTTCGAAGCCGCCGGCTCGCGCGGTGTCGTATTCCATGAAATAGCCATGCACCTTGATGCGGTCGAACAGCACCTCCTGCATGGCGTCGTAGCCGCCGGACCCCATGAAGGTGGATTTGTAGTTGCCGCGGCACAGATGCATCGTCACCGTCATGTCGGCAGGAACGTCGGAAATCGCCGTGTTGATGAGATCGCCGTAGATGGCGCCGAGCGCTTCCGGATCGTCGCCGCGATCCTTCATCTGTTGACGATAATGTGGGTCGCACAGCATGGCGATGAACACTTCGTCGAGCTGCAGATAGCGGCAGCCGGCGTCGGCGAAGGCGCGCACCGCTTTCTTGTAGGCCGCGCCGAGGTCCGCGAAGAGCTTGTCGAGCGTCGGATAGATCGACTTGTCGATCGGTGTCGGACTTGGGCGGCCATAGAGCGCCGACGGCGCCGGAATGGTCATTTTCGGCGTCCGCGCCGTATGCGCTTTGAGAAATTCAAAATGCTCCAGCATTGGATGGCCGGAGAAGCCGATCTTCCCGGTGACCTTGACGCCCTCGTTGCGCGTGGTGACCGCGGCAAAGGCGATGCCGGTGTCCATCACATGCTTTTCGACGCCGTCGAGGCCCCACAAGAAGTCGAGATGCCACCAGGAACGGCGGAATTCGCCGTCGGTGATGGACTGCAACCCGACCGCTTCCTGCTTTCTGATGACGTCAGTGATGGCGCGGTCCTCGACCGCTTTGAGCGTGGCAGCGTCAATCTCGCCTTTGGCAAACTTCTCGCGCGCGCCTTTGAGTTCGGCCGGCCGCAACAGGCTGCCGACATGATCGGCGCGGAACGGCGGCTTGGATCGCTGACTCATCGGTTATCCCCAAACCTCGTTCGCGATTTCGACGATCATGCGCAGCTTCGCCCATTCTTCATCCTCGGCCAGAACATTGCCCTCCTCGGTCGAAGCAAAACCGCATTGCGGCGACAGGCAAAGCTGATCGAGCGGGACAAACTTTGCCGCCTCGTCGATCCGGCGCTTGATGGCATCCTTCTTTTCCAACGTGCCGCTCTTGCTGGTGACGAGCCCGAGCACGACAGTCTTGCCCTTCGGCACGAAGCGCAACGGCTCGAAGCCGCCGGCGCGCGCGGTGTCGTATTCCATGAAATAGCCGTGGACATTGATCGCGTTGAATAGAACCTCAGCCACCGGCTCGTAGCCGCCCGACGCCACGAAATTCGACCGGAAATTGCCGCGGCACAGATGCATGGTGATCGTCATATCGGGGGGGATGTCGGCGATCGCGGCGTTGATCATGCGTGCATAGTTGGCGGGCAGCGTATCTGGATTGTCGCCGCGGTCGATGATCATTTTGCGCAGCGACGGATCGCACAAATAAGTGAGGTTGACCTCGTCAAGCTGCAAATACCGGCAGCCGGCATCGGCGAAGGCGCGCACGACCTTGCTATAGGACTGCCCGAGGTCACGGTAGAAATCGTCCATCGACGGATAGATCGATTCCGGGACGGCGTCGCGGCCGTAGCGGAAGTGCAATGACGAAGGCGACGGGATCGTCATTTTCGGCGTTTGTTTGGTGTGTGCCTGCAGGAACTTGAAGTGCTCGATCATCGGATGCGGCTTGTAACCGCCGAGCTTGCCGGTCAGACGCAGCAGCAACGGCCGCGGCTGCGGCCCGCTGGTCGAGAAGCTTATCTTGCGTTGGCCGACATACGACTCGACGTTATCGAGCTGTTCGAGAAAATCCGTGTTCCAAGAGATGCGCCGGTACTCGCCGTCGGTGATCGATTTGAGCCCGACCGACTCTTGTTTTTTGATCACGCCCTCGATTTCGCGATCTTCGATCGCCTGGAAAGCTTCGGCGTCGATCTCGCCGCGTGCGCGCTTTTCCCGGGCCGCCTTGAGCGAAGCCGTGCGCAACAGGCTGCCGACATGATCGGCGCGGAACGGCGGTTTGCTTCGCTGCATTATCAACCCCACACTTCATTCGCGATTTCTACGATCATACGGAGCTTGGCCCATTGCTCGTCCTCGGAGAGAACATTGCCCTCTTCGGTCGAGGCAAAGCCACATTGCGGCGACAGGCAGAGTTGATCGAGATCGACGTATTTGGTCGCCTCGTCGATCCGGCGCTTTATGTCGTCTTTCTTCTCCAGTGCGCCGCTCTTCGACGTGACGAGACCGAGCACAATTTGTTTTTTGCCCTTGGGAAAGAAACGCAGGGGCTCGAATCCGCCGGCGCGCGCCGAATCATATTCGAGGAAATAGCCGTCGAGGCCGGTATGGCCGAGAAGCTGCTCAGCGACAAACTCGTAGCCGCCGGAAGCAATAAAGGTCGAGCGAAAATTGCCGCGGCACGAATGCATGGTGATCGCCATGTCGGCGGGCTTGCCTTCGAGCGCGGCAATGGTGAGACGCGCATAGCGTTTCGGCAGCGCGTCGGGATCGTCGCCGCGCATTTTCGACTGCGCGCGCTCGTTCGGATCGCACACCATGGACCAAGCCGTGTCGTCGAGCTGCAAATAACGGCAACCAGCGTCGTAAAACGCGCGGATCGCGCCGCGATAGGCCTTGGCGAGGTCATCGAAAAACGGATCGAGGTCGGGATAGACTTCCCTGCTGATCGCGGCACGGCCCTGCCGAAAATGAAAAGTCGACGGCGCGGGGATCGTCATCTTCGGCATGACGCGAGTGTGCGCCTTTAGAAATTTGAAGTGATCGAGCATCGGATGTCCGGAGAAGCCGATCTTGCCGTCGATTTTGATGGCTTCGGCTTTGGTCTGCACGCCGCTGAATTGAATGCCGTGATCCGTCGTGTAAAAGGTCACCCCGTCGAGCCCGCGGAAAAAATCGAAATGCCACCACGAGCGGCGGAACTCGCCGTCGGTGGCGAGCTTCAGCCCGATCTCCTCTTGTTTCCTGATCGCCTTCTCGATCTCCCGATCTTCGATCGCACGCAGAGCGTCTGCGGAAATCTCGTTGCGTTCGCGTTTGGCGCGCGCTTCCTTCAGCGCGGCCGGTCGCAACAGACTGCCGACATGGTCGGCGCGAAATGGCGGCGTGGTTCGTTGCATCGACGTCCTCCCCGGCTTCTTTATAGCGGAAACGCTCGATGTCGATTCCGTCTATGGCTGCCTCCCAACGCGCAATACAGTGGGCAAACGCCAGGGTGGGCAACGCTAAATCGATTTAGCAATGCCGGCGCGCGAGTGTAAATGCCGTTGCGCGCGGACCGCTTCGCACAGACACTCGCCCGGCGCATGACGCATTGAGGAGACCGAAAAGATGTACCCGACGTTGCTGCTCTACGAAGACGTGTTGGCAAACGGCGCCGAAGCATCCTGGCCGGCGCTGCCGCGCATGATTTTCGTGGTTCATGGCGTCGTTACTATCGCGGATCGCACACTGCACGACGAAGACACTTTCGGCAGTGAAGCCCCCGTCACGCTTAAGGCCGGGAGCGGCGGCGCGACGCTGTGGCGCTGGGAGCTTGCTCCGGACGGCGCGACCGCCGCCGCCAATTCGGGAGGCGGCATCCGCACCCGGGAAAAGCTCGCGGCGCGGCTTGAGACGGCGCCGAAGGGCCCGCTCCTCTTGCGCGGCGACGGCGTCGCATTTCCGCCCGGCGGCTGCGCCTACCAGCACCGGCACCAAGGACCCGGGATCCGCTGCGTCATCGAAGGCGGCATTCGTATCGACACCCACGGCCGCTCGACGTCATACGGCCCGGGCGGGGCATGGTACGAGACCGGCCCCGACGGCGTTTTCGCGCAAGGCGCGGACCGCCCGACGCGGTTCATTCGCGTCATGATCCTGCCGCGCGCCTATTTGGGAAAAAGCTCGATCGAATATCTCAACGAGGCGGACAAGGCCAAACCCAAATCGCAAAGCTACAAGATCTACGTCGACATGCCGCTGACCACCGAGGCGGCGCGTTGATTTCTCAGCGGTCATAAAGGCCATGCGTATCCTCGTTGCCGCCGTCGGCCGCTTGAAACAGGGCTCGGAGCGAGACCTCGCTGCCGCCTATCGCAAGCGCGCCGAAACGATCGGCCGCGCTTTCGGCCTTCGCGAGATCGAAATCGTCGAAATTCGCGAGAGCCGGGCGCACAATGGCGAACGCCGCCGCGTCGAGGAGTCCATCGCAATCGCCAATGTCATTCCCGAACAGGCGATCGTGGCCACCCTCGACGAGCGGGGCGACAACCTCGACAGCGCGGCGCTGGCGACAACGCTGCGCAGGTGGCGCGAGGAGGACCGTTCCGCCGTCTGCTTCGTCATCGGCGGCGCCGACGGGCTGGCGCAAAGCCTGCGCGACCGCGCCAAGCTCAAGCTCGCTTTCGGCAGCGCAACCTGGCCGCACCAGTTGGTCCGCATCATGCTGCTCGAGCAGCTTTATCGCGCCGGCACGATTCTGGCCGGACACCCCTATCACCGGGCCTGAACAGACCGGCAGAGCCGCACAAAATCCGGTTCGGGAGACCTCGGCCGCGTGGCATCACCGAATTGTGACGGCTAAAGCCCCCACTGTCTTATTCCGGTCTCACGCTGGCCCGTTTTATGCGGTTTCTCTTGCCTTTCCGAGGTTCGCGCCTACCCTTGAAATCGATGATTCTCCGACGATCGAGCCGCACCGATCCGCGCCTTGTGCTCGGCTCGGCGTTGGCGTTGGTGCTGCCGATTGGCGCAGGTCTCGGTGCCAGTCTCGGCGCAATCTCCGTCGCATGGGCTCAAACGCCGGAAAAGCTTGCTCCCCTGGACGCAACGACGCAGAGCCCGGCTGCCCCATCGCCGGCCTCGCCCGAGAGCGCTCCACCTGCCGCGGACAACACGGATGCGCTCAAGCAACACGACCAGGAGCTCGATTCGGCGCTCGCCCGTCAGCGCGCGTCGGTCGATAGTCAGGCCAAGCTGCGCATCGAGATCGAGGCGCTGGGCGAGGACCGCCATAAATTCAATCAAGACCTTATCGGCACCGCCGCGCGAGTCCGCGATGTCGAAGCGAATATCGACGCGACACGGGCGCGCCTGGTGCCGCTCGACGAACAGGAAAAGCTGCTGCGTAAGTCGCTCGATGAGCGCCGCGACGTGATCGTCGAGATCCTCGCCGCTTTGCAGCGTATGGGCCGCCAGCCGCCGCCGGCGCTCATCGTGCGGCCGGAAGATGCGCTGCAGGCGGTGCGCACGGCCATCACGCTCGGCACCGTGCTGCCGGAAATGCGCGCGCAAGCCGATTCATTGGCCGGCGATCTGGCCGATTTGGTGCGCGTGCGCAAACAAATCGTCGATGAAAGCAACCGTCTTTCCGGGGATCTCAATCTGCTCGGACACGAGCAGCTTCGACTAACGCTCCTCATCGACCAACGTCAGAAGAATGAGGCGGTCGCGGAACAGGCGCTCAATACCGAGCGGCAGCACGCCGCGGTCCTGGCGCGCCAGGTCGATTCGATCAAGGATTTGATCGCCAAGCTCGAAGCCGGCCTCGATCCCGCGACCCGCGCGGCGCACGATGCCGCCCACGCGATTGCCAACGACGCGACACAGCCGCAACTCGCGGCTCTAAGCGACCCCGGCCGCCTGACCCCCGCGGTCGCCTTCCCGGACATGCGCGGACACATGCATTTGCCGGTCAATGGCGTGCCAATCCGTGCGTTCGGCGGGGCCGACGGCGTCGGCGGGACCCAGAAGGGCGTCTCGATCGCCTCCCGGCCCGGAGCCGAGATTACCGCCCCGTGCGACGGTTGGGTTGTTTACGCCGGACCGTTTCGCAGCTATGGGCAACTCTTGATCCTGAATGCCGGCGGCGGGTATCATGTTCTCCTGGCGGGCATGGATCGGATTTCCGTCGATCTCGGACAGTTCGTGTTAACCGGCGAGCCGGTAGCGATGATGGGCGACGCATCGCAAACAGCGGCAGCCGTCACGACCGGGCCTAAACAGCCCGTACTCTATGTGGAGTTCCGCAAGGACGGCACTCCCATCGACCCCAGCCCTTGGTGGGCGACAAACGAAGGCGAAAAGGTTCGCGGATGATGCGCAAAACTTATCTGGTTTTCCTCGGTGCGGTGGCCGGCGCCGCGGCAGCGCTGCTGGTTACTCAGCCACACGCCATGCTGCTTGGCTCGGCGGCGAGGGCCGCTGCTTCGGACACCTACCAGCAGCTCAACCTGTTCGGCGACGTCTTCGAGCGCGTCCGCGCCGATTACGTCGAAAAGCCCGACGACAAGAAGCTCGTCGAGTCGGCCATCAACGGCATGCTGTCCGGGCTCGATCCGCATTCGAGCTACATGGATCCGAAGAGCTTCCGCGATATGCAGGTGCAGACCCGCGGCGAGTTCGGCGGCCTCGGCATCGAGGTCACCATGGAGGACGGCCTAGTGAAGGTGGTTGCGCCGATCGACGATACGCCGGCGGCCAAGGCGGGCGTCATGGCCAACGACATCATTACCAAGCTCGATGATGAGGCGGTGCAGGGCCTGACCCTCAACCAAGCCGTCGACAAGATGCGCGGTCCGGTGAACTCCAAGATCAAGCTCACCATCGTGCGCAAAGGCGCCGACAAGCCGATCGAGCTGACGATCATGCGCGACATCATTCGCGTGAAATCGGTGCGCTCGCACGCCGAAGGCGATGACGTCGGCTATATCCGCATCACGCAGTTCAACGAGCAGACCACCGACGGCCTGAAGCAGGCGATCAATGATCTCGGCAGCCAGCTCGGTGCCGACAAGATCAAGGGCTACATCGTCGATCTGCGTAACAATCCGGGCGGCCTGCTCGATCAGGCGATTTCGGTCGCCGACACCTTCCTCGACAAGGGCGAGATCGTGTCGACGCGCGGGCGCAACCCGGAGGAGACGCAGCGCTTCAATGCGCGGCCGGGCGACATGACCCACGGCAAGCCGGTAATCGTTCTTATCAACGGCGGTTCGGCTTCGGCGTCGGAGATCGTCGCCGGCGCGCTGCAGGACCACAAGCGTGCCACGCTCATTGGCACGCGTTCCTTCGGCAAAGGATCGGTGCAGACCATCATCCCGCTCGGCGCCGACAATGGCGCGCTGCGGCTGACGACGGCCCGCTACTACACGCCGTCAGGCCGCTCGATCCAGGCGCAGGGCATCAAGCCCGACATCGAGGTGACGCAGGACGTGCCGGCCAGCTTGAAGGGCGAGACCGATACCGAGGGTGAAGCCTCGCTACGCGGTCACCTCGCGGCAACCGGCACCGAGAAATCGGGCTCGCAGTCCTACGTGCCGCCGGACGAGAAGGACGACAAGGCGCTGCATATGGCGCTTGATCTGCTGCGCGGAACGGCCAGCAACGCCGCTTTCCCGCCGAATCCAAAGGCTCCCGTGCCCAATTAAGGGGAAAGCACCTAAGCGTGAATCGAGTTCGGGGCGGTCTCAAGCTGCCCCGAATTTTTTTGTCCGGCTCGGGACCCGCGTCAGCCTTGGCCATCCGGCCCCTTAACCAGGCCGTGATAGACTTTCCGCCATGATTCGCGAGGGCATGATTCGCGCAGATATGGCCCCAAAGCATGGCCTACGTCACGGCCCAAGGATCCACCGATGGCTGTGGATGATCTGAGCGCCCCGCTCGGCCGCGAACCGAGAAAACGCCGCCGCGCGATTAAGCTTCCGGTTCCCCAAATCATGGCCGGAGCGCTGGCAGCGTTCCTCGGCTTGTTCGTGCTCTGGGCGATCGTGGCGGACGACCCGTATGGCGGCGAGCCGATGGCCCTGGTGCCGGCAAATCTGCGCCTTGCGACCAAGACATCGGACGTTCCGGCGCCGCCGCAGCCAGGAGCGCCATCCTCCGCAGCAACCCAGCAGCACGAAGGTCAGGCGATGGCCCCGGCGTCGGCCGCGCCCGGCGCGCTGCCCAACACCACCACGGTCACGATCATCGACGGCAAAACCGGCGAAAAGCAGGAGGTCGTGGTTCCGGCGCCCGCCACCGGGCCCGCGCTGGCCCAGGCAGCCCCGGTGGACGCGAAATTCGTCGAGATGACGCCACATGGCGCCATTCCGAAAATCGCCGCCGAGGGAACGCGTCCTGCGGACGCATTCGCACGGCCGGTAAAGCCTTTGCCCGGAAAGCCGGACGCTCCGCGTATCGCCTTGATCGTCGAAGGCTTAGGCGTCAGCGCAAACGCGACGTCCGATGCGATCGCGAAACTGCCAAGCCAAGTGACCCTCGGCTTTGTGCCCTATGGGGCTCAGGTCGCTGCCTTGGCCACCCAGGCGCGCGCCGCGGGTCACGAGCTCTTGCTGCAAGTGCCGATGGAACCGTTCGACTATCCGGACAATGATCCCGGTCCGCAAACACTGCTCACCTCGCTCACCCCGGAGCAGAATATCGACCGCCTGCACTGGGTGATGAGCCAGTTCCAAGGCTATGTCGGACTTGCCAATTCGATGGGCGCGCGTTTCACCGCTTCCGAAACGAGCTTCACCCCGATCCTGCACGAGACGGCAAAGCGCGGGCTGATCTTTGTCGACGATGGCTCGAACCCCAGAAGCGTGGCCGGCCAGATCGCTGGCGCCAACAATCTACCGTTCGCGCGGGCTGACGTGATCATCGATACGGTGCCGACACCAGGTGAAATCGACCGCGCGCTTGCCCGTTTGGAAATGGCCGCGCGTGAGCGCGGCGTCGCCGTCGGCATCGCGTCCGCGCTCCCAGTATCGATCGAGCAAATCGCCAAGTGGGCAAAATCGGCGGCAAGTCGCGGCCTGTTGCTTGTCCCGGTCACCGCGGTGGCAATTAAAGGCAAGCCGCTGACCGCGAGCGAATAGCGAAGGCGGACATAGCGAATAAATTCAATCTCGTCATCCGCCACTCGCTATTTGCCCCGGTCTGAATAAACTTGAAAAATGCGCTTCGAAGATCTCCCCTATCGTCCCTGCGTTGGCGTCGTTCTGCTCAATCGCCAGGGCTTGGTGTTCATCGGCCGGCGCATCGAGGGGTCTGAGCATATCGACCTCACGCATACGTGGCAGATGCCGCAGGGCGGCATCGATGAAGGCGAAGAGCCGTGGCCGGCGGCGGTACGGGAGCTGCGCGAAGAAACCAATATCCGCTCGGTGGAACGCCTCGGCGAGATCGCGGACTGGCTGAAATACGACATTCCGCGCGAAATCGTGGGCCAAGCGTGGCAAGGCAAATACCGCGGCCAGACGCAAAAATGGTTCGCCATGCGCTTTACCGGAAGCGACGACGAGATCGACGTGGAACACCCCGCCGGGCATGAGCCGGAGTTCAGCGCTTGGCGCTGGGAGCGGCTGCAAAATATCCCGGACCTCGTAGTGCCGTTCAAGCGCGCCGTCTATGACCGCGTCGCCGTTGAATTCCGGCGATTCGCAAAATAGCCGAGCGCCTACCTTGGCCGTCCCTCAAGCGCTACGACGATAAGGCTGCCTGCAACGCTTTCAACTGTTCGAGATGCCGCGCAAGCCTATCGCGCAACCCAACGTCCTGGCTGTCGGCGATGTCTTCCTCGGCGTCTTTGATCTCGGTGGCCAGCGTTGCCACGTCGAAATCGCTACGCGCCACGGCTTTGTCGGCAAGTACAGTCAGCCCTGTCGGGCTCACTTCGGCAAAGCCGCCGATGACGACAACCGGCTCGCGCTGGCCGCCGCGGAAAATGGTCACGATGCCGGGCCGCAACGTGGTCACCAGCGGCGCATGGCCGGGGAGGATTCCCATGTCGCCTTCGCTGCCAGGCAAATCCACCTGGTCGACGTCGCCGGAGAACAGGACGCTCTCGGGTGAGACAAACTCAAAATGAAGCCCGGCCATGGCAGTTACGCCTCGGCGGCGAGTTTCTTGCCCTTCTCGACCGCCTCCTCGATGGTGCCGACCATATAGAAGGCCGCCTCAGGCAGGTGGTCGTATTTGCCCTCGACCAGATCTCGGAAGCCCTTGATTGTATCCTGGAGGTCGACGAGCTTGCCCGGCGAGCCGGTGAACACCTCGGCGACGAAGAAGGGCTGCGACAGGAAGCGCTCGATCTTGCGGGCGCGCGCCACCGTAAGCTTGTCCTCTTCCGACAGCTCGTCCATGCCGAGAATGGCGATGATGTCCTGCAGGGCCTTGTAGCGCTGCAAAACCTGCTGCACCCGGCGGGCAACCGTATAGTGCTCTTCGCCCACGATCAGCGGCGACAGCATGCGGGAAGTTGAATCCAGCGGATCGACCGCCGGATAGATACCTTTGGCGGCGATGTCGCGCGACAGCACGGTGGTGGCGTCGAGATGCGCGAACGAGGTGGCCGGCGCCGGATCGGTGAGGTCGTCGGCCGGCACGTAAATGGCCTGCACCGATGTCACCGAGCCTTTGTTGGTCGTGGTGATGCGCTCCTGCAACGCGCCCATGTCGGTCGCAAGCGTGGGCTGATATCCGACCGCCGAAGGAATGCGGCCGAGCAGCGCCGATACTTCGGAGCCCGCTTGAGTGAAGCGGAAGATATTGTCGACGAAGAACAGTACGTCCTGGCCCTGGTCGCGGAAATGCTCGGCGACCGTCAGGCCGGTCAGCCCGACGCGGGCCCGGGCGCCTGGCGGCTCATTCATCTGGCCGTAGACCAGCGCGCATTTGGAGCCTTCGACCGAGCCCTTGTGCGGGTCCTTGTTGACGCCGGATTCGATCATCTCGTGATAGAGGTCATTGCCCTCGCGGGTACGCTCGCCGACCCCGGCGAACACCGAATAGCCGCCGTGCGCCTTGGCGACGTTGTTGATCAATTCCATGATCAGCACGGTCTTGCCGACGCCGGCGCCGCCGAACAATCCGATCTTGCCGCCCTTGGCATAGGGCGCCAGCAGATCGACGACCTTGATGCCGGTGACCAGGATGGCCGCCTCGGTCGATTGATCGGTATAGGCCGGCGCTTCCTGGTGAATAGCCCGTAGCGCCTCACCCTTGACCGGACCGGCTTCGTCGACCGGATCGCCGATCACGTTGATGATGCGGCCGAGCAGTCCCTGGCCGACCGGAACCGAGATCGGCGCGCCGGTGTCGGTAACCTCTTGCCCGCGCACCAGTCCCTCGCTCGTATCCATGGCGACGGTGCGCACGGTGTTTTCACCAAGCTGCTGCGCGACCTCGAGCACCAGCCGGCGGCCCTGATTTTTGGTTTCCAGGGCATTGAGAATCGGCGGCAAGTTGTCGTCGAAATGCACGTCGACCACCGGGCCGATAACTTGAGTGATACGTCCGACGGATTGAGCCATAAGGTCGTCCTTACTGATGTTGCCGCGCGCCGTTACTCACAGCGCTTCGGCTCCGGAGATAATCTCGATCAGTTCCTTGGTGATCATCGCCTGCCGCGTGCGATTGTACCTGAGCGTTTGCCGGCGGATCATGTCGCCGGCATTGCGCGTCGCGTTGTCCATCGCCGACATTTGCGCGCCATAGAACGAGGCGGAATTTTCCAGCAAGGCGCGGAAAATCTGCACGGCGAGATTGCGCGGCAGAAGCTCATGCAGG
>JBAQAB010000234.1:0-6585 GCA_049285535.1 Xanthobacteraceae bacterium
GCCTTTATGACCGGGAATTCCAACGCCCAGAGGTAGCCGGCGAGAAGGAGAATGCAACCGGCACCGAACAGCCATAAGGATTTTTGCTGCTCGTCGACGCGGCTGTCGCGCAACAACAGGCCGGCGAAAACGCCGAACAGGCAAGTGCCGATTGCCGGCAGCGTACTCAGCATGCCTTCGGGATCGCGCGTGACATCCCACAATCGGCCCGGCAGATAGTTGCGATCGATCCAGTTGGCGAGATTAACATCGGGAGCGTAAGAGGCCATTCCAGTATCCGGGACCGGGACAAACGTCATTAACGCCCAGTAGCCGATCAACAAAACGATAAGAGCGGCCACCAAGCCCCGCAAGTTGAAGTTCAAAAACATCAGCGACGTAAAAAAGTAGCAAAGCGCGATCCGCTGCAATACGCCGAGCAGGCGGATATCCGTCCAGTGCTGGCTGATGCCGCCATAAGCGATGACTCCCAGCAGGTAAAGCAGCAGCGACCGCCGCAGCACCCGCAGATGGGCCTTTGCCCTGCCTTCGCGTTCGACCAGGCGCGGCAGCGAGAGCACGATCGAGACGCCGGTCAGGAAGACGAACAGCGGAAAGATCAGATCGTAAAACCTGAACCCTTCCCAGGCGGCATGCTGGAATTGGGTTCCGAGAAAGCCGCCGGCGGTATGGACCAGGGGACCCTTGCCTTCCGACATTTGCGCGAGCGCCACCATGGCACCGTCGAAGCCCATGATCCAAAACATGTTTAAGCCCCGAAGCGCATCGACGGAGGCAATGCGGGGCGAATTCAGGACGGACGGCAGGTCGACATAGCGCATCGGACTGAGATGCTCGCAAGCAAATCCGGTGCCGAAATTCGGCCCCGACGAGCACAATCTACCCGAGAACGGTGATTTCGTCTTGTAATGCATCACCCGCCCGCCTCGCGGGCGAAAGGCGATCCTGACCTAGCCGACGGGTCTTATCCTAGGGCTTTGCGGCCATAACGGCGGGCGCGGCGCGGCAGCGACCGTTGGGCTCGTCGACGCGGTAATAATTACGGCCCACAAAAGATTCGTCGTAGTGGCTCCATGCCGTGCTTTGATCGAATGCCATGACGCCGGCGAGCGTGACTCCGAAGACCGCGCTGGCCATATCGCGTTCATGTGCGGTCAAATTCTCGGGGAGCTTCGAACTGGCATAGTCGATGTAGTAGGTCCGCCGCACGCAATCCATATCCGTCGCCGCATCGAGCGCCGCCTTCGCCGTCATCAAATGATCGGAGTGATCGGCTGGATTGATGCGCGCGTCGGGATCGGCGACATTGAGCTGAATGAGCGGCGCGCGCCCGCGCTCGTATGTGATGATTTCGCGCACCGTCGCGACAAGATCGTTCCAGCCGCGATAGGTCGTCGAACCATCGACCGCCGCGAGCGTGGCGATGTCGCCTTTGGCGAGGCGCTTGAGCGACTGAAATCCGGTCCCGGCAAAACCTTCACCCAATGCATCGCCGTCGGGTAGGCGCAGGAAATACCCGATCGTGTTGCGGTAAGCGATACGGTAGATGGGATGGCCATTGAAGATCATGTTCCCTGCGGAATCGGCGATCGGCGTCCGGTCGGCATCGGCCATGAAACGCATGGCGCTGATCGCGCCGTTTTCGCGCGCCAGAAAATATGGATATTTGCGGCCGCGGGAGCCGGTGCCGAGGCCGTCATCTCCCGCGGTGACGTGGACGAAAACCGTTTTGGCGGCGCCGCCAAGCACATCCTCGAACGCGTTCGGATTCATGAAGAGCTGCCAATCGTCTTCGTGCGCGGCAAAGTAAAACGACACTTTGTCGGACGTGACCGAATCGGCAGCGCGCGCCGCGATTGGCGCCATCAGCGCAAAGATCGCAAGACACATGATCAGCGCTTGCCAGCGCGGTGCAAGTTTTTCAGCTTTGTTGTTGCAGCGATTCGATAGATTCATGACGTAAGCGAACGCTCGTCTCCCGGTGGCTGATGGTATCTGGCCGATTTTGCGGAAAATGAAAAGCAGATTCCATTTTCATGATGATCCTTTTGATCATTGGCCCTTTTGCAACGCACAACGAGTGCGCTGCACAATAAACGAAATGATCCGTCACAAAGGAATATCGCCATGTCTGGTTGCAGTTCATCTAATCAAAGCGGATTTCCGAAGAATAAGGATGGTTTTGAGCGACCGCGGTGCGACGCTAAAATTGTGGTTCGGCTTTGCGCTGTGACGATTGCTTGAGAGTCGCGACGGCAAGCCCAACAGACAGAAAAAATAGAAAGAGCATACGGCCTGACCCTCTAAGCATGAGTTCCAAGCTCTGGATTTACTACTATACTTGTTCAACCTTCGCGCTCATCTCCGGCGTGTCGCTCGATCGCACGGAGAGAGCCGCCGCGTCGCGGAGAATCCAGACCCGAGTCCGGTTTGATGCAGTCACTGCCGCCGCCGGCCCGGGTTGAGCGGATGCGGGAGGACCGAGGTCAAATCGGCCCAATTTTTCTGACAGCTACGTCGCGCGTCGGCGGAAACTTAGCTGTTAACCGTCTCGGCGATGCCAAGCCCGCGCAACAGCGGCTCAAGCTGGCCTTCGTAGACACGCCAGCGGCCGACGGCGCTCTTGTAGATCGGCTGGCGCACTTGCGTCGCACTCGCGGTTCGCACCGGGCGCTCTGTTTCGTGGAATGACAGGCAACGGTCATCCCAGGGCAGGCCGCAATACTCGATGATGCGACGCGCCTGCTTTTCCAGATCGGCGACCACGTCTTCGTAACGCACGTCGAGGATGGTTTGGGCCGGCAGCACGCGACGCCAATGCGCCATCAGCATCTCGTAACGTTTATAATAGCGTCCGAGTTCTCCAAGATCGTAGGTGTGGTTTTGTTCGGCGGTGAAAAGCTTGGAGAAGCAGGAAATGCAGGTGTCGACGGGATTGCGAACCGAATGGATGATCTTGGCGTTTGGCAGCGCGAGGTTAATCAGTCCAGCGAAGTAATAATTGGACGGCATCTTGTCGGTGACACGCTCGCCGCTTGGCGCGAGCTTGCGGACATCGGCAACGTAACGGGTGCCGATTTGGCGTAATGCGGCGGCATCGAGCGCCGGCACGAAATCAGGATAGCGCAGTGCATTGCCGTCCGGCCCGCGTACGGTAAGGATGACGTCGTTGAACGTTTGCAATTCACCAGCGCCATGCACCAGCGGATGACTGGCGATGATCTGCTCGATCAAGGTCGTGCCCGAGCGCGGCATGCCGATCACGAAAATCGGCATGCGCGATGGATCGCCGCTGCCTGACTTCTGCGCGATTAAATCGCGCGTGAAGATGGCTTCGATGCGGTCGAACAGGTCGAAGACCGAGGCTTCGTCATAGGCGAGTGTGGCGCGCTTGGCCGCATTGCCGGCTAGAAAATGCGCGAATGAGCGGCGGTAATCCTTCAGGTCACCGTAGGCTTTGCCGAGTGCGAAGTCGAGCTGCAGCCGGTCAGTTTTGGACAAGCCGTCGGTCTTCGCCGCCAGTGCTTCCATTGTCGCCAGATGCGGATCGCCGGGTACGATTTTTATAGAATCGGCGAGATTGACATGGACTCCGGCGATGTTCGGATCGAGCCGGATCGCTTGCAGATAGGCGTCCTGCGCCTCGTGCAGCTGACCGAGCTCTTTGAGCACGTTGCCCATATTGTTGTAGGCGTCGGCAAGATCGGGCTTGAGCGTGAGCGCGCGCCGGTAATGCGCCAGCGCAGCGGCGAGGTCGCCCCGCTCGAAGGCGATGCGGCCGGCCAGATTGACGGCGTCATGATTATTGGCATTGAGCGCCAGCGCGCGCTCGTTTGCCGTTCCTGCCTCGTCGACCTTGTGCTGGTCGAGCAGCACCGTGGCGAAATGCACGAACAGTTTTTCGTCGCGCGACTCGATGGTGAGCGCGCGGCGCATGAGATCGGCGGCTTCGTCGAGCCGCTCGAGATCTTTCAGCGCCAGCGCCAGATTATCGAGCGTATCGGGATTGTTCGGCGCGAATTCGAGAGCCTTGCGGTAAACGGTCTCGGCCTCCTCGGACCGCTTGAGCTCGCGCAAACAAGTGCCGAGATTGTTCCAGGCGTCGGCGAAGCTCGGCTGTAATTCGATGGCGCGGCGATAGTCCTTCTCCGCGTCGGCGAAACGCTTGAGCCGTTGCAGCGCGTTGCCGCGGTTGCTGTAAGCCTGGGCGAAGTTGCTCTCCAGCGAGATGGCGCGCTCGTAAAGGCTGAGCGCCTCGTCGAACTTGCCCTGGTCGAACAGCGCGATGCCGAGATTGCTCAGCGCACCGGCATAATTGGGGTTGATCTCGATGGCGCGGCGTCCGGCGGCGATCGCTTCATCGATGCGGCCGGCAAGACGGCACATCTCGCCGAGATTGGCATGATACAGCGCGACGTCCGGTTTGATGGCGATAGCGCGCCGGATGTGATCGATCGCTTCGGCGGTCTTGCCCGATTGATGCGCGATGATCCCGAGCATATGCGCTGCCTCGGCATTGTCGGGATCGGCGGCGGCGGCGCGGCGGGTCAGCTCGTCGGCATCAGCCAAGAACCCGTGACGGCGTTTCTGTTCGGCGAGAATGAGCGCCTGACCGGGCGTCGCCGCCTGCGCCAGCGGTGCAACGGGTTTCGCGGCCTGTATCGCTTCGGCCGCAATGATGGCCGCGGCCTCAGCGGCGCGGCGTCCACTTTCGGCCCTGAATGGCGTCAGCCGCTCGGCATCGCCCTGGACGACGGCTTTGAGCTCTTGTTCCACGCGCGCGATGACGGCGGCCTGGTCCTCGCCCTTTTTCTGGCGGAACAGGCGCATGGTCGGGTACCAGGGATTGTCCTCGCGGTTGAGGAGCCAGCGCCAATCGGTCACCCAAGGCAACAGCACCCAGACCGGCTTGCCCAGCGCGCCGGCGACGTGCGCGACCGAGGTGTCGACGGTGATGATGAGGTCGAGCGCGTTGATGGCCGCCGCGGTGTCGATGAAGTCGTCGAATCCGGCCGCCATCCTCGATCGGCGTCTTGCGTCTTAGTTTTTTCAGATCGGCCGCGCGCGGGCCGTATTGCAGGCTCGCGAATGTGGTACCGCGCACGGCAAACAGCGGCGCGAACATCGTCAGATCGAGCGAGCGGCGCGAGTCGTTGACGTGGTCGGGATTGCCGGCCCACACGATGCCGATGCGCAGACCTTTCATTTTCGCCAGCCGCGCGGTCCAGCGCGCCGCGGCGTCCGCCGGCGGATGCAGATAGGGGACCTGAGCCGGAATGGTCTCGAGCCGCGTCTTGAAAACGCGCGGCAAGCTCAACAGCACGGCGTCGCATTGATAGGCTGCGGGATCGCCGCGATCGCCGAACACGACGACGCCGGGCAGGCTTTCGCGCATCAGGCTGACGAGCTGCTGGTGCACGCGCATCGTGACCTTGGCGCCGCGCGCAAGAAGGAGCGGCATATAGCGCGCAAATTGCAGTGTGTCGCCGAAACCCTGTTCGGCCTGAACGTAAATGTGCTTGCCGGCAAGATTTTCGCCCTGCCAGGGGATTTCCGGAAATTTCGGGCCCTTGCGCTCGGTCGAGCGCAGACGCCACTCGTATTCGTCCCAGCCTTCGGCAAGATCGCCGCGCATAAGAAGCAGAATGCCGAGGCCGGACCGCGCATTGGCGTGATGTGGCGCCAGCGCGATGGCGCGGCGCAATGCCGAAATGCCTTCTTCGAAGCTGCCGCTGTGATGCAGCGTGGTGCCGAGATTGGCCCAGCCGTCGGCATAATTGGGATTGATTTCGATGGCGCGACGGTAAGCGGGGATCGCCTCGTCGAAGCGCCGCAAGGCGTGCAGCGCGTTGCCGAGATTGCTGTGTGCCTCGGCAAAATCCGGCTTGGCCGCGATCGCCTTGCGCTGGGCGCGCGCCGCGCCCTCGTAGTCTTTCAGTTCATAGAGCGCAACGCCGAGATTGCTGAGCGCGGCGGGCATTTTGGGATCGATCTCGAGCGCGGCACGCGCGGCATCGGCGGCGAGCTTGGGTCGGCCGGCGAGGCGGAGCATTTCGCCGAGATTGGCATGGAACAACGCGACTTGCGGCGCGAGCTTGGCTGCGCGTTTCACATGCTCGATGGCCTCGCCGAGCTTGCCGTTCTGGTGGGCGATGACGCCGAGCAAATGCTCGGCTTCCGGCACGTTCGGCTGCGCCTGGAGGATCTGGCGGCAGACCGCCTCCGCCTCCATCAGCTTGCCCTCGGTGCGGCACCGCTCGGCGTACATCAACGCTTCGCCGAGCGGCAGAAATGTCTGATTGGCTTGGGCTTGCGCCATGCTCGTTTCGATTATCACGCGGCCACTGGGGTGGCCAGGAGCAGCCGGTAAGCCACTTCACATTCGGCCGGAAGCAAGCCAGAATGCGACGGGATCGGGCGCAGCCTAAAGAGCCGCATAACAGAATGAAAAGCAACAGGAAATGGGCGCCGCGTTGCATCACTGCGGCCGCCTTGATTGTGTTTGCTGCGACCGCCCAAGCACAACAGCCGGCGCCGCCGGCTCGCCCGGCACCGCCCGCCGCGGCACGCCCCCAGGCGTCGAGC
>JBAQAB010000235.1:0-3925 GCA_049285535.1 Xanthobacteraceae bacterium
GGTCTTGGAGGTCCGCGATACGCCGACCAGCACGACGTCGGCCTCCTCGAGGTCGTCGGTCTGCTGACCGTCGTCATGCAGCATCGTGTAGTTCAGCGCATCGATGCGGCGGAAATATTCGGCATTCAACGTATGCTGGGCGCCGACTTTATGTGTCGATTCGGCGCCGAGATAGGCCTGGAACAGGTGCAATACCGGCCCAAGAATCGACAGATAGGGCAGTCCGAGCTCGCGGCATTTTGCTTCCAGCCGCTCGACCAGGTTCTCCTCGAGCAGCGTATAGAGGACGATACCGGGCGATTCTTCGATGTCCGCCAAGACCCGGTCGAGCTGCTTCTGGGTGCGAACCAGCGGATGCACGTGCTCGACCGGCATGACCTTCGTGTATTGCGCGGCGGCAGCCCGGGCGACCGTAATCAGCGTCTCGCCGGTCGCGTCGGAGATCATGTGAAGGTGAAAATAGCCCGCCGGCTGTGCCATGGAATCGATCGGTCTTAAGGGGACAACCTGTCGATGACTGTGGAGAAGGCCATGGCTGACCGTGAGGTGCAAGCGCCATGGCGGGATAAGTCCATCAACCATCCACACCCCTGCCGGACCGGGACGAAAAGTTTATCGTTGCTCTGGGCAGTGGTGAAATGTGGACGAGCGCTGCAAGGTTGCCCCTATTTGGCCCGAAATGCCTCAGAATAGCCGCAAGAAAATAAACGCCATTATTGCGGGGATATGTGGGTAAGTCGGGAATGACGTCCGCCAATTAAATGTATGAGTCCAATCAACCGACCAAGCACTACAACAGAGTCTAAGAATCTATTTAGTGGGGAATGGAGCGTGCCGGATACTCTCGTAACCAAACCTCTCCTTCGTGTTCTCTCGGGCGAACGAAATCCCATTCCTCCGATCTGGCTGATGCGCCAAGCGGGACGATATCTTCCCGAATATCGGGCAATTCGCGGCAGGAGCGAAAGTTTTCTCGATCTATGCTTCAATCCACAATTGGCGGCGGAAGTAACATTGCAGCCGATCCGGCGCTTTGGTTTTGATGCTGCGATCCTGTTTTCCGATATTTTGGTGGTGCCGCATGCGCTCGGCCAACGCGTAAGCTTTGAGGAAGGCAATGGTCCACGGCTCGATGCGATCGACGACCCTTCGGCGTTGCATCGCCTTCGGCGCGAGATCGATCAAGCGAAGCTGGCGCCGGTGTACGAGACGATTGGGCGGGTGAAGCAGGAATTACCGTCAGGTATTGCGCTACTCGGCTTTTGCGGTGCGCCCTGGACTGTTGCGACGTACATGATTGCCGGCGGTGGCAGTGTCGATCAACTGCCGGCACGGCAGTTTGCCTACCGATACCCCGAAGCATTTGCCGAGTTGATCGAAGTTCTAGTTGTAGCCTCGGCAAGTTATCTGATCCGACAATTCGAGGCCGGCGTCGATGCTGTGCAGGTCTTCGATACCTGGGCAGGAGTTTTGCCGCCCGATGAATTTCGCAAATGGTGTATCGAGCCCTGCGCTCGGATCATCGCGGCAGTTCGCCGAACCGTGTCTGACGCCAAGATCATCGGATTTCCGCGCGGCGCGGGAACTAAGCTTGCCCGGTACATCGAGAGCGTTCCTGTCGACGCTGTTGGGCTCGATTGGATGATCGAGCTCGGCTTCGCGCGCGACCAGGTGCAGAGCTTGCGGCCGGTTCAGGGTAATCTCGATCCCTTGGCGCTGCTGGCCGGCGGAGCGGCGCTCGACCGGTCGATCGATGCAATTCTTGAGGCCTTCGCGGCCGGTCCGTTTATCTTCAATCTCGGCCATGGTGTGCTGCCGGAAACGCCGCTTGCCCATGTCGAGCGAATGACCGCGCGCGTGCGCGGCGCGGCCTCTAAGAGCTAAGCTTCGCGACAGCGGAAGTCAGAACGATGATGTATCAATGGATCAAAGCCTTCCACATCATCGCGGTGATCGCCTGGATGGCCGGCATGCTGTATTTGCCTAGGTTGTTCGTCTATCACTGCGCCGCCGAGAAAGGCTCGATTCAATCGGAGACTTTCAAGGTGATGGAGCGCCGGTTGCTGCGGGCGATCATCAATCCGGCGATGATCGCGACCTGGGGTTTAGGACTGTGGCTCACCTGGCACGGACCTGATTCTCGCTTCGGCTGGTTCGCCTCGGGTTGGCTCGGCGCCAAGCTAATGCTCGTCCTTGTGCTTTCTGGGCTGCATGGATTTTTCGCCCGCTGGGTGAAGGATTTCGCCGCCGACAGTAACCGCCATTCACAGAGATTCTATAGGATTATCAACGAAGTACCAACCGTGTTGATGATCGCTATCGTTATTCTGGCGGTGGTGAAACCGTTCTGAAGTTTACCCGTTACTAGTGCAAAGTTTGACTTGGCCCTTGCTTGAAGCGCGGTCTTTTCTTATCTTGGCGCTATCCCACCCGAACGTAGGCGGATGCAGTTGCGTTCTGGCTCCAGCGAACTGGAGCCGCCGGGTGCATCAGGGTCCGGGGCCCCAAGCCCCTTAAAACCCAAGACCTGCGATCTTCTCCTTCGCCCGCGACGCCGCAATCCCACTTCCGTCGCCGGCCCGATTTCCACAGGACATTCTCCATATGCGGGAAATGAAACTCCAAGAACTCAAGACCAAGACTCCGGCAGAGCTCGTCTCTTTTGCCGAGGAGCTTGAAGTCGAGAACGCCTCGACCATGCGCAAGCAGGAGCTGATGTTCGGCATCCTCAAGCAGCTCTCGGCGCGTGAGACCGACATTGTCGGTGAAGGCGTCGTCGAGGTGCTGCCGGACGGCTTCGGCTTTCTCCGCTCGCCGGAAGCGAATTATCTCCCCGGTCCCGACGATATCTACGTCTCCCCTTCGCAAATCCGCCGCTTCGGCTTGCGCACGGGCGACACCATCGACGGCCACATCCGCAGCCCCAAAGAGGGCGAGCGGTACTTCGCGCTGTTGAAAGTCAACTCGCTCAATTTCGAGGACCCCGAAAAGGCCCGCCACAAGGTCAATTTCGACAATCTGACGCCGCTCTATCCGGACGAGTGGCTGAAGATGGAATACGAGGATCCGACCAAGAAGGATCTTTCGGCGCGCGTTATCGACATCGTCGCCCCGGTCGGCAAGGGCCAGCGCGCGCTGATCGTGTCGCCGCCGCGCACCGGCAAGACCGTGCTCTTGCAAAACATTGCGCACTCGATCACGCACAATCACCCGGAATGCTATCTGATCGTGCTGTTGATCGACGAACGGCCCGAAGAAGTCACCGATATGCAGCGTTCGGTGAAGGGCGAGGTCGTGTCTTCGACCTTCGACGAACCGGCGGTGCGCCACGTTCAGGTCGCGGAGATGGTGATCGAGAAGGCCAAGCGCCTGGTCGAGCACGGCCGCGACGTGGTGATCTTGCTTGACTCGATCACCCGGCTCGGCCGCGCTTACAACACCGTGGTGCCATCGTCCGGCAAGGTGCTCACCGGCGGCGTCGACGCCAATGCGTTGCAGCGGCCGAAGCGCTTCTTCGGCGCCGCGCGTAACATCGAAGAAGGCGGCTCGCTGACCATCATCGCTACCGCGCTGATCGACACCGGCAGCCGCATGGACGAAGTGATTTTCGAAGAGTTCAAGGGCACCGGCAATTCGGAATTGATCCTCGACCGCTAGGTGGCCGACAAGCGCACCTTCCCGGCCATGGACATCACCCGCTCAGGCACGCGCAAGGAAGAGCTGCTGGTGCCGCCGGATCAGCTCAAGAAGATGTACGTGCTGCGCCGCATTCTGAACCCGATGGGCACCATGGATGCGATCGACTTCCTGCTCGACAAGCTGCGCAACACCAAGAACAATTCTGAATTCTTCGACTCGATGAATACGTAAGCAGCGGCCGGCCGATGAGCGCGCCGATCAGCCCGAATGCTGGGCCAGTATTTGA
>JBAQAB010000236.1:0-26311 GCA_049285535.1 Xanthobacteraceae bacterium
TAAAATCGCTCGACGCAACGCGGTCCCCATTCCTTATAGGCTTTGAGGATGACTTCGGTGTCGCCCTGCGAGAAGAACCGATAGCCTTTGCCCACGAGTTCGCTGCGCAATTCGCGGAAATTATAGATGCAGCCGTTGAAGACGACGGCAAGGCCGAGTTCCGGATCAATCATCGGCTGGGCGGATGCGGCGGCAAGATCGATGATGCTGAGCCGGCGATGGCCGAACGCCACCCGATCTTGCGAGAAGGCGCCACCGGCGTCCGGCCCGCGTGACCACATCCACTGCACCATCGCGGCGAGCGAAGCGCCCGCCGGGTCGCCATTGAAGGTTAGCTCGCCGCAAATGCCGCACATTGCATCATGTCCAAAACGAAAACTCGTCCACCCGGTCCGCAATAACGCTCTTGGGGCGAGTCGAGTTCCTGACGCGGCTGGCGGCGGCAAAACTTATTGAGATATCACAATGACTTGCAGCGACGATTTCACGCGCATCTTCGCACGTTACGCGAGCAAGCGGCGCACGGCCGTGCTCCAGGCTGCCAATTTCCGTTCACGCAGTGCAGCATCCATCTGCGGCTTAAACTGACGTTCTAAGCGCCAGTGCTCCAAGAACCGATTCGGCTCCGGAAAAAATCCGGCATGCAGCCCGGCGAGATAGGCGGCGCCGAGGGCGGTGGTTTCTTTGACCTGCGGACGATCGACCGTGCTGCCGATGATATCGGCAAGGCGCTGCATGAACCAATCGGAATTTGCCATGCCGCCGTCGACGCGCAAGGTTTTCAGCGCGGTGGCAGCTTCGCGCCAGTCGGCCTTCATGGCAGCAAGCAAATCAGCAGTCTGGAAACACACGCTCTCGAGCGCGGCTTGCGCCAATTCCCGCGGCCCGGTCGCGCGCGTCAGCCCGAATAGCGCGCCGCGCACCTCCGGCTGCCAATACGGTGCGCCCAAGCCGACGAAAGCCGGTACGAGAATGACCTCCTGGGTCGGGTCCGCGGTTTCCGCCAGCGCGCCGGTCTCGCCGGCGCTTTGCACGATGTGCAAGCCGTCGCGTAGCCATTGCACCGCGGCGCCGGCGATGAAAATCGAGCCCTCAAGCGCATAGCTACGCTTGCCACCGAGCTGATAGGCAATTGTCGTCAAAAGCTTGTTGTGCGATCGAACCGGTTTGTCTCCGGTATTGAGAAGCGCGAAACATCCGGTGCCATAAGTAGCTTTGAGCATTCCCGCCGCAAAACAAGCTTGTCCGATCAGGGCCGCCTGCTGGTCGCCGGCAATGCCGTAAATTGGGATCGTGCCGCCGAGAATTTCTGGATCGGTGGTGCCGAAGGCTGCCGACGAATCGAGGACGTCCGGCAGCACGGATCTAGGCACGTTCAAGATTTTCAGGAGCTGGTCGTCCCAGCGGCCGTCACGGATATCGAACAACAGCGTGCGCGAGGCATTGGTCGCATCGGTGGCGTGGACTTTGCCGCCAGTCAGTCGCCACAACAAATATGTATCGACCGTGCCGAAGGCGAGTTCGCCACGCGCGGCTTGCTCGGCGGCACCGGAAACGTTGCTCAGCAGCCAGGCGAGTTTGGTGCCGGAAAAATAGGGATCGAGCAGAAGTCCGGTCTTGGCCGCGAATAATTCTTCATGGCCGGCGGCTTTGAGCTGCGCACATAAATCGGCGGTGCGACGGTCCTGCCAGACCAGCGCGCGATGAACTGGACGTCCGGTCGAGCGCTCCCAAAGAAGCGTCGTCTCGCGCTGATTGGCGATGCCGATAGCAACAATGTCCTGGGGGCCGGCCCCGGCCTGGCGCATCGCGCCGCGACAGGTCTCGACCGTCGTTCGCCACAGATCATCGGGCTCGTGCTCGACTTCGCCGTTGGCGGGAAAATACTGCGGAAATTCCTGCTGCGCGACGGCGGCCACCGACGTGTCGGCGCGAAACAGAATAGCCCGCGTCGAGGTGGTCCCCTGGTCGATGGCTAGGACATACGGTGCCAAGCGTTTTTTCCCAATCCTTCCAATTCTGCCGATTTAGCCGCCGTTTCGGCAGGTTTCGCAACACGGGCTTCACAATACAATGATTTACCGGCATCGTGATCCGATCGCGAGGCAGTCTTGCGGGACGCCCCGGCCGAGCAGGAAGTCCCCGTGTCGCAAATCTCGGTGCAAAACGTCAGCAAATATTGGGGCGCGACGCGAGCGGTGGAGAGCGTGAGCTTCGACGCCGCCCAGGCAGCGCTCGTCGTCCTGCTGGGGCCATCGGGCTGCGGTAAATCGACGACGCTGCGGCTGATCGCCGGCCTCGAACAGGTTACGAGCGGCCGGATTCTAATCGCCGGCAAGGATGTGACCGCACTTCCTCCGGCCAAACGCCGCATCTCGATGGTATTTCAGTCCTACGCACTGTTTCCGCATCTGACCGTCGCCGAGAACATTCTATTCGGGCTGCGCGTGCGCAAGGTGCCTGCGGCCGAGCGGACGCGGCGTTTGAACCGCGTGGCGGCGCTGCTCGGTCTCGATGCACTGCTCGAACGCAAACCGTCGCAGCTTTCCGGCGGTCAGCAGCAACGCATCGCGCTCGGCCGCGCCATTATCGCGGAGACGCCGGTCTGTCTGATGGACGAGCCGCTGTCCAATCTCGACGCACAACTGCGCGCCGAGATGCGCCGCGAGATTCGTGCGCTGCAGCAAGAGCTCGGCATCACCATGGTCTATGTCACCCACGATCAGAGCGAGGCGATGAGCATGGCCGACCGTGTCATTCTCATGCGCGACGGCCGCGTCGAACAGGCGGCGGCGCCGGAAGACCTTTACGCTCGTCCGGCGAGCACCTTCGCCGCGCGTTTCATTGGTACGCCGCCGATGAACATCCTGCCCGTCGCGCCGAACGCGGATCGCGGCGACCTCCTGTTCGGCATCCGGCCCGAGCACGTCATACTCGGCGACAGCGGCATCCCCGCCCGTGTGCAAAGCGCGGAATTTCTTGGCGCCGATACGATCGTCACTTGTGCCTATGGTGGCGGGACGCTCGCGGCGCGCGTGCCCGGCAAAGCCGCGTTCCCGACCGGGGCGGCGGTCGGCGTTCATTGGCATCCCGAAAATCAGCATTTCTTCGACGCCGCAAGCGGGCTACGCCGCGACGACGTGGCCGACTTCATCGCGGGAAATGCCAGCATCGCCCGAGAATGCCCCGTCATTTGAGGAGAAGAGAGCATGTTTAGAATGAATTGGCTGACGGCAATCGCCGGAGCGGTTCTCGTGGCTGTCGTAACCGGCGCCATGACGTCCGGAGCCACGGCGAAAGACATCGTGCTGTCGTTCTACTATCCGGTCGCTGTCGGCGGTCCGATCACGAAAATCATCGACGGCTACGCGGCCGATTTCGAAAAAGAAAATCCCGGCATCAAGATCAACGCAATATATGCCGGCACCTATCAGGACACCTTGACCAAGGCGCTGACCGCGTTCAAGAGCGGTGAACCGCCGGACATCGCGGTCCTGCTCTCGACCGACATGTTCACGCTGATCGACGAAGACGCAATCGCGCCGTTCGACGATCTGCTCAAAACCGACGCCGACAAGGCTTGGGCCAAATCGTTCTTTCCCGCGTTCATGGAGAACAGCCAGACCGGCGGCAAAACCTGGGGCATCCCGTTCCAGCGCTCCACCATCGTGATGTTCTGGAACAAGGATGCGTTCAAAGAGGCCGGCCTCGATCCCGATAAGGCTCCCGACACCTGGGACGAGCTGGTGGCCGACGGCGGCAAGCTTACGAAGCGCGATGCGTCGGGCAATGTCAGCCAGTGGGGCGTCGAGATTCCGTCGACCGGCTTTCCCTATTGGCTGTTTCAAGGGCTGACCACCGCCAACAATGTGCGGCTGATGAATCAGGCGGGCACCGCGACCTATTTCGACAAGCCGGGCGTGGTTCAAGCGCTGCAATATTGGGTCGACCTGAGCCGCAAATACAAGATCCAGCCCGAAGGCACCATCGAGTGGGGCACGACGCCGAAGGATTTCTTCGAGCGCAAGACGGCGATCATGTGGACCTCGACTGGCAACCTGACCAATGTGCGCGCCAATGCAAAGTTTCCGTTCGGCGTCGCCATGCTGCCGGCGCACCTGGGGCGGGGCTCGCCGACCGGCGGCGGCAATTTCTATCTGTTCAAGAAAATGACCGGTGAAGAACGCGCCGCCGCCTTCAAATTCGTCAAGTGGATGACCTCGCCCGAGCGCGCGGCGGATTGGGGCATCGCGACCGGCTATGTCGCGGTGCGGCCCGATGCCTGGGATACCCCGACGATGAAGAAATATGTCGAGGACTTTCCGGCCGCGGCGGTGGCGCGGGACCAGCTCAAATATGCGGTGGCCGAATTGTCGACCCACGACAACCAGCGCGTGACCAAAGTGCTCAATGATGGCCTGCAGGCGGCGCTCACCGGCACCAAGACGCCGCAGCAGGCCATGGCGGACGCGCAAAAGGAGGCTGCCCGCATCCTCAAGCCCTATCAGTGATGCACGGCGTCGAACCACTTGCCGCCGCACAGCTCCCGCCGCGGGCGCAGTCCGTCCGCGGCGAGCCGGCGCTTGCGGTGCATATTTACGGCTGGCTGTTGCTGCTGCCGGCCGCGGTCCTGCTTGTTGCCTTCACGTATTATCCGGCGGTACGGACGCTTATCGATAGCTTCTACTCGACCCCGCGGGGGCGGCGCAGCGCGGTCTTTGTCGGTCTCGATAATTATCAAGCCATGCTCGCCGACCCGGTGTTCTGGCGAGCGCTGCAGAACAACGTCATCTACGCGGCGAGCGTCATCCCGCTGACCATCGCGCTGGCCTTGGCGATGGCGCTATTGATCAACGGCAAGATTGCCGGCCGCCCCTTTCTGCGGCTGTCTTTCTTCACGCCGACCGTGCTGCCGATGATCGCAGTCGCCAACATCTGGTTGTTCTTTTATTCGCCCGGCTATGGACTATTGGATCAGATACTTGGGCTGTTCGGCATTAGCGCGCATAACTGGCTCGGCAACGAACATAGCGCTCTCGCCTGCCTGATCGCCGTAGCGGTGTGGAAGGACGCCGGCTTCTTCATGATTTTCTATCTCGCGGCCTTGCAGCAAATGTCGCCGCAATTGGCCGAAGCCGCAGCTATCGAGGGTGCAGGCCGCTGGTATTTTTTTCGGCGGGTCACTTTCCCACTGTTGATGCCGACCACTCTGTTCGTGCTGATCAACGCCGTCATCAATTCGTTCCGGCTGGTCGATCATATCGTGGTCATGACGCAGGGCGGGCCGGACAATACGACGGCGTTGCTGCTGTTCTACATTTACGAAGTGGGCTTCAAGTTTTGGGATACCGCCTATGCGGCGACCTTGACCGTCGTGCTGCTGATGCTGCTCGCGTGCCTCGCGTTCGGTCAGTTTCTGATCCTCGACCGCAGGATACACTACCAATGAGCGTGGCAACGCAAGGAATTCGCGGCAGCGCGGCCCTGGGAGCCGCCGGGGCATGGCTGCTGGCGGTGATCTGGATTCTGCCGCTCGCCTATGCGGTCTGGGCGGCGATCCACCCCAGCGAATATTCGGCGCATTTCGTCCCGGACGCTCCGCTCACACTGGGGAATTTCATCAAGGCATGGAACGCCGCGCCGTTTGCGCGGTACTTCCTCAACACCTTCGTCTTGGTGACGATGATCCTTGCCGCGCAGATCGTTCTCTGCACGCTTGCGGCTTACGCCTTCGCGCGCTTTGCCTTCGCCGGCCGCGACCTCGCTTTCATTCTCGTGCTGCTGCAGCTGATGATCATGCCCGACGTGCTGATCGTCGAGAATTACCGCACCATGACCGCTTTGGGCCTGGTCGATACGATCCCCGCGATCGGCCTGCCCTATATGGCTTCGGCTTTCGGCATTTTCCTGCTGCGCCAGACCTTCAAAACCGTGCCCCGCGAACTCGACGAGGCGGCGCGGGTCGAAGGCGCCGGCCCGCTGCAGGTTTTGCTCAAAGTTTATGTGCCGCTCGCCAAGCCTGTCTACATCGCCTACGGCCTGGTCTCGGTCAGCTATCATTGGAATAATTTCTTGTGGCCGCTCATTATCACCAATTCGGTGAGTACGCGGCCGCTCACGGTTGGCTTGCAGATATTCGCCTCCGCCGATCAAGGCATCGATTGGTCGGTGATTACCGCCGCCACGCTCATGACCTCGGCGCCCTTGCTGCTGGCCTTTCTGCTCTTTCAGCGACAATTTGTGCAAAGCTTTATGCGCGCCGGCATCCGCTGACGCGTGACCCAAGCCAAGCGTGCAGCCCATTCGGCCGAGCGGAATTCAGATCCTCTGCCGCTGTCTCGCTATCGCGTCTGCTCCAGTTTCGCGAGCTGACCCATGGCCGCCGCGGAGCCGAGATCGGCTGCACGTTGGTACCATTGCCGCGCCTGCGCAGTGTCGGGCGTCATGCCCACGACGCCCAGCCGCCGGATGACGATCGGATCGAAGGTGGCCCCGAGCGCCAGTGCGGCTTCCGCGCTGCCGGCATCCGCCGCACGGCGCAGCAAGAGGCGTGCGGAAATGATGTCGCCGCTCATGAGGACATCCTTGCCGCGTTTAATCATCGCAGCGATCTCTGCATTATCGATGTGCGGCGCAGTCGCGTTTGTGGCCGGGGTCGGCGTCACAGGGGGTGCCGTTGGTGCGGCTGCCGGCGGCGAAGGCATCGATACCGGCTGCGAAGCCACGGTTGCCGGCTGCGAGGCCATGATGGCCGGCACCGGCGCAATCGAGGCGACCACCGGGCCTGGCGAGGCGGCCGGCGGCGGATCATTCATCGCCACCGATCCTTTGTTCACGGTCGGCACGGCATTCGTTGAATCCACTTGAACACGATCGGCAGACTTAGCGGGATCCTTGGTAGGATCAATGGTCATTGCCGGCGCTCTCACGTCCGGCGGTATGATATCGCCGGCCTTCTTCATGCCGGGGATCGATACGACGCCCCAGGCAATCAGCGCGGCAAGTCCCATCACCGCTGAAAAGCGCAGCACGATCGGATGCAAGGCGCCCTCGTCGTCCGCGGGCGGCTCCGGAATAGCGTCGGGATCGAGAATGAGCTGACGCTGCAGCTCGACCATGGCGCGATCGCCGCTGAATTCGGGACTTGCTCTTCGCGCCGGCCTTGCCGCGGGTGGCGGAAGAGGGCGTCCCGGCAGCGGCGAGACTCGGTCTCGTGCCCACCGCGGCGCATATCGCAATGCCGGGTCGAGATCTTCAACTTGATGGATCGGAGAACTCATGATCGCCTCCCATGCTTTCAAGCTCCGATGTTACAAAAACGAGTATTCGTCTCCTTCAGTCATTGGCGCTGGCGCACTGGAGTATCGTCGACATCGACGTGTTACGCGATGCGCCGGTCGTAGCCGATAAAAAGTCGTGTTGAGTTGCCGACAGGATCGAGTTGGCGTTCAGACGTTCGCCGAGCGCAACAAGATTAGTTTCAGCCGGCACTGGTCGCGAACCGGCGCACTCACTGGGACCGAATTGTTGGGAAATTGCTGCGGGCAGCAAATCCACGGCCAATACGCATGCCACCGGAAATGGCCGATTGGGCCGCCGCAGTCCCCCCATAGCTACCCCCGAGCGGCGGATCTAGGCGCCACGCCACACACACAATCGCGCTATAGATCCGCAACGTCTGACACCCACCAACTGCCGCGTTTAAAAAACAGACGCGCTTTATTGCGATGCGCGTTCCTACGCGGTCATGGGTGATGGTCGTCAGGCAATTAGGCGGCGGTATGATGCTGCCTGGATGATTCCAAGGCGCCCCTGCCGCATTGCGGCGCGCTTGTCCAAAAACACGCGCTGGTCCCATTGAATTATGGCAAAGGTCGGCCCGCAGCAGTCCGGCGCGGCGCCAAACGGGCCTGGCAGGGCGCCACCGCGTTGGTAATTGATGGGTTAAGGCGCGTGTTTTTCTCCACCTGCAGTGGCGCGGTTTGGATTGCGCCAAGCCTCATTTTCCAGCCTCATTTTTCGGACTTATTTTTAATTTTGTGCTTTCCCCGACTCAGCTAGTCTGACGCGCGCCGGGCTATGGGACTGTCCGGCCCTACTCTGACGACGATCTCGCGGCCATGACTCACCAACTCATGGCGCTTAGGCCAAATCGGGCCGTAGTGATTGGCGGATCGCGCGGGGCGCTCGCGAGGTCGAATGTTTCCGAATTTGCGCCTGATGATCGTGGCGGTACTGGCCTCGATCCTAGGCATCAGCTGCGCATTGGGCCTGTTCGCTGAATTTCGGGTCAGCCACGATTCCTTTCTGCGGGAGTCGAACGCTGGCACGCCATTGCAGCTCGGCTCCAGCGATGCAGCCCCGGGGCGGGTCGTGAATACTGCGGCACCATTCGAATTTCGCTTCCAAGCGCCACCACCGCCTGCTGTTGTCGAAGCCCTCGGCAGTCCTGAAACGCCCGATCGCGCTGCGGTCGTTCAAACGACCAATGCGCCTACGCTGGAGTCTGAGCCGGCGGCAAATCCCGCCGCCGCTGCGGACACCCCTGCAACAGCATCGGATGTTGCGGCCGAACCCGCGCCCGCGCCGGCCTCCTCCGATCATGCGACCGAGACGTCTAGCCCAGCCGCGACCGGCTCAATTGCCGCTCAAAACGGTCAGTCGGAAGCTCCGCAGGACGGCCGACAAAATGCCAAACCCAGCGCAGAAGGTGATTTAGCGGTACGAACTCCGGCCACCCCATCAGCTGAAGAGTCCGCGCCAAAATCCGAAATCGCGCCGGCAAGCCCTTCGGCAGCAGCGCCGGAAAAGCGCAGGCGGGTGACGTTACGCCACCGGCCGATAATCGTGCGCCGGATCCAGCGAACACGGTCGGCTGCACCGGTCCAGGGTTTCACAACTTTGCAGCCGGCCTTTCAATGGACCCTGCCATCGGGGACGCAATCGCCACAACCGGTACGGCGGCGCGTCATCATCAGGCGGATCCGCCCGGTCCAAAAGCCTGTCGTCCAAACCACAGCGCCGCAAACCACTGTCTCGACGACTTCGCCGGAGTAGCAGCCCCGGGAAGCTTTTGGTGCCGCTCACCGGTTCGGAGTCTTGAATTCCGAACGCTCCATCTCCAGAAAAATGCGATAGGCGTTGCCGCGGTTATTGGCATCGAACGCCGGTATATTCCTGTATTTTGACCAATCGGTCTGCGCGTAGACGATGTCGAAATCGGCCCAGTCCGCGGCCGCCTTGCCCATGGCCGCGCGCACATAAGTGATGTAATCGCGCGTAAACGCGATGGCGTCCTTGGCATCGGTCGATGGGCTGCCGTGGCCTGGAATGATGAATTTCGGGTCGAGCTTTTCCACCGTGTCGAGGCTGCGCAGCCAATTTGCGGTATCCACGTCGTCTGCATTCATGAATGGAATGCGACCGTTCTGCACCACGTCGCCGGCGAACAGCACGCGGTCGGGCTCGACCATCATCATCGAGTCGCTCGCCGAGTGCGCCGGGCCGGCATAGATCAACTCAAAGCGTTTTCCGCCCAGATACAATGTCGCTTGCTGTGTGAAAGTGATGTCCGGCGGCACAACGTGGGTTTTGGCGTCGACCCATGGTGCCAATGCCTTTCGGCGCTGGTCGAGCCGCTGGTGGGCGCGCTCGCCGGAGGTTTCCTCGTCCTCACGGTATTCGGTGGCGCGCTCCTGCGCCACGATGAGGCTCGACGTGTGGTCCTTGAACGCTTGCAGGCCGTAGATGTGATCGGCGTGATAATGGCTGACCACGTTGTAGCGGACCGGCTCGTGCGTCACCTTGCGGATGGCCTGCAGCAAATTCCAGCCTAGGCTCGGCGTGCCGAGCGCGTCGAACACGACGACGCCGTCGGCGGTGACGATGAAGCCGGCGTTCGAGGTATTGCCCTCGTTGTCATGGTTTGGCACGCCCGGATTGCCCAAAGTGTAATAGATCGGTTCACCGGGAACCTGTTCAACGACAAGCTGATGCGTGAGCGACGCGTATGGCTTGGGGCCGGCGGCGAAAGCAGCGCCGCCAAGCCACACCAGAAAGATCGCAAAAATAGCGCCGGCCAAAATCCGTCCGGTACCGCCTCTCGTCACCCTCCACCCGTCCCCGCGCATCAGAGGTCGCCGCAATAGATATCTTTCAGCAATTTGAGAATCCGCGCGGCGCGGGGATCGCTGACGCGATAATACAACGTCTGGGACTCCCGACGAAACGCGACGAGGCCATCTGCGCGCAGCAGCGCAAGATGCTGCGACAGTGCGGACTGGCTCAGGCCCACCGCCTCCACGATGTCGCCGACCTTCATCTCGCCTTGCACGGCGAGCGAACACAGGATGAGCAGGCGATTTTCGTTGCCGAGCAGTTTTAACATACGCGCCGCCGAGGCCGCTTGGGCGGCGAGCATTTCAAGCTCGGAACCGCCGCGCCGGCGTGATGCGGTCGCTCCCCGGCGCTTGGCGCGCGTGACTTTTCTCGGCGGTGGTGTTTTGGCGTCCATGGAGTTGCTCGCGGCGGTCAAATTCTCAGCAGGCAAGACTGTATCCAGAGTATCATTTAGAATTGACTAATTTAGCGGCCATTGATAGATGGCAATCTAAGCCAAATGCCGACGGGCAGCAACAACAAGCGGCAACACGGTCTGACGCGCAATAAAGTCCGGCGGGACGGCTCGTCAGGGAGGAAACGATGGCCAGGTTCTCGGGCCAACAGGTTTGGCGTAGCTCACGGCGATCATTTTTGCGCCTCGGCGCCGCGGCGGCCGGCGGCGCAATGCTGGTTAGAACGGGGAGCGCCGCCGCGCCAGAGAGCTCGCCGCCCGGTGAACCGGACTGGACCGAGGCGACCGGCGCCGGCGTGGTCGACCAGCCGTATGGGGCGCCGTCGAAATTCGAGAAAGACGTCATCCGGCGCAACGTGCCCTGGCTCACCGCGACTCCGGAATCCTCGGTCAGCTTTACGCCGCTGCAGTCGCTCGACGGCATCATCACGCCGAATGGGCTGTTTTTCGAGCGCTATCACGCCGGCCGCGCCGACATCGATCCGCGCCAACATCGCCTTATAATCCACGGCCTGGTCGACCGTCCACTGATCCTGACAATAGACGACATCATGCGATTTCCGTCGGTGTCACGCATTCACTTCATCGAGTGCCCGGCCAATGGCGGCATGGAATGGCGCGAGGCTCAGCTCAATTCCCTGCAATTTACCCACGGCATGCTGAGCTGCGCCGAATGGACGGGCGTCAAGCTGTCGACTCTGCTCGACGAAGTCGGACTGAAGAAAGAAGCAAAGTGGGTGATGGCCGAAGGCGCCGATGCCGCACGCATGAACCGCAGCCTGCCGCTCGAAAAATGCCTGGACGATTGCCTTGTCGTCTATGGCCAGAACGGCGAGGCGCTTCGCCCCGAACAGGGATACCCGCTGCGGCTCCTGGTTCCGGGCTGGGAGGGCAATGTCAGCGTCAAATGGCTCCGCCGCATCAAGGTCGGCAATGAGCCGTAGTTCTCCCGCGAGGAAACGTCGAAATACACCGAACTGATGCCCGACGGGAAAGCGCGCGGCTTCACCTGGGTCAACGAGGCGAAATCGGTCATCACTTCTCCCTGTCCCGAGAAGCCGGTGGCGGCGCCTGGCCTCTACGAAGTGCGCGGTCTCGCCTGGAGCGGCCACGGCAAGGTCAAGGCGGTCGACGTTTCTTTCGACGGCGGCGTGAACTGGCACAGCGCCCAGCTCCAGAAGCCGGTCCTGTCAAAGGCGCTCACGCGCTTTACCATTCCGTGGCGGTGGGACGGACAGCCGGCGTTGCTGGAATCGCGTGCTGTCGACGAGACCGGCTATGTGCAGCCGACCATCGCGGATTTGCGCAAAGTGCGCGGCACAAATCCGATCTATCACAACAATTCCATCCACACCTGGCAGATCAAACCGGACGGGAAAGTTTTCGATGTCCAGCTCGGTTAGGCCTTTTACCTCATTTCGCCGGCTTCTCGTTTGCGCGGGAATGACCGCGCTGGCGATGGTGCTCTTATCGAGCCTCACCGCCGACGCCGCCGGGCCCGGCTATTTCGGTTATGGCAAACCGGCGACGCCGGCTGGGATTGCCGGCTGGGATATCGACGTGCGCGGCCAGGACGGAGTCGGCTTGCCGGACGGTAAAGGCACCGTCGATCACGGGGCTGACGTCTTTGCGCAAGCCTGCGCGGCCTGCCACGGCACCTTCGGCGAAGGCGAAGGCCGTTATCCAAAACTGATGGGCGGTGAAGGCACGCTCAGCGGCGATCGTCCGGAGCCGAGCGTCGGCAGTTATTGGCCCTATGCGCCTACCTTGTTCGACTATATCAATCGGGCGATGCCGTTTTCGGCGCCGCACACCTTGTCCGCCGCCGACGTCTATGCCGTGGTGGCCTATATCCTCAACTTCAATAATATCGTGCCAAGCAGTTTCGTCGCCGATCGCGACAGTCTGCCCGAGGTGAAAATGCCGAACCGCGACAACTTCACCTGGAAGGACCCGCGTCCCGACACCGCAGCCAAGGAATGCATGAAAGATTGCATCGATCCCACGGCTGTGAAAATTATCTCATCCGCAGAGGGTAAGGATCTGACACCTAAAACCACGGGTCCGCTCGACACGATGACGGGGAAATAGTCCAGTGACGGTAAGAGCCTCGCAGGAGGGTGCGATGCAAGGCGGACGCAAGTCTGCACGAACCACGTCTGCACGAACCACGTCTACACCAATCAAATCTGCGCGAATGGCGGCGATCATCGCCGGCGCCATGTTAAGCGCGATGCCGATATTTCCACACGCGGTGATCGCGCAGCCGGCGCAACCGGCCGCCGCGTCATCGCCGATGCCCGGCGAGACGCTGGCTTTCGACCGCAGCAAGGGCAATTGCCTGACCTGCCACGACATCAAAGGCGGTGATGCGCCGGGCAATGTCGGCCCGCCGCTGTCCGACATGAAGAGCCGCTATCCCGACCGCAAGGAGCTCGCCGCAATCATCTTCGACGAGACCAAGCGTAACCCGCTCACCGTCATGCCGCCGTTCGGGCGGAATCTCATTTTGAACAAGCAGGAAATCGAATCGGTCGTCGATTTTCTTTACACTCGATAGGAGCGCCGCGTCGCAATGGACAACAAAGCCCCAAGCAAAGCAACGAGCGCGCGATCCGAGCCGACACGGCGCGTGATCGTGCAAGGCGCGATCGCCGGAAGTCTGGCCGGGCTGGGCCTCGCTGGCGTTGCGCCGCTTAGTCCGGCGCGCGCGGACGCGGCCAAGTGGCCGAAAGACGCCTTCGGCCAAAAGACCGAAGCTGATGCGATCAAGACGCTATTTGCCGGCAAAACGCCGGAAGCGTCCGACAAGGTCAATCTCGACGCGCCCGAAATCGCCGAGAACGGCGCCGTAGTGCCGATCTCCGTTTCCACGACGCTTCCCGACGTCACCTCGATCGCCATCCTGGTTTCCGAAAATCCGTTTCCGCTCGCCGCCATCTACCCGATTCCGCCCGGCACCTCGCCGACGGTGGCCAATCGGCTGAAGATGGCCAAGACCAGCAAGGTGATCGCGCTGGTCACGTCCGGAGACAAAGTGTTCAGCGCGAGCAAAGAGGTCAAAGTCACGGTCGGCGGCTGCGGCGGCTGACCGAAAGAACCGACAGAGGCAAAAATCGATGGCATCGACAATTCGCATACGCGCGGTCGCAACCGGCGACACCACGGAAGTGCAGGCGCTGGTGCAGCACCCCATGGACTCCGGTTTCGTCAAGGACGCACAGGGCAATCTCATTCCGCCGCATTACATCGAGGTGGTGGAGTTCGAGCACGCCGGCAAGCCGGTTTTCACAGCTTATTGGGGCCCCGCCGTTTCCAAGGATCCCTATATCAAATTCAGCTTCAAAGGCGCGCAGAAGGGTGACGACCTGACGGTCAGCTGGGTCGACAATAAAGGCGCAACCGATTCACTGGTCGGTAAAATTCAATAGCGCGAGAACGCGCCGTTGAATGGAGGGAGGACGTCGATGCGTCGCGCAGTATTGCTGGCACTTGCGCTGTTTTGTCTGGCCGCGCCGCCGGTGTCCGCAGCGGATTCGGCCAATCCAAAGGCTGACTTCAAGGCGTTCCGCGATTATTTCACCAAGCGCTTTCCCAAAGTGCCGTTGAACGATTTCGTCAACGGGCCCTATTCGATGGATGCCGATCTGCGCAAGCAGTGGGAGGAGATCGACGCCTTTCCGCCCTACCAATTCGCGCTGGATAAGGGCAAGCAGATGTTCGAGACGCCGTTCAAGAACGGCAAAACCTACGCCCACTGCTTTGCGAATAAGGGCATCGGCATTCGTCAGAACTACCCCTACTTCGACGCCAAGTCGGGCGAGGTGATTACGCTCGACGTGGCGCTCAACGAGTGCCGTCAGACCAATGGCGAAGAGCCGCTCGACTATGCCAAAGACGATATGGCGGCGCTGACGGCCTATATGGCCTTCACGTCACGCGGCAATCCGTTCGACATCAAAATCCCGAACGATCCGCGTGCGCTCGCGGCTTACCGTAAAGGCGAAGAGTATTTCTACACGCGCCGCGGTCAATTGAACTTCTCCTGCGCCAGCTGTCACGTCCAGAGCCCGGGCGACCATATCCGCACCGAAGTGTTGGCGCCGGCGCTCGGTATTGTCGCGGCACTGCCGATCTATCGCTCGGAATGGGGCGGCATGGGGACGACAAGCCGCCGGCTGATCACGTGCAACAGCCAGGTGCGCGGCGTGCCGTTAAAGCCCGAGGACGAGCTCTATCGCGATGTCGAATATTATCTGTCGTACATGAGTAACGGCCTGCCGATCTCCGGACCGGGTGCACGCCCATGATCGTTCATATGCGTTTGTCTGCTTTGATCAGGCTCGCTGTCGTCCTCACGGCCACGGGGCTGGCGACGGCGGCGTTGGCGGCCTCGGCAGACGACTTCAAGGCGGCCTACGCCAAGGCGGAAGCCGCGGAAAATCAAGCGGGCGCGCTCAAGAACCAATGGACGATGACGGAAACCGAGCTCAAGGCGGCGAAAAAGGCAGCCGACGCCGGCAATTTCGGCGAGGCGACTAAGCACGCCCAAGAGGCCGAGGCGCTGGCCAATGCATCCATCGCGCAAGCCAAGGAGCAGGCGACGGCCTGGAAGAACGCCGTCATCCGCTGACCTGAAACGGCATCGAGGAGTGGTGCGATGCGTCGCCGCGACGTGTTGAAAGCTCTCGCGGCGGCGTCGCTTTCCGGCGTCGTGCCGCGTATCGGCCTTGCGGCCGCCGACGACCCCTACGATATCGGGCGATTCGGCAATGCCCGCGTGCTGCACATGACCGACAGCCACGCGCAGCTTTTGCCGGTCTATTTCCGCGAGCCGAGCGTCAATATCGGCGTCGGCGCAATGGCCGGCCAACCGCCGCATCTGGTTGGCCAGGCATTTCTCAAACATTTCGGCATCGAGCCGGGTAGCCGCGCGTCTTATGCCTTCACCTTCCTCGATTATCAGGAGGCTGCCCATCGCTACGGCCACATGGGCGGCTTCGCCCATATGAAGACCCTGATCGATCGGCTGCGCAGCGAAGCCGGTACTGGCAATTCGGTTTTGTTGGACGGCGGCGATCTGTGGCAAGGCAGCGGACTCGCCGACGCCATGCAAGGCGCGGACATGGTCGAAGTCGGGAATCTACTTGGCATCGAAGTGATGACCGGCCATTGGGAGTTCACCTATGGCGAAAAAGTCCTGCGGCAGAATCTCGACGGGTTCAAAGGAGAGTTTTTGGCGCAGAACGTGTTTTTGACGGACGAGGCCGCCTTCAACAATGCGCCGGCCTTTGATTCCGCATCCGGCCGCGTTTTCAAGCCCGCCACGATCAAGGAAGTAAACGGCCACCGCATCGGCATCATCGGCCAGGCCATGCCCTATGTGCCGATCGCCCATCCCAAACGTTTCACGCCAGATTGGACATTCGGCATCCGCGATGCGGAGCTGCAAAAAGTCGTCGATGGGCTGCGTCGGCAAGACAAGGTCGATGCCGTCGTCCTGCTGTCGCATAATGGCATGGACGTCGATCTCAAGCTTGCCGGCCGCGTGACCGGCATCGATGTCATTCTCGGCGGCCATACCCACGACGCCGTACCGCAGCCCACCGCGGTCGCCAACGCCGCGGGAAAGACGCTGGTCACCAATGCCGGATCGAGCGGAAAATTTCTAGCGGTGCTCGATCTCGATATCGGCAACGGCAGCGTGAAGGACGCGCGCTACCATTTGCTGCCGATTTACACGAACCTCATCAAGCCCGATCGTGACATGCAGGCGCTGATCGATCGGCTGCGCGCGCCGTATACGGCAAAATTTGGCGAAGAACTCGCCACGGCCGACGAGCTACTGTACCGGCGCGGCAATTTTACCGGCCCGATGGACCAGGTGATTTGCGATGCGCTCCGTCACGAGCTCGATGCGCAAATCGCATTGTCGCCAGGCTTCCGTTGGGGCGCCACTCTGTTGGCCGGTCAGCCGATCACCATGGAGGACGTGCTCGCGGAAACCGCGATCACCTATCCCGAGGTGTATGTGACGGACATGACCGGGGGCCAAATCAAGGCGGTAATGGAAGATATCGTCGATAACCTATTCAACCCCGATCCCTCTTATCAGCAGGGCGGCGACATGGTCCGTATCGGCGGCATGGACTATGCTTGCGCGCCGAATGAAGCGGCGGGCAAGCGAATCTCGGACATGGCGCTCGACGACGGAACGATGCTGGATGCGGACAAGAGCTATCGCGTCGCCGGTTGGGCATCCGTCAATCCGCAAACCGGCAAGCCCATCAGCGAAGTCGTCGCGGACTACTTGCGGAAGCAAAAGACCGTGAAAATCAAGCGGCCCAATCGCGTCGTTCTCAAGGGCGTTGCCGACAATCCGGGCCATGACCGGGGAGGCTAGCACGATGACCCGCGTTCGCCTGCGCGATGTGGCGCCGATCGCTGGCGCATTGGTTGCCGTTTGCACGCTGTCGACATTGGCGATGATTCCGCCGCGCCCCGCCGCGGCGGCGGAAAACAATGCGCTCACCGACAAGCCATTTGCCGACCACCACCTCGTCCTGCAGCTCTCCGACGACGACGCCAAGAAACAAAGCCTGGTCATCAGCGTCGCTTACAACTTGCTCAAATTCTACGGTCCGGACAGGATCGCGATCGAGGTCGTGACCTTCGGGCCGGGCATCGCGCTGCTGCGTTCCGACAGCCCGAACCGCAAACTCGTCGACAGCCTGGTCGCACAAGGCGTTAAGTTCGACGTTTGCATGAACACGGTCGAGACCGTCGAGCGGGAAACCGGACACCGCGTGCCGCTCAACCCGAATGCCAAGCCGGTCGAAGCCGGCGTCGCGCAAATTCTCGCCCTCACTGAAAAGGGCTACACGCTCGTCCGTCCATAACCAGCGAGAAAATCATGATTGCGATCACTCGAAGCGTCGTCGTTGCTCTTGCCGTCGGGCTCCTCACATTGTGCGGCGCGCACGCGCAAGGCGGCAAGCCGCACCGCATCGCCATCCAGGTCGATCAGAACGATCCCGCGGTGATGAACCTGGCGCTGAACAATGCCGAGAACATCATCGAATACTATCGCGACAAGGGCGAGGACGTGGATGTCGAGATCGTCGCTACGGGCCGGGCTTGAACATGCTGCGGGACGACACCTCGCCGGTCAAGGACCGCATCGCGCGGATAGCCAGCACCGATGCCACCTTCCCGTCGAGAATTGCGTTCTCCGCCTGCAACAACACCCTGCAGGGCATGGAAAAGCGCGAAGGCCACGCCATCACCATCATTCCACAGGCCAAGATGGTGCCGGCCGGCGTAGTGCGGCTCAGCGAGCTTGAGGAACGGGGCTGGAGCTACATTCGGCCCTAATTTGAGCGGCGGCGCGAGAGTTGTTTCGCCGGTTGCGGCGCGCCGGCGCCGTCGCCAAGAAATCGGACCAGCTCTTGCTCCATGGCCCGATACTGCGCGACCTTGATGCGAAGCGAAAGGAGCTGGAAGCGCCGCGCTTCGTGCTTACGGCCAGGGTGCGCGTTGATGCGGGCTTCGGTCGCCTCCAGGTAAGCGCACTCGTGACGTATGCGCTGCAGGTAAGATCCGAGCTCGCGCCGGATGGCCCGTTTACCGGCAAAGTTGCCGAAGAAAATGCGCAGCAAAACCTCATCGCGCGTCACCGAGGCGTGGATCGGTTCGCTCATGAATTCTTCGAGCCGTGTCCGACCTCGTGAGGTGATGGTGTGGATTTTCTTGTCCGGCTTGCCGTCCTGCGCCAGCGACCGGCTGGTAATGCACTCTTCCTCCCGCAGCTTATGCAGCGTGTTGTAAATTTGCGGACCTGTGGCGTTCCAGATGAAATAGGTCGAGCGATTGATAGCCCGCTTAAGGTCATAGCCCGACGCCGGTTCGACCGCGAGCAAGCCGAGGAGCGCAAAGCGAAGCGACATATCAGCGGTGCTCCGCTCGTATAGTGACGCGCCGCCTAGTCATAAGCGTCGGCTCCTTTGCGTACGCTATCCCATTGCCGCGCGTCGTGGCTGCACAGGATGGTCGCACCTGACGATTCGATATGGCGCACTTCGGCCAGCGATTTCGCCAGCGCCTCGCCGTTCCAGGTATTGCGCGGGATGATGCCGGTATCGAGCGTCTCGCGCAGGCTCACGGTATCGCCGGCCAGCAAAAACGTGCCGCTGCGATCGAGCCGCGCCAAAACGCCGAGCGAACCGGGCGTATGGCCGGGCAGCGGCAAGAGCACGATGCGTCCGTCGGCAAAGAGGTCGCGCTGGCTTGCGAGCTCATCGATCGGCATCGGCTGATCCCAATCGGCGGCGAGATAGCCGGCCGCCCCGCTGCCGGGCGCACGGGCGGCGGCGATCTCCTCGGCGTGGATAAGAAAAGTCGCTTTGCGGAAAAATGCATTACAACCGCAATGGTCCGGATGCAGGTGCGAATTGATGATTACGTCGATATCGTCAGGGCCAAGCCCAAGCGCGGCAAGGCCCGTCAACACGTGCTCGCCGGGCTGCATGATCGGGACCATCAGCTTGGCAAGGCCGCCCCAACGGCCTTCCGGATCTTCCAGTACTGCCGGATGGCAGCCGGTATCGAACAGCACGTTACCCTGAGCATGCCGCAACAACGCACTCGAAACCGGAAGCTCGATGGTCTCGCCGCGGTCGGCCGCAGGGAGGAAAATGCTCTTGCGCATGCGCAGCCGGCCGCAGGGCAGAAGATGCATCTTCATGGCCGTGCCTAAGCCCGTACCGTCGACGTTCCCAAGCGGTCGGTCATGGCTCGCGCTCACACCATGCAATAGCCGCCGCTGACGCTGATCACCTGACCGGTGATCCAGCCGCTGCGCGGCGAGGCCAAGAGCGTGACGGTCGGCGCGATATCGTCGGGACGACCGAGCCGCCGCACCGGGTAGAGCCGGACGAGCTTGTCGCGGTTGGCGGCGAGCCATTCCGGATCGTGACCGGTCTCGACGAGGCCGAGCGAGACGGTATTGGCGGTGACCCCGGCACGGCCCATTTCGCGCGCCAGCGATTTCATCAAGACGATGACGCCGGCCCGGGCTGCGCCGACGATGGAAAGTCCCGATTCGCCGACCCGCGAGGAGTCGCCAACGATGGCGATGATCCGCCCGTCGCCGCCCTTTTCCAAATGCGCTGCAGCGGCGTGGCAGAGTTGGATGGCGCCGAGAAGATTGACGTCGATCTGACTGCGCCACTCTGCGGGCGTGGTATCCTTGAACGGCTTGCGAATTGCCAGCCCGGCATTATTCACTAGAATATTGAGGCCGCCGAAGTCGGCGACGATTTGCTCAATCATCGCCTGCACGGAGGCGTAGTCGGAAAGATCGGCCCGATAGGACTTCGCCTTGCCGCCTTGCGCATGAATCTCGGCAACGACTGCGGCCGCTTCGTCGGCCGCATCCCGGTAATTGACCGCGACGGCCGCGCCTTCCGCGGCAAGCGTGAGCGCGATCTTCCGGCCCACGTCCCGGGTGCCACCGGTGACGAGAGCCACGCGACCCTTGAGCTGCATATCCATCGCTGCGCCTTATGCCTGCGTTGCGTTGACACCCTAGCGGCGGCGGCCTCATATAGTAAAGTCCTTACCTATGAAAGTCCTGACCTATACGGAGTCTCGCCGCCTGCCGCCACGCACGTGCCGATCGGGACACCGGTATCGGCGTTGGCTCACCTGACGAGAGGCTGCAACGGTCGTGAAGCCGGCTTGGTTCGACTATTACGCGCCGCGCAGTTTGGACGAGGCGTTGCGCATCCTGACCGACGCCGGCTCCAACGGCCGGGTCTTGGCGGGCGGCCAGAGCCTGATGCCGATGCTCAACTGTCGCCTTCTCAATCCCGACGTCCTGGTCGACATTAATCGCATCGAGGCGCTCAACCGCCTGGATGTCACGGCCGACACCCTGACGGTCGGCGCACTAGTCCGCCATGCCGATCTGCTGCGTGACAAGCGGGTGCGGGACGGCTGGCCCTTGCTGTTCAAGGCGACCAAACAAGTTGCCCATCCCGCGATCAGGAATCGCGGCACCGTGTGCGGCAGTGTCGCCCATAACGATCCGGCCGCGGAGCATCCAAGCGTGCTGGTGACCTTAGGCGGCATGGTGGTCATTGCCGGCGCAGCCGGCCGCCGTGAACTTCCCGCTGAGCAGTTTTTCACCGGCATTTTATCGACGGCGCTGCAGCCCGGCGAGATGGTGGTCGCGGTGCGCTATCCGCGGCCGCCGGCGGGCGCCGGTGCCGGCTTTGCGGAATTTGCCCGCCGCCTCGGCGATTTTGCCATGGCCGGGGCGGCCGCCACGCTGACGATACGCGATGGCGTGTGCGAACGTGCGCGGCTGACCATAGTCGGCATGGGCGAAGGTCCGTTTCGCGCGCGGGCGGCGGAAGACGCGCTTACGGCGCGTCACCTAAGCGCCGATGAATGCGGCGACGCTTTCGCGGAAGCGGCAGAAAAAGTCCGGGCCGCGGTCGAGCCAGCTGACGACGTACACGCGTCCTCATCCTATCGTCGGCATCTGGCAGGCGTTATGGCTAAGCGCGCGCTCGAAATGGCGCGCACGCGCGCGGGAGCGCATTAGTCATGGCGCGGGAGCAAAGCATCCGGCTGATGGTGAACGGCAGAACCTATGAACGAACCGTGCCGGTGCGCTTGTCCTTGGCGGATTTCCTGCGCGATCATTTGCATCTCACCGGCACGCATCTCGGCTGCGAGCATGGCGTTTGCGGCGCCTGTACGATCTCAATGAACGGGCGTAGCGCGCGCTCCTGCCTGACATTGGCGGTGCAGGCCGATGGCGCCGAAATCGTCACCATCGAAGGCTTGCGGGTAGCGGACGGCACGCGGCATCCCATGCAGCAGGCTTTTCTCGAGAATTTCGGACTGCAATGCGGCTACTGCACGCCGGGAATGCTGATCACCGCGATCGAGCTGTTGCGCGAAAACCCACAGCCGACCGAACAGGAGGTCCGCGAAGCCCTGTCGGGCAATATCTGTCGCTGCACCGGCTATCAGGCCATCGTCGATTCCGTGCTCGCGGTAGCACGTAACGCGCACGCCTCGGAGAAGCGAGAGATTGCGTGATGTCGGACGCGCGCTTCGTCAATCAGAAAGCAGTCGGGTCGCCGGTGCTGCCCGACGAAGCGATTCCACTGGTCGAAGGCGATGGCCGCTTCCTCAACGACATCTATTTGCCCGGCATGTATCATGTGGCTTTTCTGCGCAGCCAGCATGCCCACGCGCGGATCCGCGCGGTTGATACGACGAAAGCGCGCGCGCTTCCCGGCGTGATCACGGTGCTGACCGGCAAGGAGCTGCTCGGAAAGGTCGAGCCGTTCCGCAGCATGCCGAACCGTTTCTCCGGCGGCGAATCGGTCCAGCATTGGCTTGCCGTCGACAAAGTCCGGTTCTGCGGCGAGGCGGTCTGCGCGGTGGTGGCGGACGATCGCGCTACCGCGGAAGACGCGGCGGAGCTCGTCGAAATCGACTACGAGCCACTCCCGGTGGTGACGGACCCGCGGCTTGGCGAACAGGAAGGCGCGGCGCTGGTCCACGACACCTGCCCGAACAATTACCTGATTAAGCGCGAGTTCGAACGCGGCAACGTCGACGAGGCATTTCGCAATGCGCACCTTGTGGTCAAGCGCAAGTTCAAGATTGGCCGCAAGCAGGCGATGTGTCTGGAAACCCGCGGCTGCGTCGCCGGCTATCGCGAAAGCACCTTCGGCCTGACGCTCTGGATCAGTCACCAACTGCCTTATGTCGTGCGTCATTACCTCGCCAATCATCTGCATTTGGCGGAGAACGAGATCCGTGTCGTCGTCCCGCACACCGGCGGCGGCTTCGGCCAGAAAGCCTCGATCTATCCCGAGGAATTCGTCTGCGCCTATCTGGCTCTCTCGCTGCGCCGGGCGGTGAAATGGGTGGAGGACCGCCTTGAGAACATGGTCGCCTCCACGCATGCCCGAGATCAGTCGATCGAGGTCGCGGTGGCGGTGGATCGGGATGGCCGCATCCTGGCGCTGAGCTCCGACGTGTGGGTCGATGTCGGCGCCTACTCGACCTACCTGTGGTCGGCGGGCATGGAGCCCCTCCAAACCGCCGGACTGATGCCGGGTCCTTATAAGGTTCCGGCGATGCGCTATCTGACCCGCGGCGTCGCCACCAACAAGACACCGGTTGGGCCCTATCGCGCCGTCGGCCGTCCGTCGGCGTCGGCGTCGCTGGAACTGTTGTTGGACGAAGTCGCCCGGCGGCTTGAGGTCGACCCCGTGGAACTGCGGGCGCGCAACCTGATCCCGATGGAGGCGATGCCTTACCGCAACGCCAACAATCTGGTGCACGACAACGTCAACTACCTGCCCTGCCTCAAGCTTGCTGCTGCCAAGGCGCAATATGAGCGGCTGCGCGCCGAACAGCATGGCGCAAACGGCAAATTGCGCGGCATCGGTGTCGCCTGCTACGCGGAACTGACCGGCCTCGGCACCAGCACCGCGGTCGGCCCAGGCACGCTGCTGCAGCCCGGTCGCGACGCGGTGACGTTGCGTTTGGAGACGACAGGTGTTCTCTCCATCGCCGCGGCGCTGCCGTCCCAGGGCCAGCGCATCATGACGGCGATGCGGCAGGTGGCCTGCGACGAGCTCGGCATCGCGCTCGACGACATCACTTGTGTCAACAACGATACTGCGATGGCGCCTTATGGTTTTGGCACCTTCGCCTCGCGAACCGCGGTGTTCGGCAGCGGCGCCGTCATCCAAGCCGCCAAAGAGCTGCGCCGGCGCATCCTCGCTTTGGGCGCGCATCTTCTGCAGGCGCCGGTGGGCGAGCTGACCATCGTCAACAGCGTGATCCAAACGATCGACCGCGCCAAAAGGCTGCCGATCCGCGAGATGGCGGAGAAGAGCTATTTTTCCGCCAAGACCATTCCGGCCGAGCTCAATCCGGGTTTCGAAGTCACTTCGTTTTACGACCCCAAATTCGGCAGTTTCGCCGGCGGAGCCCATATTGCGGTGGTCGACGTCGATGCACAGACCGGCGAGGTCAACATCGTGCGCTACGTCGCCGCCGAAGACATCGGCACCATCATCAATCCCGCCGTGGTCGAGGGCCAGATCATTGGCGGCATTGCGCAGGGCATCGGCGAAGCGCTGCTGGAGGAGCTCGTCTATGACGAGACCGGACAGCCGCGCACGGTCACGCTGGCCGACTATCTGGTGCCTTCGGCGCTGGAAATCCCACGCATCGAGCTGCATCACGCCAACACACCGTCAGCGGCGCTGGGCGGTTTCAAAGGCTGTGGCGAAGGCTCGATCATCGGCGCGCTCGGCGCCGTGACCTGCGCGGTGGCGGATGCGCTTAATCGCCGTGGCGGCGATATTCACGACTTTCCGGCGACGCCGGAGCGCGTGCTACGGGGATTAGGGGTGCTGCCGAGCGAAGCGTGAGCCGACGGAGCGAACGCGCATGTATGCGGATTGCCGGGGACTGCAGTTCACCACAGCAAATGAGGCTGCGGCCAAGCACGTCGATGCGGCCGTGACGGATTACCTCGATTACCGCACGACGGCGTTCGGCCATGTCCGCTCGGCGATCGAGCAGGATCCCGCTTTCGTTCTGGCGCTGTGTTTTCGCGGTTATTTCCTGCTGATGCTCGAAAACAAGGCGATCCTGCCGAAAGTCCGGCAGACACTCGATGAGATCCGGCCCAACCTCGCCGCAGCGACCTCCCGCGAGCGCCACCACGTGCGCGCGCTGGAAGCCTGGGCCGCGGGCGACATCATGCTGGCCTGCTCGCACTGGGAAGAGATCCTTATGGAATCTCCGCTCGATCTTATGGCGCTCAAGCTTCACCACACCATGAGCTTCTATGCCGGGCGCAGCCAAGTGATGCGCGCGGTCATCGCCGGCGTGCTGGGCGAATGGGATGACAAGGTGCCCGGCTACGGCTGCGTGCAAGGAATGTATGCCTATGCGCTCGAAGAATGTGGCGCCTATGCCGATGCCGAACGCTGCGGACGCCAGGCCGTCGAGCGAAATCCCGGCGACCTTTGGGCCATTCATTCGGTCGCCCATGTACTCGAAATGCAGGGCCGCTCCGCCGAAGGCGTCAAATGGCTCGCCTATACCCCGCAGCAATGGACCGACAAGAACCCGTTCAAGGCCCATGTCTGGTGGCACGCCGCATTGTTCTTGCTGGCGCAGGGCGACTGCGACCGGGCGCTCGACCTCTATGACAAGGCGCTGTGCTCGGTGAATTCCGAGACCTATGTCGACGTGTCCAATCAGGCGGCACTGCTCAAGCGGCTGCAGCTCAGCGGCGTGGATATCGGCGATCGCTGGAAGGCACTTGCCGAACACTCGCGGCTGCGGATCCACGATCACATGCTGCCGTTTCGCGACGCGCATTTCTGCCTTGCGCTGGCGGCGCACCGCGATTTCGAGGTTGCCCGGCGTCACATTAAATCGATGGCCGATTTTGCCGCGCAGAACGAAGGCTGGCGCGCCGATGTGACCAGAGACGTCTTGATCCCGCTGTGCGAAGGCATTCTGGCCTACGAACAAGGTCACTACGACATAGCGACCGACCTATTATGGACAGTGCGCAACGAGATTGTTTCGATTGGCGGCAGCCACGCGCAACGCGACCTGTTCGCACAGATCATCTGCGATGCCGCATTGCAGGCGCGTAACTTGCCGATGGCCCGCAATCTCTTTTCCGAGCGCGTGATCGGTCGTGGCACCAGAAAGGCGAACTGGCGCTCCTATGCCGAGGTGCTGGCCGCCCTGGGCGAGACCGAACGCGCCGACGCGGCACGCAAACAAGCCGAGGCCGCGCCCGAAGTCGGCGCCTGAGCAATCAGGTGTAAACTCAGCACCTAGCCGGCTCCAACGCGCCGGCGCAGGGCCTCGGATTCGACGCGCGTACCCTGATCCAGCGTTTTTAGCTGGCGCCGCATGATCTTGCCGGATGAGGTTGTCGGCAGCGCGAGAACGAACTGCACTTCGCGCGGCATCTTGTACGCCGCGAGATGCTGCCGGCAATAATCGAGAATGCCGTCCGCATCGGCGCTGGCGCCGGACTTCAACACGATATAGGCCTTGGCAATCTCGCCCTTAGTCGCGTCGGGTTTAGCGCCGACACCGACCATCGCCACCGACGGATGCCCGGCAATGACGCGCTCGATCTCTGCCGGATAGATGTTGTAGCCCGCGGTGAGGATCATGTCCTTCTTGCGGTCGACGATATAGAAATAGCCTTCAGCGTCCATCTTGCAGAGATCGCCGGAATGCAGCCAGCCGTCCGGCTCGATGGTGTCCTTGGTCGCCGCCTCGTTGCCGTAATAGCCGAGCATGTTGAGCGGTCCCTTGACCATCAGTTCACCGACCTCGCCGTCCGGCAGAGTTTTCGATGCATCCAGCGGGTCGGCAATGCGGCCTTGCATGAAGGGCATCATGATGCCGACGGAGCCCAGACGGTTCTCGCAATAGGAATGCTGCATGATGCCCGGACCGGCCAGTTCCGTCATGCCCCACAGTTCCAGAATGGGTGCGCCGCTGCGTTTCTGCCATTCCATCGATTTCGGCGCCGGCATGGATTGTCCGCCGACCACGGCGACGCGCAACGACGACAAGTCGAATTTGTCGAAGTCGGGATGCGCCAGCATATAAAGATACATCGTGGGCACACCGTCGATGATGCTGACTTTGCGA
>JBAQAB010000237.1:0-1762 GCA_049285535.1 Xanthobacteraceae bacterium
TAGGCGCGCAGGTCGCGCGCGCAAAAAACGAGCCGCCGCGCCGCGAACCAGCGCCGCACCAGATAAGCGCCCGCGGCGCCGGTCAGGGCGCCGGCGATGACGTCGCTCGGATGGTGCGCCAGCACCGCGACGCGGCTGACCATGATGACGAGCGCGTAGAGCCACATGACGACGCGGCTGCGAGGCCAAATCGCGCCGATCGCGATCGCGGCCGACACCGCCGTCGTGGAGTGCCCCGACGGCATGCTGGCATAATCGGGCCGCCACACGAACGGCCTATAAAGAAACGGATTGTCGCGGCCGTTGCCGCCGACATAGGGCCGTGCCCGTCCGATCAGGCGCTTGACGATGGCGACGAACAGGCCCGGCACGCCGATCGCCAGAAACAAAAACCCGAACCGGGCGGCAAGTGCGGTGAGCACGCCTTGCGAGCGCTGCGACAATGCCGGCAACGTCACGGCGGCCAAAGCCAGCACAATGGCGGCGAACGGAATGAGGAACCAGCCGGACAATCCGAAATTGGTGATGTGCTCGAATATGCCCCGGACCCAGCCCGGTTCGTGGCGCGCCCAATCGCTGGCGGCGGCATCGATCGCAAACATCGAGGCGATGACCACATACAGCGTCACCGCCGTGGCGGCGAGCGCGGGCAGCGACGGGAGCAGCATTCTGGCCGGCGGCGGCGGCGCGACGGCGAGAGTCCAGCGTTCCAGATTTTTCAGCGCATTGTGCGACAGCCGCTCAAGCGCGCCTCGCCCGCAAGCCGGAGCGGCCCCGTTTATCTCTGCCAATTCGTCGGGCAGCAGATCCGGCCCATTCACGGCGTACCTGCCGATTGGAACACCGCGATGGTGATGGGCCGCCCGATGCTGATGTTGTAGCCCTCGACGCGCGGCCCGCGGTCATAACGCAGCCCAATCGCCTCCGCGCGCAGCGCGAATTCGCGCTCTTGCGGCGCGTCGACGAAGGCGAAGCGGCAACTGCCGCCCTGCAGAAAATCGGCGGCGCCGTCGGCGTCGGTGAAGCGCGTCTTGGTGCCGGCGAGGAATACCAGGCTGGGCTCTTGGTATCCGGCGCTGGCAGCGACGGGATTCGGGCAACCCGAATTATGCAGCACCTGCGCGAGCGCAACGCTCGGAAACGCCGGCGTCAGCGACGGCACGACCACCGCATACATGCCGAAGGCCATCAACACCGATGCGACCGTGGCGCGCATGAAGGCGCGTTCGGCGCCGTCATCGTCGTAGAGCTGCCACGCAAACAATCCGAACACGATCGCCCCGGCAAAGAACGGCCAAGCGAGGAGCGCCAGTTCGCGATCGATCACCACGGCGGCGATCACCGCGATCACACTGACGATCGCCGGCACCAAAAACCACCACAGGATGCCGCGCACCAGCCAGATCCGTCGCGACAGCACCCGCGTCTCCACGGCGCCGGCGATCAGAATGGCGATCGCTGGATAGAGCGGCAGCACGTAATGCGGCAGCTTGGTCACCACCAGTTCGAATACGATCCACGACGGCACCAGCCAGGCCAGGAGAAAGCGCGCGGCGGGCTCGCGTCGCACCGCCCAGACGGCGGGCGCCGCCAAACCCGCCAGCATCGATGCCGGAAAGAAGGTGGCAAAGAACAAAAGCACGTAGAGGCCCGGCGGTGCGCCGTGCGCTTCCTGCGAGCTTGCCACCTTGGCCAGCATGTCCTCGCCGACCGAAGCGACCAGGAACTGGCTGCCGACGCGCCAGTAGATGGCGATGAACCA
>JBAQAB010000238.1:0-1925 GCA_049285535.1 Xanthobacteraceae bacterium
GTCACGACCTGGTGCTGGTGGCGCGGCGCGAAGACCGGCTCAACGCGCTGGCCGACGAGATCGCGGCCGGCGGCAGGCCGCGGCCGACCGTGCTCGCGCTCGACCTCGAACGCCGCGATGCGGTGGCGACGCTGGCGGCGCAATTGACGGCGCAGGGGCTCGAGCCCGCCTATGTGATCAACAATGCGGGCTTCGGCTTGAGCGGGCCGGCCGCCAAACTCAGCCGCGACGAAGAGCTCGCGATGGTCGATCTCAATGTGCGCGCGCTCACCGAGCTGTCGCTCGCTTTTGTCGATAGTCTTGAGCGGCACCGCGGCTGCATTCTCAACGTGGCGTCGGTCGCGGCCTTCATGCCCGGGCCCGGCATGGCGGTCTATTACGCCAGCAAAGCCTATGTGCTGTCGTTCAGCGAAGCCTTGCATCACGAATTGGCAGGCCGCGGCATCAGGGTGACCGCGCTCTGTCCGGGGCCAGTCCAGACCGAATTCCAGGCGCGGTCGGGCATGACTCTGCCGAACGCCGCAAAAATGATCGAGCTGCCGGCAAGCCGCGTGGCGCAGCTCGGCTATGACGGATTGATGCGCGGCCGCCGCGTCGTGATCGCCGGCGCCGGCAACCGGCTCTTGGTTTTCCTCACGCGCTTAATTCCGAATGCGCTGCTGATGGGGGCCGTTGATCGCCGCACGGGCTCCGCCGGCAACGGCGCGTGATGCGAGGATGGCGCGCCATTTGCTTCCCGTCATGGAGACGTTAAAACTTTAGAAAAGCGAACGAATCGCCGGCGTCATGCAACAGCCGATCCTGATCGTCCTGCACGGAGAGCACTCCACCCCCGGCCGCATCGGCAATGCGCTGCGCGATCTCGGCTATCCGCTCGATGTGCGCCGCCCGCGCTTTGAGGATCCGCTGCCGTCGACCATGGCGGAACACGCCGGCGCCATCATCTTCGGCGGTCCGATGAGCGCCAACGATCCGGACGATTACATCCGCCGCGAGATCGATTGGATCGGCGTCCCGCTCAAGGAGCACAAGCCATTTCTCGGCATCTGCCTCGGCGCGCAGATGTTCGCGCGGCAGCTTGGCGGGACGGTGTTTCGTCACCCCGAGGGCCACGCCGAGATCGGCTATTATCCGATCTGGCCAACCAGCGCCGGCCTCGCCGTCGTCGATGCTTGGCCTGAATGCGTCTATCAGTGGCATCGCGAAGGTTTCGACCTGCCGCGAGGCGCCGAGCTTCTGGCCGAGGGCGATACGTTCGAAGTGCAGGCGATCCGCGCCGAAGCGGCGTTCGCACTGCAATTTCACCCCGACGTGACCCACGCCATGATGCACAAATGGACGACGCGCGGTCACGACCGCATGGAATTGCCGGGCGCAAAACCGCGCCACACCCATTTTGCCGATCGCGCCGTCTACGATTATTCGGCGCGGGCCTGGCTCAGCGTGTTTCTGGAGCGCTGGCTTGCGGCCGCGTGAGGCCGGTGCGCCTACTGCCCGTTTTCAAGGAGCTGGCCGAAATAGGCGACGGTCTTGGTATAGACCTGCGAGGCGTTCCATTGCAGCAGCACCTGGAAATTGGCGGTGCCTTCGCCCCAGGGCTGGCCGCGCTGCCAGCCGTAACCTTTCAGATAATTGGCCGTCGAGGCGAGCACATCGGGCACGTCATGAATGAGATCGCGGCGGCCGCTGCCGTCGAAGTCGACGGCGTATTTCAGATAGGACGACGGCAGGAACTGGGTCTGTCCGATCTCGCCGGCCCAGGCGCCGCGCATGGCGGCGGGCGTCATGTCGCCGCGATCGATCATGCGCAGCGCGGCGATGAGTTCGCTACGGAACTTGTCCGGCCGCCGGCAGTCGTATGCCAGCGTCGCCAGCGAGCGGATCGTCGGGAAGTGACCGGTATCGGCGCCGAAATCGGTTTCCAG
>JBAQAB010000239.1:0-8133 GCA_049285535.1 Xanthobacteraceae bacterium
CGCTTCGGCGGGGGCGTGCCGTTCGATTTCTGCGAATAGCTTCTGCTTGAGCGGCAGATCCTCGAGGACCGCCTCGACGACGTAATCGGCCTCGCGCACGGCTTCGGCGAGTTCGAGGCACGGCCGGATCCGCGCAATTGCCAGCGGGTCGTCACCAAGATCACGCAAATTGGCGGCGATGCGCTTGGTGACCGTATCGAGGTTCTTCATCACCGTGTCGGTGATGGTCACGTCGTGACCGGCCAGCGCGAAAACTTGCGCGATGCCGTGTCCCATGAGCCCGGCGCCGATGACGGCGATGCGGGCTTGCGACACTTCTTTCGCCATCGTTTCAGCCCGCCGTATAGCCGCCGTCGGCGTAGAGGATATGTCCGGTGTAGAAATCGGACGCCTTCGAGGCAAGGAACAACAGCGGACCGGCCAAGTCCTCCGGCTCGCCGAGCCGGCCCTTCGGCACGCGGGTGAGGAATCCGGCGCGCACGGTCTTGCCGCGTTCGTCGTCGGCGAACATCCATTCAGTCAGCGGCGAGCGGAAAACGGTGGGGCCGAGCGCGTTGACCGTGATGCCGGTCGCGCCGAGCTCGCAGCCGAGCGCCTTGGTGATGCCGTCGACGGCGGACTTCGACGCGCAATAAGCGGTGTAACCGGCCGGATGGCCGAGGAGACCGCGCGCCGAGGACATCAGGATGATCTTGCCGCCGCGGCCCTGCTTGATCATCAGGCGGGCGGCCGCGCGCGCCATCAGCCAGGATTGCGTGACATTGGCGTCCATCACGTCGAGAAAGTCCTCGGGCTTTTGATCGACGATCTTCGCCACCTTGTTCTGGCCCGAGGCCACCACCAGGATATCGAGGCCGCCGAATTTTTCGGCTGCGGTGGCGACGATGGCGTCGCAGTTGGCCTCGGAACTCGGGCGCTTGGCGATCGTTTCGGCGTTACCGCCGAGCTTGCCGCATTCCGCCGCGATCTTTTTCAGGCCTTCCGCATTGTTCGCGCTGAGGACGACGTTGGCCCCGGCCGCCGCCAAAGTCTTTGCCGCAATGGCGCCGAAAGCTCCGGTGGCGCCAGTGACGATCGCCGTCTTGCCTTTGACGTCGAACAACGCCAGCGGATTTTTCAGGAAGTCTTCGGACATGATACTCCTCTTCTCCTTCTCCCCGCGCGCGGGGAGAAGGCCGGGATGAGGGGGCGTTGCCGCTTGGCTCAGAATCGCGGGGAGGCCCCCTCACCCTCGCTTCGCTCGACCTTTCCCCGCGCGGCGGGGAGAGGTGAATTCTTTTATTTCACCGGCGCGACGGCGACGGCGATGGTGCAGACCTCGGGGCTGCGATTGACGATTTCGCGGCTTTCATTCGGACCGATGTAGACGCTGTCGCCTGCTCTGGCGACCGTCTCTTTGCCGCCGGCGATCACCGTGAGTTCGCCGGCCAGCACGTAGTAGATCTTCTCCGGAGGGGAAGCGTCGGGGCCGGCGCCGCCACCCGGCAGGAAATGTGAAATGCCGAACACCAGCGTCTGCGAGCCGCCCATTTCCGCGCCGAACACCCGGAACGATTTATAGTCGCGATGGTTCGGCGCCTCGTAGGACTTCGCTTCGGAAAATTTGCGTACGATCATTTAGAACTTCTCCCCTTTCTCGATCCGGTAGGCGCCCTTCGGATCGACGATCGCCACCAGGCGGATGATGCAGCCGTCGCCGCGGTCCCAGTTCCACGGGAAGAACGCGAAGGTGCAGCGCCGGCCGGTGACCTTGTCGATATCGCCGCCGACATTCTCGATGCCGAGGATGCCGTTCTTGAACAGGATGCGGTGCACGGGCTCCCAATCGGGAAAATCGGCCTTCCAGTCGCGGCCGCCGGACCATTCCTTGTATTCGGCGGCGAGATGCGGATGCAATGGACCGTTGCGCTGCGGGCCGATGGCTGTCGCCAGCGGATGATCGTTGGCCTGGGTGTCATGGCCGACGACTTTCACCTGCTTTTCGACGAACCACTCGCCGGCGGAAGCCACGAAGCCGGGCGAGTAGCAGAAATAGTCCTCGCTATCTTCGTATTTGTCGTGCCAGCCGGTATTGATAATGACGACGTCGCGTGGCCGCACGGTCTTGCCGGCCGCCTTCTCAAGATCGTCGTAGGTGATCTGCTCCCACTTCTTCTTCGGCAGCGCCACCACGATGCCGGAACCGAAGAAATGCGGCAGCGGCACCTCGTCGATGAACGGCGTGCCCTGCACCACATGCGCCGGCGCGTCGATATGGGTGGTGTTGTGCATCGAGGTGGTGATGCGCTGCGACAGCACGCCCGACTTGGCCATGTAATGGATGCGCTCGATCTTGACGTCTTCGAAATACGGCCAGTTGGGCGACTGGTAACCGAACCGATGGGACAGGTTGAAAAATTCGAGTCCCATCGAATTGTTGAGGTTTTCCTCAAACGTCACCCCGCGTATTTTCTGCGTCACGGGCTCTCCTCCACTGAAAGCTTAAGCCACTGTTGTAGGGTCCGGGGTTTGTAGCCAATATCGCATATAAGGTACAGAGAGCCGCGCAAGCTCGAAAGACGAGGGGAGGCATGGTCAAAAAAATCGCGCTGGAAGAGCATTTCCTGTCGCCGGGGCTGGTCGATTACTGGCGGCCGACCATGTCCGAGGTGCCGCGGGAGCGCGCCGAATACTTCTTTAGCAATCTGAGCGATTTCGGTGAATTGCGTCTCAAGAGCATGGATGATGCCGGGATCGCGCGGGCCGCGCTGTCGATTGCCGGTCCCGGGGTGCAGGCCGAGCGTGACGCCGCCACGGCGACACGCCGGGCGCGCGAGTCGAACGACTTTCTCGCCGCCGAAATTGCCAAGCGCCCGGACCGCTACTCCGGCTTCGCGCATCTGGCGATGCAAGACGCCAAGTCCGCCGCCGACGAGCTCGAACGCTGCGTGCGCGACCTCAAATTCTGCGGCGCCATGATCAATGGCCACACGCTAGGGCAATATCTCGACGATGCGGCGCTCTATCCGTTCTGGGAACGCGCCGCTGCGCTCGGCGCGGTGATTTATATCCATCCGACCGATCCGGTGACGCAGCCATCGGTGCTGTCCGGCTACAAGGTGCTGATGCGTCCGATGTGGGGTTGGGGTTTTGAGACCGGCTCGCATGCCTTGCGGCTCATCGTCGGCGGCCACTTTGACCGTTTTCCAAACAGCCGGTTGATGCTCGGCCATCTCGGCGAGACGCTGCCGTTCCTGTTGTGGCGTTTCGACAGCCGCGCCGAGTTTCACGGCCTCAAGCTCAATAAGTCGCCGTCGCAATACATCCGGGAGAACGTCGCCGTAACCACCTCCGGCATGTGCTCCGCGGAGCCGCTCAACTGCGCACTGGCCGCACTCGGCTGCGACCGCGTGATGTTCGCCGCGGACCATCCGTTCGAATCGGCGCCGGAGGCCGGCGAGTTCATGGATCATGCGACGCTGGACACGGGGCTGCGCGACGACGTTGCCTTCAATAATGCCGCCCGGTATTTCGGGCTGCCGAGCGCATGACAAAAGTTCTTATCGTCGACGTTCACGCCGAAATGTATGGCGATGCTTTGCGGGCGGAATTTCCGGACCTGCAATTCGCGCTGTTCCACGGCGCGGCGGAAGTGACCGGGGACCTCTCCGACGTCGACGTCATGATCATGTTCGGCATCGAGCTGCGCGATCACATGCTGGCCGATGCGCCGGGGGTGAAATGGATTCAATCCCTGGCAACCGGGGTCGATCATTTTCTGCGCTGCCCGGCGCTTAAGCCCGACGTTCTCATCACCAGCGGCCGCGGCATTCACGGCCCGCCGATGCGCGAGCAGGTCGTCTATATGATGATGGCGGTGAGCCGCGATGCGAAGCGCCAAGTCGAAGACCATCAGCACCGCATGTGGGCGCGGCGGCTGTGGAACACGCTGCATGGCAAGACTGCGGTGATCGTCGGCACCGGTGTCGTCGGCGCGGCGATCGGCGAGCTGCTCCAGGCCTTCGGCATGAATGTCGCCGGCGTCAGCCGCACGCCGCGGGCCGAAAAAGGCTTCGGCGAGGTCATGCCGATGGACCGCCTGCATGAGGCCGCGGCCAAGGCGGATTATCTCATCAACGTCCTGCCCGCCGCGCCCTACAACTTCACGCTGTTCGACGCGGCCGTCTTTGGCGCGATGAAACCGTCCGCCTATTATATCAGCGCCGGCCGCGGCCAAACCGTCGACGAGGCGGCGCTGACTGCCGCCTTGCGCGAAGGCCGCATCGCCGGAGCTGCGCTCGACGTGTTCCAGAGCGAACCGCTGCCGCCCGACAACCCGTTCTGGGACCTGCCGAACGTCTTTGTCACCCCGCATGTGGGGGGCTATATCGTCGAATACGAAGAGTTCATCATGCCGCTTATTGTCGACAATATGCGGCTATTCCTCGCAGGGCGGCGAAGCGAGATGAAGAACATAGTCGCCCGGTAAGCATAGCGGCGCTCGTGGCAGCCCCTTGGAAAGTTTTCAATTCCGGGGAATTATCGGCAAAACGAGCCTCGGATATGCCGAGGAGGTCTGCGGAGGACGCGCGATGGCGCTGGCCAAGCTCAAATTCCCGATCATCCTGTTCGGCGCGGCACAAATCCTCAAGCGGGCGGCGCAACGGCATCCGCAGTTCAGCAATCGCCTGGAAGAGCACGATTTCGTCGCCCAGATCATGACGCGCGACGAGGGCATCGGCCGCTGGTTTCAGTTCAAGAAGGGCATCGTCACCTCGGCCGCGGGGCTGCACGAGGCGCCCGACATCAAGCTTATGTTCAAGAACGCCAAGATTGGCGCCGCCCTGCTCACGCCGCCGATCAATTGGCTCGACCAGATCAACGCGCAAAAGGACTTCGTGCTCACCGTCGAGGGGCCGGACTATCTGACCAACTGGTTCGCGCAGACGCTGATGATGAGCCAGTCGGTCGGCCTCAAATACGGCACCAAACTGCGCCGCGGCGTCACGCGCTATTGCAACATGACCAACGGCGGTCCGGTCTTCGTCGACGTCAAGGACGGCAAGATTTTGCGCATGACGCCGATCGACCTCAAAGAGGAGGACGGCGCGTCATGGACCATCGAAGCGAAGGGCCAGAAACTCACGCCGCCGCGCAAGACGACGCTGGCGCCGCACGGCCAGAACGCCAAATCGATCGTCTATTCGCCGGACCGGCTGCTCTACCCGATGAAGCGGGTCGACTTCGATCCGAACGGCGAGCGCAATCCGCAAAATCGCGGCAAGTCCGGCTACGTTCGTATCGCCTGGGACGAGGCGATCAAGATCGTCACCGACGAGATCAAGCGGCAGAAGCGCGAATACGGTCCCGGCGCGATCACCTTCTCGCACGGCTCGCATCACACCTGGGGTAATGTCGGCTACTACCTCTCGGCGCTGTTCCGCTTCGCCAATGCCGTCGGCATGACGCGCATCCATCACAATCCGGATTCCTGGGAGGGCTGGTATTGGGGTGCGGTGCACCACTGGGGCCATACGCTACGCGTCGGCCAGTCGGAGACCTATGGCACGGTCGAGGACTGTTTGCAGAACTGCGACATGATCGTGTCGTGGGCCGCCGATCCGGAATCGACCTCAGGCTCCTACGGCGCTCAGGAAGGCACCACGCGGCGGCAATGGCTGAAAGATCCGAAGCTCGCCATCAAGGTCGTCCACGTCGATCCCTATTACAACGCCACCGCGCAATTCCTGCCCGGTAAATGGTTGGCGCCGAAGCCGACCACATCGGTCGCTATGGCGATGGCGATCGCTTACGTCTGGATCAAAGAGCACCTCTACGACAAACAATATGTCGAGACGCATACGGTGGGTTTCGACAAATGGAAAGCGTATCTCCTCGGCGAAGACGACGGCATTCCAAAAACTCCAGAGTGGCAAGAAAAAGAAACCGGCGTTCCGGCCAAAGACGTGCGCGCGCTGGCGCGCGAATGGGGCAAGAAGCGAGTCTATCTCGCGCCCGGCGGTTGGGGCAACGGCCATGGCGGCGCGTGCCGCAATCAGACCGGCATTCCCTGGGCGCGCGTGATGGTGTGCCTGGTCGCGATGCAGGGCCTCGGCAAGCCCGGCATCAATATGGGCAATCTGCAATGGGGCACGCCGATCGACTTTAATTTCTATTTTCCCGGCTATGCCGACGGCGGCATGTCGGGCGATCTCGAAAATACCTCGATGCCGGTCGAGCTTTACCAGCGCATGCCGCAACTGCCGACCATGAACTCAAACAATCAGCGCATCCCGCGCATCTTCGTGCCGGAAGCGATTCTTGACGGCAAGGCCGAGGGCTATCCGTGGGTCGGCAAATCGATCGAACACCAGTTCCCGAAATTCACCTATCCGGCGGCCGGCCATTCGCCGGTGCATATGCTCTACAAATACGGCGGCTCGATCCTTTCGACCATGAACAATACCAACCGCTGGGTGCGGATGTATCAGTCGCCGAATCTGGAATTCGTCGTCAACCAGTCGATCTGGAACGAAGGCGAGGCGAAATTCGCCGATATTCTGTTGCCGGCCTGCACCAATTTCGAACGCACCGATATCAGCGAATGGGCGGGCTTGGGCGGTTACGGCCACCACGGCCAACAGCAGCTCAATCACCGGGTCATCGTGTTCCAGGCGCCGGCGATCAAGCCGCAAGGCGAATCGAAATCCGACTACTGGATCTTCAACGAGTTATGCAAGCCGCTCGGCCTTGCCAATTATTTCTCCGAAGGCGTCAACGAGATCGACTGGGTCAAACGGGTGTTCCTCGCCTCCGACCTGCCGAAAAATATTTCGTGGAAGAAGTTCTTAAAGCGCGGCTATTTCGTCGTGCCGGCCGAAAAGGAGAAGCTTCGGGCTCCGGTGTCGTTCCGCTGGTTCTACGAGAACCGCAAGAAGGACGTGCCGGAAGCGCAGCCGCTGCCGTCCGATTACACCGAGGAATATCTGCGCGGGTTGCAGACCCAGTCCGGCAAGCTCGAATTCGAGTGCAACTCGCTCAAACGTTTCAACGATCCGGAGCGGCCGCCGATCGTCAAATACGAGCCGTCATGGGAGGGCGCGCATTCCGGCGAATTGTTCGAGCGCTATCCGCTGCAACTGCTGACGCCGCATTCGAAATATTCGTTCCACACCCAGGGCGACGGCAAGGATTCCTTTCTTCTAAACATCGAGGACCATCGCGTCAAGGTGGAGGGCTATTATTACTGGATCGTGCGCATGAATGCCGACGACGCCAAGGCGCGCGGCATCGGCAAGCACGACCTGGTCAAGGTGTTCAACGATCGCGGCGCGGTGATTTGCGCCGCACTGCCGACGCAGCGGTTGCCGCGTGGCGTGGCGCACGGCTACGAATCGTCGGCGATCTACGATCCAATGGGCGAGCCGGGAAAATCCGTCGACCGCGGCGGCTGCCTCAATCTGCTCACGCCCGAGCGCACGCAGACCAAGAGCACGCATTCGCTCGCCGGCGCCAATTCGCTGGTGCAGATCGAGCCATGGGATCGCCGCATCGAGCACATGTCGGCGGCATTCGCGGCCATGGAGCAGGACACGAAGCGGGATTTGGAAATCAAGCGCGCGCTCAAGGAAGCGCAGCTGGTTCCGGCGAAGTAACGGTCATGAAAAAATGGAACCTGATCATCGACGTTGCCGAGTGCACCAACTGCAATCTGTGCACGCTCGCCGCCATGGACGAATATGTCGGCAATGACTGGCCCGGTTATTCGGCGCCGATGCCGAAGCACGGCCACAAGTGGATCAATATTTTGCAGAAAGAACGCGGGCAGTTGCCGATGATCGACATCGCCTACGTTCCCACCATGTGCAACCATTGCGACGATGCGCCGTGCATGAAGGCGGACAAGACCGGCGCGATCAAGAAGCGCAAAGACGGTATCGTGCTGATCGATCCGAAGAAGGCGAAAGGCCAGAAGCAGCTTGTCGACGCCTGCCCCTACGGTCACATCTGGTGGAACGAGGAATTGCAGCTGCCGCAGGCCTGGACCTTCGACGCTCATCTCATCGACCAGGGCTGGGTGCAGACGCGCGGCCAGCAATCCTGCCCGACCGGCGCCATGCGCGCAGTCAAGGCCGAAGATAGCGAGATGGCGCG
>JBAQAB010000240.1:0-17663 GCA_049285535.1 Xanthobacteraceae bacterium
CATCTGACCGCGCAGCCGCTTGGCGACCGCGGTAATCAGTTGATCCGCGACGTCGAAGCCGTAAGATTCGTTGATGCGCGCCAGATTGTCGATGCTGACCAGCAGGAATCCGCAGGACGAGCGGAAGCGCAAGGCGTCTTCGATTGCATCTTCGAGGACTTCGCTCAAATGATGGCGGTTCAATTCGCCGGTGAGGCCGTCGTGACGGGCGAGAAAGGTGAGCTGACGCTCATGCTCATAGCGCTCGTTGATAACGCGTAACACGCCCTGCGCACGCGCCGGCCGGCCATCGGGACCGGCAAACCAGCGGCCGGTGTCCTCGACCCATAGTCTGGTTTCGGACGCGGCATCGGGACGGATGCGGTATTGGATTTGGTAGGCGACGCCGCGGCCTTCATCGCGCTTGTCGGATTTTGCCACGATGTCGAAGCGGGCCTGCGCATTCTCCGCTTCGAGGAGCTGCGTATAGGTCCGCCCGCTCGAAACAGCCGCAATGTCCGGGATCAGCAGAACTTCGCCGGCATTGCCGCTCCAGAGCAGTTCGTCGCTGCCAATGCGCCAGTCGTAGGCGACTTCGCCGACGGAGGCCAGGATTTCGGCGGCATCAAGATGCACGGCGGCGTGCCGCGGGGCAGCGGGGGCAATGGCCTCGCCGGCGCTCCGGGAAGGGAATGGATCGCAGGGACCGCTCTCGGTCACGGTCGCCTCATGAGGATGGGTGCAGTCCGCGGATGGCAAGAGCAGACGGCGGGTTTGTCGCAACCATATCGGCAAGACTTTAACCGATTCGATAGGCGGGCGAAGAACTGCGCCTCGCCTCGGCACGGCGCTTGCGATCTCTTGGCTAAAGGCTACCAACGTCCCATTTCGGGACGGGAGATCGCAGTTGAGCACAGCTCTCGTCCCACTCGGCTCGACGGATCGGGACGACAGACCTTCGCGTCTCGGCCAACGGCCGAATGCTGATTTTATCGCTCACCTGATCGCTACCGTGGCACAGGCGCCGCAGACGCGCGCTCGCCGCCGGGCCGAACCCAAAACCGCAGCGGCGGCTTATCGCGCACTCGGCCAATGGCCGATTGCGCCAGGTGGTGCGCTCTCCCGCTCACTGTAGCGAAGTCCGGAATCTTAACGGGCCGAAGATCCTGCGGTCCTGGACTTTGACGGCTCAGACGCGTCCCGGACCTTCAACCTCGATCTGGCGCTGCGCGCTACGCATGCCGACGATGAAGCCGGCAAGGACATCGACCAAGGCGATGGCCATCAGCAAGAAAAAAGTCGAGGTCGCCGCCCGTTGCACCAGCAAAAATTCAACCAGCATGGCGATGAACAGCGTCATGGCCAGGATGTGGTCCATAACGCTTCGCATGCCAATTCGCGTCGATTTGATGATTTCGACCCAGAGCAAAAAGATCGCGAAAGCGATCAGGATGTCTTCCCAGGTCAGCACCCAATCTTGTCCGGACGTCATGTGCACGGTGGTCACCGGCGAGGTCCAGCCGACGCCCGGGGTGAGAAATGCGATCATGTTGTAGATGGCGAAGGGAATCAGCAGCAGCGGAAAGCCAAGCATGAACATGACGCAAATCTTTCGTCACATAGCTCGCTCGTACGAAACCTCAGAAAACCGCGGTCAGAGGTCGGGAGCTCAAGCCTCCGATTTCTTGCTCAGGATTTGCCGGCCGCGATACATCCCGGTCTTGAGATCGATGTGGTGCGGACGGCGCAATTCACCGGAATCCTTGTCTTCGACGTAAGTCGGCGCCTTCAGCGCATCGGCTGACCGGCGCATGCCCCGCCTGGACGGCGAGGTTTTTCGTTTCGGCACGGCCATAGGATCGCTCTCCTCTGATTGGCTCGCCTGCTCGGGATGGCGGGCTTATAGAAGAATGATCGTTGCTAGGCTAGGGGCAATGCGAGGGACCCCTGACGCAAGCGTCGAGCCCGCTAAATTCGGCGGCGCGGCGCTCATAAAGACCCGCAAGCCGGCGCACCAGGACACTTGGCGTTTTGGCGCTGCGCAGCACGGGATTAGGCAGGATCGCCGCTAGTTCCGCCGCTTGATAGGGGCTCAGATTCTGCGCTGATTTGCCGAACGCCCAGCGTGCGGCGGCTTCGGCGCCGAATTCGCCATTGGGGCCCCATTCGGCGATGTTGAGGTAGATTTCCAGGATGCGCCGCTTCGGCAAAACCAGCGTCATCCAGACCGCGAGAGGGATCTCCAGAGCCTTGCGGACGAAGCTGCGCCCTTGCCAGAGGAACAGGTTCTTTGCGGTCTGCTGGGTAATGGTGGAGGCGCCGCGAGACTCATCGAGATTATCGTTGGATTGTCGCAAGGCCGCGCGGATCTCGCCGAGGTCGATGCCGGGATTGCGGCAGAAGCTACCGTCCTCAGCGACGATTACAGCCAGGCGGAGCGCGGGCGAGATGTGGGCGAGCGGGACATCGATCCGCTCGACGCGGCCGCCGGTGGCGTAGCGCCACAGCATCGGCATCGAGACTGGATCGATGAATCGGTAAAATGGCACGACCGCGTAGGGGATAAGCACCAGGACGACGGCGACGATTGCCAAGAGCACAGCGAGGTGTCGCAAGGACATTGTCGTTGTGCGGCTGACGGTCAGGCCGCCTCCGCTTGCGGCAGCGGCTTTCGGCCGGCAATAAGGTCGGCACCCTTTTCGGCCATCATCAGCACGCAGGCGTTGATGTGGGCGGAAACGAGATCGGGCATCGCCGAGGCGTCGCAGACGCGCAAATTTTCGATGCCGTGGACTTTCAGATCGGAATCGAGGACGGCGTCCTGACCCATCGCGCAGGTACCGGCCGGATGGTGTGCGGTAATGACCACTTTCTTGAGCCAGCCGTCGATCTCGTCGTCGGTCTTAACGCGCAGTCCCGGGCCGATTTCCTCGCCACGATAGGGATCGAGCGCTTTGTTGAAGGCGAGCTCGCGGGCGCGCTTGAAGCCTTCGCGCAGCGTTGGCAGATCGTTCGGTGCGGTGAAGAAGCGATAGACGATACGCGGGGGCGCGAGCGGGTCGGCCGAGCCAAGCATCAATTCGCCACGGCTGTCGGGATGCAACAGCGTTGGCCGAATGCCGTAGCCGTCCAAAAAGGCCGGACGGACGAGCGGAAACCAAAGATGCGGCGCGTGTGAAGTGCCGCGAAACATGAACTCGATATCGGGCACCGCAAGTTCGGGCCGTGTCTTGATGAAGGCATGCAGCCCGCCCGGCACGACGGTGCCCGGGCCCTGGCCGAACAAATAGGCGCGAATCATGCTCACCGTCATGCGATCGAAGCGCATTTCGCGGTGAAAGCTGCCCGGTTGCTTCCGGGTATAGGTCATGTAAGCGCCGAGATGGTCCTGCAGATTCTTGCCGACCGGCAGGTCGGCGACGACGCCGATACCAAAATCGCGCAAATGCTGCGCCGGCCCGATCCCCGAGAGCATCAGGATTTGCGGCGTGTTGAATGTGCCGGCGGCAAGGATCACTTCTCGCGTTGCTCCTGCGCGCAGCGTCGAGCCGGCCTGGACGTATTCGATGCCGGTCGCCCGGGTGCCATCGAGTGTGACGCGCGTGGTGTGGGCGTTGGTCGCAATCGTGAGATTCTTTCGCCCGCGTGCCGGCTTGAGAAACGCATTCGCTGACGACGAGCGGCGGCCGTCGCGAATGGTGAATTGGCCGCGACCGAAACCCTCCTGCTGTTCGCCGTTATAGTCTGAGGTCAACGGATAACCGCAGCTTTTGGCGGCTTCCAGCCAGGCTTCGTAAAGCGGGTCTTGGGTCCGTGCGAATTCGGTGCCGAGTGGGCCTGTCCCACCCCGCCACGTGTCTTCGCCCCGCGCGAAGGTCTCGCAGCGCCGAAAATAGGGCAGTACCTCGGCATAGGACCAGCCGCGGGCGCCCTTCTGCGCCCAGCGGTCGTAGTCGCCGCGATTGCCGCGGGTATAGGCCATGACGTTGACAGAGGACGAGCCGCCCAAAACCTTGCCGCGCATCGCCTCGATGCGCCGGTTGTTAAGGTTCGGCTCGGGATCGGTCTGGTAGCCCCAGTCGAACATGTGACGGTCGTGCATCCGGCCGAGGCCAAGCGGGATGTGAATGTAGGGATGCCAATCGCGGCCGCCGGCTTCGATGAGCAGCACGCGCGCCGCGGCATCCTCGCTCAGCCGATTGGCCAGGACGCAGCCCGCCGAACCGGCACCAACGATGATGTAGTCGTAGCTCGAGCCTGGCATCTCACCCCCGCATCCTGCCGCGACGCATGGTCGATTTCAGTCGCGCGCGTAACCGATAAGCGGCTTCTTTTTGCGACCGAGCAGCGTCAGGATGATAGCGACAATTCCGATGACGACCCAAGCCGGGAGATCGAAAACTCGTTGCAGGTAGGGATCCCAAGCCCAGTCGGCTTTCTGCTTCAGCCAGCCTTGGACCGAACTGAGGCTGTTCTGGTCGATTATCGCCCACACATCGACGACCTTGGTGTAGATGACGTCGTGGTTGGCGATAGATTTGGTGCCGTCATAGACCAAGAACACAAAGCCGGTAGCAAGCAGGCAAAGGCCGATAAGGCGAAGCAGGAATCTGATCATGACGCTGAGCTGCTGCGGCTGGAGGCGGACGGGTATTGGTCGAGGCTCTGGGCAGGGATTACCCCTACCGGCCGGCTTGTTCAATGCGACCCACCGGCAGGCCATTTGGCTGCCTTGAGTACAGGCTGTCCGGTTCGCTAAGGTTCCATCCCCCCGCCCGAGACGACTTCGGCGCATCAGCAGGGAATTGAAATGGCTTTGAAAGACGGCAAAAATGGTAGCCATTCGAACCGGCCGACCTTTACCGACCAGGAAGCCCTGCTGTTTCATAGCCAGGGCCGCCCTGGAAAGCTCGAAGTCGTCGCCACCAAGCCGATGGCGACCCAGCGCGATCTCTCGCTGGCCTATTCGCCCGGGGTTGCCGTCCCGGTGCTCGCCATCGCCGAGGACGAGTCCAAAGCGTTCGACTACACGACCAAAGGCAATTTCGTCGCCGTGATCACCAACGGCACCGCCATACTCGGGCTCGGTAATCGCGGTGCGCTGGCGGCGAAGCCGGTGATGGAAGGCAAAGCAGTGCTGTTCAAGCGCTTCGCCGATATCGATTCCATCGATCTCGAAGTGTCGACCGAAGATCCCGACGAGTTCATCAATTGCGTGAAATTCCTCGGCAAGGGCTGGGGCGGCATCAACCTCGAGGATATCAAGGCGCCGGAATGTTTCATCATCGAGCAAAAGCTGCGCGAGCTGCTCGACATTCCGGTTTTCCATGACGACCAGCACGGTACCGCCATTATCGCTGCGGCCGGACTGATCAATGCCCTCGAGCTCACCGGCCGCGAGATCGCAACGACCAAGCTCGTCTGTAACGGTGCCGGGGCCGCCGGCATTGCTTGCCTCGAACTGCTCCGTGCTATCGGCTTTCGCCCGGAAAACCTTGTGCTCTGCGATACCAAGGGCGTCATCTACGAAGGTCGCACCGATGGCATGAACCAGTGGAAGTCGGCCTTTGCGGTGAAAACCAAGGCGCGCACGCTCGCCGAGGCGCTCAAGGGCGCCGATGTGTTCTTCGGGCTTTCGGTGAAGGGCGCAGTGACCCAGGCGATGGTGAAGGAGATGGCGGAGCGCCCGATTATCTTCGCCATGGCCAATCCCGATCCGGAAATCACGGTGGAAGAGGTTGCCGAAGTGCGCTCGGACGCCATCATGGCCACTGGCCGCTCCGACTATCCGAACCAGATCAACAATGTGCTCGGCTTTCCCTATATCTTCCGCGGTGCGCTGGACGTGCGCGCACGCGCCATCAATATGGAAATGAAGATCGCGGCGGCGCACGCGCTTGCTGCGCTGGCGCGCGAGGACGTTCCCGACGAAGTTGCCGTCGCCTATGGCGCGCGGCCGAAATACGGACCGGACTACATTATTCCGGTGCCCTTCGACCCACGACTGATCTCCGATATTCCGCCTGCGGTCGCCAAGGCCGCGATGGAGACCAACGTCGCGCGCAAACCCATCGCCGATATGGAAGCCTATCGGCAGCAATTGCGCACCCGGCTCGACCCAGTCGCCGGCGTGCTGACTGGCGTTTATGAACGGTTGCGGCGGCGGCCGCGGCGCGTGGTGTTCGCCGAAGGCGAAGAGGAGCAGGTGATCCGCGCGGCGGCCACCTTCGTGCATCAGGGACTGGGCTCGGCGCTTCTGGTCGGCCGCGAGCGGCGCGTGCGCGAGACCGCGCAAGCGCTTGGCGTCGAGCTCGGCGGTAATATCGAGATCATCAATGCTGCGATGTCGTCACGCAATTCGGCCTATGCCGCCTATCTCTACGAACGGCTGCAACGCCACGGCTTCCTGCAGCGCGACTGCCAGCGCCTGGTGAACCAGGATCGCAACCACTTCGCCTCCTGCATGGTGGCGCTCGGCGATGCCGACGCCATGGTCACCGGCGTCACTCGTAATTTCTCCGTCGCGCTGGAAGACGTGCGGCGCTGCATCGATCCAAAACCCGGCCATCGCGTCATGGGCGTCTCGCTGGTGCTGGCGCGGGGCCGTACCGTCCTGGTCGCCGATACCGCGGTGACCGAGATGCCGACGGCGCAGGATCTGGCCGAGATCTCGATCGAAGCGGCACGCGTCGCCCGCTCGCTCGGCTACGACCCGAAGCTCGCTTTGCTTGCCTTCTCGACGTTCGGCCATCCCGCGGGCGAGCGTTCGGAGCGCGTGCAGGAAGCGGTGCGAATTCTCGACCAGCGCCACGTCGACTTCGAATATGACGGTGACATGGCCGCCGATGTGGCGCTGAACATGGAGCTGCGCGAAGCCTATCCGTTCTGCAGGCTCTCCGGCCCCGCCAATGTGCTGGTCATGCCGGCGTTTCATTCCGCCTCGATCTCGACCAAGATGCTGATGGAGCTCGGCGGCGCCAATGTCATCGGCCCGATGCTGGTCGGCCTCGATCGTTCAGTGCAGATCGTGCCGCTGTCGGCGAACGACGCGCAGCTCGTCAATATGGCGGCGCTCGCGGCTTACAATGTCGGCGGTTGAGCGCGCGACGCGGCCCAACGCATGCAAAAGCGCAGGCTCGGAACGTCGGGTCCGGAGGTGTCCCTCGTCGGCCTCGGCACCAACAATTTCGGCGGCCGCATCGATCGCGAGGCCGCGCGGCTGGTGGTGCACAAAGCGCTCGATGTCGGTGTCACGCTGATCGACACCGCCGACGCGTACGGCAACAAGGGCGGCTCCGAAGAAATCTTGGGTCGCTTTCTCGGTCCCCGGCGCAAAGACATCGTGCTGGCCACCAAATTCGGGCTGCCGATGGATGGCTCCGACAAACTGCGCGGCGCGTCGCGGCGCTACATCATGCAAGCGGTCGAAGCGAGCTTGCGCCGGCTCAACACCGACTGGATCGATCTCTATCAGCTGCACCGGGCCGACCCCAGAACGCCGATCGAGGAAACGCTACGCGCGCTCGACGATCTGGTGAAAGCGGGAAAGGTTCGGTTTATCGGTTGTTCCAATCTATCGGCGGTGCAGATTGAAGAGGCGCGGTCAGTCGCGGCGCGACATGGGCTGTCGTCCTTCGTGACGTGTCAGGACGAATACAATCTGCTCGACCGCGGCATTGAAAAAGATCGCGTCGCCGTCATGCGCAAGCGCGGCCTCGGTCTGCTCCCATATTTTCCGCTGGCCAGCGGTCTGTTGACCGGCAAATACAAAAGCGGCGCACCGATGCCGGCGGGTTCCCGCCTTTCCTACAGCGCGCATCATGCCGACGGTCTGCTCAACGCGCAGAATTGGAATATAGTGGAGAAATTACGCGCATTCGCCGTGCAGCGGGGTCATTCGCTTCTTGAGCTGGCAATGAGCTGGCTCGCCAGCCGGCCATTTATTTCCGGCATCATCGCTGGGGCCACCAAGCCGGAACAGGTGGAACAGAACGTCGCCGCCATCGGCTGGGCGCTGTCGCCGGCAGAACTCGCCGCGATCGACCGCATCACCGCTTGAATTGACTTGCGAAATTCGAGGCGTCGGATTCACGAGGCCGAAACCTCTATTCCTTACTTTGCCACCTCATGCAGCCCGCCGCGCCGCCGTTCGCCCTCGAAATCCACGGTCTCGTCAAGCGCTTCGACCGTCCCGCGGTCGACGGGCTGGACTTGAATGTTCGCGCCGGCGAATTCTACGCGCTGCTTGGCCCCAATGGCGCCGGCAAGACGACGACCTTGCGCATGATCGCCGGCCTGCTGCGGCCCGATGCCGGCAGCATCTGCGTTGCGGGGATTGACGCGCTCGCCGATCCGATAGCGGCAAAACGGCTGATGGCGTGGGTTTCCGATGAGCCGATGATCTACGACAAGCTGACGCCGCGAGAGTATCTCGAATTTGTCGCCGGATTGTGGGGCCTCGCGCCGGCGCTTGCCGAGCCGCGCGCGCAAGAGCTTCTGGACTGGCTCGATCTGGCGCCGCATGCGCAGGAACGCTGCGAGGGATTTTCCAAGGGGATGCGGCAAAAAGTTGCGCTGGCCGGTGCCCTCATTCACGAACCGCAGCTGATCATTCTCGACGAACCGCTGACCGGGCTCGACGCGGGTTCGGCGCGCCAGGTCAAAGGCGTTTTGCGCGAACGGGTGCACGCCGGCGGCACCGTCATCATGACCACGCACATTCTCGAAGTCGCCGAGCGCATGGCCGACCGCATCGGCGTCATCGCCCACGGCAGGCTCATCGCCGAAGGCACCCTCGACGAACTGCGGCTGCAAGCCGGCAAGAACGAAACGCCGGGCGCCGATGCCGTTGCGGGCGATCGGGCGAGCCTGGAAGACACCTTTCTCGCGCTCTTGGCCCAGCCGGCGGAAGCGGCATGATCGCGCCGGCCGGCACGACGCTGTGGTTCGCCGAGCATGAGTGGCGTCTCGCATGGCGCGACTGGCTCGCCATGATGAGCGGTGGCCGGCGCAAGCGCCTGCGCCGCGCCGTCATTGCGATCGGGATTTTTGTCCTGTTCATGCATTTCGTTGCCTACTGGATGGTTGGCCGCTATGCCGACGCCGTCCCCGACAAATCGACCTTGGTCGCGATCACCGGCAGCGTGTTGCTGTCCTGGCTGTTGATGATCTCGCAGGCCATGGAATCGACGACACGCGCCTTCTACGCCCGCTCCGATCTCGACCTCATCCTGGCCTCACCGGTTGCCGCGGAAAAAATCTTCGCTGTGCGCATCGCCACCGTGGCGCTATCGATGGCGATGATGGCGTTGCCGCTCGCGGCCCCGTTCATCAACATATTGATCGCGCGCGGCGGCTGGCGCTGGCTCGGTGCGTATGGGCTGGTCGCGGCGATGGGCGCCGCCGCCACGGCGCTGGCGGTCGGTTTTTCCGTTGCGCTGTTTCGCACGATCGGCGCGCGACGCACGCGATTTGTCGCGCAGGTGGTCGCAGCCGTGATCGGCGCCGCTTTTGTCATCGGCCTGCAAATCGCGGCGATCCTGTCCTACGGCACCATATCGCGGGTTTCGCTGCTGCAGTCGCAAGTTCTGCTCGCGCATCTGCCCGATCTGCAGAGCGGGATTTGGTGGCCGGCGCGCGCCGCCATGGGCGATGGCGTCGCTCTTCTCGGTGTGCTCGCCGTAAGTTTGGCGATGCTAACCGCGGTGATCGCCGTCGTAGCGCCGCGCTTCGGCGAATACGCCATTACTGCGGCGGGCGTCGACGCTTCGTCGATCGTCGAGGTCGGGCGGGCGACGGCATTCCGGACGACCTCGCCGAGCCGCGCGCTGCGGACCAAGGAATGGACGTTGTTGCGGCGCGATCCTTGGCTGGCGTCGCAGACGCTGATGCAAATGCTTTATCTTATTCCACCGGCCGTGCTGTTGTGGCGCAGCTTCGATGATGGCAACGGCGCCTACCAGCTCCTGGTGCCGGTGCTCGTCATGGCGGCAGGTCAACTTGCCGGGGGCTTGGCCTGGCTCGCAATCTCGGGCGAAGATTCGCCCGACCTCGTCGCCTCCGCGCCGATATCGAGCGGATTTGTGGTGCGCGCCAAAGTCGAGGCCGTGCTCGTTATTATCGCCATAATTTTTGCTCCGCTCGTCGCGGTGCTGGCCATCGCCTCGCCGTGGCACGCGCTGGTTACGGCCGTCGGTATCGTTACGGCCGCGGTGGCTGCGACCTCGATCCAGCTTTGGTTCCGCAGCCAGGCCAAACGCAACCAATTTCGCCGCCGTCAGGTCTCCTCGCGGTTGGCCACATTCGCCGAGGCCTTTTCATCGATCGGGTGGGCAGCCACGGCGGCGGTCGCCGCCGCTAGTCTATCGCTCGCCGTTGCGCCGGCGTTGCTGGCGTTCCTGGTGGTCGCGGGCACCTGGTTCATGAGCCCGCGACTGCAACGCGCCTGATCGTGCTCTCGACGCGGCGAACCCTCCTGTGATCTAACGGGCTCCGACCGAGTTCTGCGTTCGGGGCCGTGAATGAAGAATAAGCCGAATTGGGAGTGGCCGAACGGCAAGCGCATTGCCGTCGTGTTCAATGTCTGTCTCGAAGCGTGGTCGGACGGCAAGGCGCCTGGAATTAGCCCGATGGGCAATCCGCTGCCGGCTGGCGTGCTCGACACCATGGCCATTTCCTGGGCCGCCTACGGGGTCGAGGTCGGCATTCACCGGCTGATGGAGGCTTTCACCCGCCACGGCGCCAAAGCGAGCGTGATGACCAACGCCGTCATCGCCGAGCGTTCGCCGTCGACCGTCAAGGCGATCGCGAATAACGGCCACGAAGTGCTGTCGCATTCCTACGCCATGGACGTCATCCCAGCGCTGCTGTCCGACGACGAGGAGCGTGCCAATATCGCGCGCTGCACCAAGCTCCTCGAGCAGGCCTCGGGTCGGAAAATCATCGGCTGGCTGTCGCCGCGCGGCACCTCAAAACTGTCGACGCCGAAGCTCCTCGCCGAGGCGGGCTACCGCTGGTACGGCGATGTCTTCAATGCCGACCTGCCTTATGTTGTCAGCAACGGCAACAACAGGATCGTCGCCATTCCGCTGTCCTATGACGTTAACGACATGCCCTCGATGAAGTACGGCCACCCGCCGCGCATGATGCTCGATTCCTACAACGAGGTGATCGAAATCGCCCGCGCCGGCGACGACGAGCTTCGCATTATCGATATCACCAGCCACGCCCATATCTTCGGCCACCATCGCGGCGCTTATTTTTATGAGAAGATCATCGAGCAGGCGATGACATCGCCCGACATCTGGGTCGGCACCCGCGCCCAAATCGCCGATCATGTGCTGAACGTGGCCGCTGCCTGAAACATCTGGAAACTGCCGGGAGTAGCGTTCCGTGATTCCGTTTGAAATGGTCGAGCCGACCTCGCTGCAAGAAGCGGTGAGCCTGCTCGATCCGCAAGAGCCGACGATTCGTCCCGTCGCCGGCGGCACCGCGCTGATACTGATGATGAAGGCCGGTGTGTTCACGCCAAGCCGCCTGGTCTGCCTGCATGGCATCGAGCCGCGCTATTCCCGCATCGCGCTCAGCGACAGCGGCGAATTGCAGATCGGCGCTATGGCGACGTTAAGCGAAGTGGAAAAGGACGCGAACGTCGCCTCGCGGTTACCCGTCCTGAAGCGAGCGCTGCGCCGCTTGTCGAATCCGCGGGTGCGCAACGTCGCCCGCGTTGGCGGCGCGCTGGCGCATGGCGATCCGCACATGGATCTACCGCCGGTGCTCACCATGCTCGGCGCGCGCGTGACCATCGTCGGTCCGAACGGCGAGCGCGAATTGCCGCTCGAACAGCTCTATTCCGGTTACTACGAGACGGTATTGGATAAAAACGAGCTCATCACCGCGGTGACGGTCCCGTCGTTGAACGGGCGAAAGTCCGCTTACATGAAAGTCACGTCGCGGTCCGCCGACGACTGGCCCGCGCTGGGCGTCGCGGTGTCGTTTAAGCTGCAAGACGGCGCGCTCCGCTATCCGGTCATCGTGGTCAGCGCTGCGACGGAAAAAGTCACGCGCATGACGGACACCGAGAAGGTGCTCCAAGGCGCAGCACCGGAGGACGCAGTGCTCAAGCGTGCCGGCGATGCCGCGGTCGCGGAAGCTTCGATCCTCGCCGATGTTCACGGGTCGGCGGCCTATAAGCGCGAACTGCTGCGCGTCTATGTAAGGCGCGCGGTGCGCCAGGCTCTGATCGATGACGCGCAGCGAGTGCAGGCATGAACCAGGTCGGACGGGATATTCCGCGGCTCGAAGTGCGCGCCAAGGTGACGGGGTGCGCCGAGTATACGCATAATCTGCGGCTGCCCGGCATGCTGTACGGCAAAGTGTTTCGCGCGACCGTGCCGCACGGGCGCATTCGCAGCATCGATACCCAAGCGGCGCGGGAGCTGCCCGGCGTGTACCGCGTCATCACCGGCGAAGATATCCGCAAGCTTATCCCGGAGCCTTATTACGGCCCGGCCTTTCACGACCAGCCGATCCTGGCGCTCGACAAAGTGCGTTATGTCGGCGAGCCGGTCGCGGCCGTTTTGGCTAGCGATCCGCACGTGGCCGAGCAGGCCGTGCAGCTGATCTCCGCCGAATATGACGAATTGCCGGCGGTATATGACGAGGTCGCGGCAATGCAGCCCGACACTCTGGTTCACGACGTGCTGCGGCCTGCAGGTACCTTTGCCGATCTCAAACACCTGCAAGGCCGCAAGGGCACCAATGTCGCGCTCGACTATCACTTGCGGCGCGGCGACGCCGACAAAGCTTTTGCGGCCGCCGACCGCGTGATCGAGCACACGTTCAAGACCCAGCAGTGCCTGCATTTGCCGTTCGAGTCGCATGTGGCGATCGCCGAGCCGGGTGACGATCGATTGACGATCTATACCTCGAACCAGACGCCGTCCTTCGTGCGCATCGAAATCGCGCGGCTGTTCGGCTGGCCCGAGAATCACGTGCGCGTCAAAGTGCCGTATCTCGGCGGAGGATATGGCTCCAAAGTCTACGTCAAGCTCGAAGCTCTCGTCGCAGCGCTGGCGATGCTCGTTCGCCGTCCGGTGAAGATAGCGCTGACGATGGAAGAACAGTTCTATATGATCACCAAACATCCGACGACGTTCCGCATCAAAAGCGGTGTCGACAAAGCCGGGCGTGTGGTGGCGCGGTCCTGCCAAGTGTATTGGAACGGCGGCGCCTACGCCGATATCGGCCCGCGGGTGACCCAGAAATCCGGCTTTACCGCCGCTGGGCCATATGACATCGACAATGTCAGCATCGATTCCTACGCGCTCTACACCAACCGCACGCCGGCGGGCGCCTTGCGCGGCTTTGGCGTTCCGCAATTGGTCTGGGCCTACGAGAGCCACACCGACCTGATCGCGCGTGAGCTCGGCATCGATCCGGTCGAGTTCCGCCGCAAGAATCTCTTGCGCAATGGCCGGCCGCAGGCGAGCGGCACCGTGCTGCAAGACGCCGCCATCGACGAAGTGCTCGATGCGTTGGCCGCTCGCGTCGGCTGGAGCAAGCCGTTCGATCGCGGCTCCGGAACGCTGCGCCGCGGCCGCGGCATCGCCATCGGCTTCAAAGCTTCGATCTCGCCGACCACATCCGTCGCCATCGTCAACGTCTCTGCCGACGGCAGCGTTTATCTCTACAAGAGCACGGTCGATATGGGTCAGGGCTCTGACACCGCGTTTGCGCAAATCGTCGGCGAAGTGCTCGACGTCATGGCGGAGGACGTGCGGGTCGTCGCTCCGGATACCGACATCACGCCTTACGACATGGGCACGCTCGGCTCGCGCTCGCTGTTTCACATGGGCACCGCGGTGCGGCTTGCCGCCGAGGATGCCCGCGCCAAATTGCGCGCGCTGGCCACCGAGGCCGGGCTGCCCGAAGGCACCAATTATCCGCCGGCCGAAATATTCAAGAAACGTTATGGCATGCAGGCCGGCAATGTCATCGGCACCGCAAGTTATGTGCCGAGCTACAAGTTGCCCGATCCCCAAACCGGCCTGTCGGACAATGTCACACCGTTCTGGTTGGTCGGCGGCGCCGCCGCCGAGGTCGAAGTCGATACCGAGACGGGGCACGTGCGCATTTTGCGGCTGATCAACGCCGCCGATTGCGGCAAGCCGATTAATCCTGGCATCGCGCGCACGCAGCTTTCCGGGGCGGCGATCATGCAGCTCGGGTTCACAATGTCCGAAGCGATGCACCTCGACGGCGGTCAGATCACCAACGCGTCATTGGCCGATTACAAGATTCCCGGCATCGGCGATATTCCGCCGATGGAGAACGAGCTCGTTGCGGCCGAGCAGCACTCCGGGCCGTTTGGCGCCAAGGGGCTCGGCGAATCGGGCACCTTCGGCGTGTCGCCGGCGATTGCCAACGCCATCCACGACGCCGTCGGCGTGCGCATCACGGAATTGCCGATCACCGCAGAGGCGGTGCTGCGCGCGTTGCGCGTCAAGGACGGCGGCCCGCTGGACGACGAGTGATTGGACGAATAATGAGCGCGCGCACCATCAATTTCACGCTGAACGGCGAGGCGGTTTCGACCGCCATCGAGCCGCACCGCAACCTGGTCGAGTTGCTGCAACGGTTCGATCTGTTTGGCGCCCGCGAAAGCTGCGGCCAGGGCCTGTGCGGCTGCTGCACTGTGCTGGTCGATGACAAGGCGGTGTCCGGCTGCCTTTATTTCGCGATCTGGGTCGACGGCAAATCGGTCTCCACCGTCGAGCATCTTGACGCTGACGGCGCCCTATCGGGCGTGCAGCAAGCTTTTATTGAATGCGGCGCGTTCCAATGCGGCTTCTGCACGCCGGGCTTTGTGATGATGGCGCATCAATTGCTCAAGGAAAATCCCAGCCCAAGCGAAGAGGATATCCGCCACTATTTCTCGGGCAATCTCTGCCGCTGCGCCGCCTATCCGGAAATCATCGAGGCGGTGCGGAATGCCGCGAAGGCGACGACGACGTAAGCTTCGCCGCGAGCGGGACTATGGGATTTCCGGAAACGTCTGTCGGTACCTGACGAAGTCGTCGGCCTTGCCAAACTCGTCGTAAAGATGCCGCGCCGGATTGTTGGCGCGGGTGTGCCAATAGAGTCGCGCGCAGCCCTTTGCCTGGGCCCAGTCGATCACGTCTTGAACGAGCAAGCGCCCGCAGCCGCGGCCGCGGAATTCCGGCGCGACGAACAGGTCTTCCAGATAACAGGCCGGCCCGATTGTCCAGGTGCTGTCGTGCAGCAGACTGACGCTGAAGCCGACGGCCTCACCGTCGACGACGGCGAGCCGACCGAATATTGACGAAGCCGGATCGAGAATGCGTCGCCACGTATGCGCCGTGACCGCCTCGGGGACATGTGTCTCATAGAATGCGTTGTACTGCGACCACAGCCCGCGCCACGCCGCCTCATCCGTCGGCATTGGGTCGCGTATTGTCGGCGGAGGCATCAGGCGGAGTTCAACGCTTCGATAAATCGCTGCTTGATCGCATGGCCGTCACGCAGCGGCAATACACGTGGCACGTCCTCTTCTTTGATCCGCGCACTAATCAGGATAGGACCTTCATCGGAATGCAATAAAGCGCGCACGTTGGCCGTTTCCTCAATGCGCGAAATCGCGTGGGCGTACTTGAAACGGCAGGCCAGCGCCATAGCGACGAGATCGATGCCGGCCATAGTTGCGCTCGGCTGCATGCCGGTCTCGCCGTAATGGGCGTTGTCGAGTACGACAATGACGAGATTGTTTGGCTGCTTGACGCCGATAGTGGCAAGGCTGCCAAGGCCCATGAGCATGTCGCCGTCGCCGGTCAGCACGGCGACGCGCCGATCCGGCCGCGCCAAAGCGAGGCCAAGGCCGATCATGGCGGTGCCGCCCATGGCGCCCCAGAGATAAAAGTTCAGCGGATGATCGCCGGCCGCGGCGACGTCGTAAGTCGCCGAACCGAGCCCGGGAACGACCAGGAGATCGCCGCGATCGATCAGGAGTTGCCGCACAAGATCGCGCCGGTCAATCATCTCGCGACCTTTGCATCACCGCGTCCATACTTTGGGGCCGATCAACCGCTGTGACAGGAGAATCGCGACCTGCAGATTGCCGCTGAATGACATGTCGCAGCCGGCGCCGACGATCTCGCCGACGGCTTCGGCACTGTCGGCCCGGTAGGTGAGAAAGCCGCAGAGCCGCAACACATCCTCGGTGATGGTTCCCATCGGCACTTGCCACGGATTGAATTCGCCGAACTCGCCGCGCATCGTCACCAGGACGACGCAGCCAAAGCCGCAATTGCGTAACAGCGAAAACATATTGACGCAGTTGCCAACGCCGCTCGACTGCATGAGCAGCGCTGCGCGCTGCCCGCCGAGCGCGGCGCCGGCGACCAGCCCGACCCCTTCCTCCTCTGTCGTCAGCACGACGTCGGCGATGTCCGGATCGCTACGGCAAAGCGCAATGAGCCGGCTGTGGCCGGCATCGGGCACATAGCCGACTTGACGGATGCCGGCGCGACGAAACTGCGCGTAGATCGCGTCCGGCCATGACGTTTCGATGTTCACCGGCGTGTGCAAGGAACTCTCGGTCCGTATCGGCGAGGAAAGCCATGCCAAATCAGGTTTGCAAATATCGCACTGCCGATTAAGCTGCGCCATCCCCCAGATGCAAGAGATTGGAGATGCCGATGGCAACCAGACTTCGCCACATCGCAATCATCGTTCCCGATCCCGAGAAAGCTGCGGCATTCTTCGAGCGGGCCTTCGGCATGACGCGTGCCGGCACGGCGCGCCGTGGCGTGTACATGTCGGACGGCGTGATGAATGTCGCGCTGTTAAAAACCGAGGGCGACGAAAAGCCCGGCCTTTACCACTTCGGCATGTGGGTCGACGATCTCGACGAGGCCGAGAAGAAGGTCAAAGAAGCCGGCGGCGCCTATCTCGCCGGCCGCCCGACCTCAGCTTTGTCCTTTTACGAGGCGAAATATCGCGATCCTGACGGTGTGGTGTTCGATCTCACCCACACTGGCTGGCGCGGAGCGGTCAAGGAAGTGGTCCCGGCCGAGAGTGAAAATATTCCGGCGGAATAATTTCTACCTCCGCCACGGCAAAGCGGAGGCGCGCTCGACAAAGAACCACGCACCCTCGCCGAGCTCGGTCGGAAACGCGGCAACTATTCCACCGTCGATCGCGCGCCATTCGAGATCGGCGCGATCGACGGCAATCTCGGCAGCGGCAAGGGATTGCACGCAGAGTGCATAGCCCGCCATGAAAGGCAGCTCGGCGATCGCGACTTCCGGCAATCGCTCGGTCACGCGATCATGCGTGACGAGATAGACGCCGCCACGGTCGAGACGGATGAGGGCCCCGCCGGGTGTCCGCGTCGCCGCACGGCCGGTAAAGCGGGCAAAGCGTTGCGCGGCCTCCTCGACATCGGCAACCGCGATGACCACGTCGATGAGCCCGATAGCGCTGTTCGGTTGCTTCAACCATCGTTCCTGCCACACCGCCTGCTCGGTGTGATGGGCCAATAATTGAATCCGCCCCTCAGGCATGGCTTCTGGCTCGACGCGCGCAATAGTGAAGGCCGCCGTCGCCGCGCCGGACACGGTCCCGACCGGCCGCTGCATATGCACCAGGTCACGAACCGCGAAACC
>JBAQAB010000241.1:0-3612 GCA_049285535.1 Xanthobacteraceae bacterium
TTCTCGCGGATGGTCTGTTCGATGACGCGCGGACCGGCGAAGCCGATCAAGGCGCCGGGCTCGGCAATGTGAACGTCGCCGAGCATCGCATAGGATGCCGTGACGCCGCCGGTCGTGGGATTGGTGAGCACGACAATATAGGGTTTGCGCGCCTCGCGCAGGCGCTGCACCGCGATAGTGGTGCGTGGCATTTGCATCAGCGACAGGATGCCTTCCTGCATGCGCGCGCCGCCGGAGGCGGCGAACAGCACGCAGGGGCAGCCCTTCTCGACGGCGGTTTCGAGTCCCTTGATCACGGCTTCGCCCGCCGCCATGCCGAGCGAGCCGCCCATGAAATCGAAATCCTGCACGGCGATGACGGCGGCGAGGCCGTCGAGCTTGCCGTAGCCGAGCTTGACCGCGTCGTTCAGCCCGGTCTTGCTGCGCGCGTCCTTGAGCCGGTCGACGTAGCGGCGTTCGTCGCGGAATTTCAGCGGATCGACTGGCACGTCCGGCACGGCGATGTCGAACCAGGTTTGGTTGTCGAACATCGATTTGAGCCGGGCGGCCGCGCCCATTCGCATGTGATAATTCGAGCCCGGAATGACGAACAGGTTGGACTCGACGTCCTTGTAGAAGACGAGCTGGCCGGTCTCCGGACATTTGATCCAGAGATTCTCCGGCACTTCGCGCCGCAGGATGTTGCGAATTTTCGGCCGTACTACGTTGGAGATCCAGTTCATCGACGCTTTACCTGACCCGCGATTCCGATTTTCACGTACATTATAGCATTCTCTTCGACGTCCGCGGCGACGGCGGGAACTCGGAGCGAGGCTTATTCGTTATGTTCCGGCTGCCCCGGCGCCGCCCCGGCGCCGGCACAATTTCGCCTATCTGATCAACCAAGTAGGCGTCGGGGCCGACACGACTTCGGGCTTAACCATGCCGGTAAGACCGAGGTAACCAAGGTATGCGCACAGTGGTATGGCGAACGGTGGCCGACCAAGGCGCCGACGCCAGTGAGGCCCGGAAATCCATGATGAAAAAGCTTGTCGCCGGATGTTTTGCCTTAGGGGCGCTGGTTACGGCGCAAAGCGCTGTCGCGGCCGATCTGTCGGTCGCGCCGCTTTACACCAAGGCGCCGCCGGCCGAGGTAACGCAGGCCTATAATTGGACCGGCTTCTATCTCGGCGCCAATGCCGGCGGCGGGTGGGGCCGCTCGTGGTGGAGCGGCACTTCGACGCCGGTGAATCTGTCGGGCGCACAGGTCGGCGGCACTGCCGGCTACAATTGGCAATTCGGCAATACCGTGCTCGGCCTTGAAGGCGACATGGACTGGTCGAACCTCAAAGGCACCGGCACGACCGGCTGCGTCGCCGGTTGCACCGCCGGGAATGACTGGCTGTCGACGATGCGCGGCCGCGTGGGTTACGCGTTCGGCGGCATCCTGCCTTATGTCACCGGCGGCCTCGCCGTCGGCGATATCAATGCCTCGACGCCGGGCTTTGCCGGCGCCAGCACGACCAATGCCGGCTGGACGGTCGGCGGCGGCCTCGAATTCGCGCTGCCCGGCAATTGGAGCGCCAAGGCCGAATACCTGCATGTCGACCTCGGCCGGATGAATTGCGGCGCCAACTGCGGCGTCGTGCCGACCGATAACGTGTCGATGCACGAGGACGTCGTGCGCGCCGGGCTGAACTACCACTTCGGCTGGGGCAAATAGGTCGCCGCATAAGCCACCTCAGGCCGGCAGCGCGGCGGTTGGGCTATCGCGGCGATTGACTTCTCGCTGCGGCGCTGGTGTCATTTCGCAATGGCCCAGGCATCATCCAATCTCGACTTCGATAAATACCGGCTGCGCAGCTTCGTCGACCGCTTGATCGAGCTGGGCGAGGTGGAGGTGCACGATCGGCCGGTGCCGCTGACCGAGCTCAGCGCCATCATCGAAGCCACTGACAAGGCCGTGCTGTTCAAAAAAGCCGGCCCCGAACAGGCCGAGCTGGTCGCCAAGACCGCCGGCAATCGCAAGCGGCTCGCCGCCGCCTTCGAAACCACCGAGGCCAAGCTTTACGACGAATATTTCGCCCGGCTCGCCAATCCGCAGCCGCTCGTCGAAGTGCCGTCGGCGGATGCGCCGGTGCACGCGATCAAGATCACCGGCAAAGATGTCGACCTCACCAAGCTGCCGTTCCATCCGCAGCATGCGCTCGACGGCTCGTGCTATTTGAGCTCGGCGATCGATTACACCATCGATGCGGCGACCGGCCGGCGCAATGTCGGCTGCCGGCGCTTGAGCCTGCGCAACCGCACCGAATGCGGCATCAACGTTACCGCGCCATCGGATCTCAAGCGCATCTATACCGCGAGCGTGGCGCGCGGGGAAAAATTGCCGGTGACGTTCACCGCCGGCGCGCATCCGCTTGATTTCTTCGCGGCGACGACGCGGCTGGGCGGCGACGAGCTTGCGCTCGTGGCACAGTTCCGCGCCGCGCCAGCGCCCGTGGTGAGAAGCCTGACCAACGATATTCTGGTGCCGGCCGACGCCGAAGTGACGCTCGAGGGTTATCTCGACGAGCGCGGTTACGTCGAGCCGGAAGGGCCGTTCGGCGAATACATGGGCTATTACGGCTCGATCCACATGGACCCGGTGTTTCATTGCACCGCTATCACCATGCGCGCCGACGTACTGCATCACACGCTGCTGCACGGCTCGGCGTTCAAGCTCGACGAAACCGACAGCGCCGTCATTTCGGCGATGCGCGCCGAAGCGGAAGCCATGCGCATTCTCAAAGGCTGCGTGCGCGAGCCGGTGGCGGTCTACCTGCGCGAAATGTCCGGCGGCTCGAACACGCTGCGGGTCTCGATCCGGCAGCGCGTCTACGGCGAGGCGCGCAACGCCATCGCCGCGCTGTTAGGCGGCATCCGCGTGCTCAAGCACGTCTATGTGTTCGACGAGGACATCGACATCCACGACGACCGCCAAGTCGAATGGGCGATGGGGACGCGTTTCCAGGCCGACCAAGACCTCATGGTGCTGCACGGCATCATGGGCATGACCATGGACCCGTCGCTTCAGGGGCGCCGCACCGGCGCCAAGGCCGGTTTCGACTGCACGCGGCCGTTCGGCCGCGACGGCGAAATTCCGCTGATGCGTTGCGCGGCCAAGGTGTTCTCTGGCCCGGCGCGCTATCAGACCGTGGAGCAGGCGCTCGGCTCCGGCCCGATGTTCTATGCCGACATCGTCGAGGGCCTCGGCAGCCGCGACGGCCGCGAGGTCGCCTGCGCGCTCGATGAGTTGCGCGGGGCCGGCAAGCTCAGCCGCGACCGCGACGGCCGCTATTATCTCGCCGACTCAAAGCCCGGCGTGACCGGCATCATCGGCGAGATGTACCACGACCCGAACGCGGGGACGTGATTCGCCGCGCCGCGTTTTCGCGCGCGTTGTCTCCGATTCACATTTCAAACAGCGACGCAACACTCCTCCTTCTCCCCGCGTGCGGGGAGAAGGTTGGGATGAGGGGGCCTCTCCGCTGGGCGCGGCATTGCGGCGCTCAGAATCGCGGAGAGGCCCCCTCACCCTCGCTCGCTACGCTCGCTCGACCTCTCCCCGCGCGGCGGGGAGAGGTGGAAAGG
>JBAQAB010000242.1:0-21584 GCA_049285535.1 Xanthobacteraceae bacterium
ACCGTGCTCGGCATCGTGCCAGGCGCCGGCGCCACCATCACCTCGTTCATTTCCTACGGCATCGAGAAACAATACGGCCGGCGGCGGCAACTGCTGGGCACCGGCATCCCGGAGGGCATTGTCGCGCCGCAGATCGGGCCTTTGAAGAACACGGTCCAATCATTATCGCTACTGATCATGCTGCGCATGAATGCGCTCTCGCCGACCGGTCCTAAAATCGCGCCCAGCACCATCGGCGAAATCGGAAATTTGAATTTCTCGAAGAGATAGCCGAGTACGCCAAAGATCACGATCATCCAGACGTCCGACATGTCATTGCGATTGGCGTAGGCGCCAACGAGGCAGAACATGACCACGATCGCCGACAGAACGCCCTGCGGAATGGTCAAGACTTTGACCACGACCCTGATCCAGAAGAATCCGACGAGGCACATGCCGATGACGCTGGCGAACATCGAGGCAAGGATGGTGTAGACCATCAGCGACGACGCCGGATCCTCGAACAGCATCGGGCCCGGCTGCACGCCATGCAGCAGGAACGCCGCAAGAATGACGGCGGTGGCGCCGCTGCCGGGGAGACCCAAAGTGAGCAGCGGGATCATGTGACCCGCGACCGAGGCGGTGGCGCCGATTTGCGGCGCGACAATGCCCTCCGGGATGCCGGTGCCAAGCAGTTGCCGCCGCCGGCCGTATTGCTTCTCGATGCCGTAGGAAATGAATGACGTAATGGTGGCGCCGGCGCCTGGCACGATGCCGAGCACGGTGCCCAAGACGGTGCTCCGCAGCAGCGTCATCTTGATCGCCAGGAATTCGCGCAGCGACGGAAATTCGGTGGCGACGTTGACCTTGGCATCCTTCGGCTTGTCGAGATGCAGGCCTTGGCCGATCCGCGCCAACACCTCGCCGAGGCCGTACATGCCGACCAGCACCTCGACCAATTGCACGCCGTCACGCAGGATCGGGACGCCGAAGGTGAAGCGATCGGTACCATAGATGCTGTCGATGCCGATGGTCGCCACCAGTAGCCCGATGCACAGGCTGATCAGCGAATTCACCAGCGATTTGCCGGCCAGCGCCACGACGGTTGTCAGGCCGAAGAACACCGCGGCGAAATAGTCCGGCGAATCGAATTTCAGCGCCGCTTCGCTCATTGGCCCGGCCAGCGCCACCATGACTGCCGAGGAGACCAGACCGGCAATCAGCGCGGCAAGAAGCGCCCAGCCCAGCGCCTTCGCCGGCTGCCCGCGCTTAGCCATGGTGTAGCCATCCCACAGCATCGGCACGTCCATCGGCTCGCCCGGGATGCGATAGAGAATGGCAGTGAAACAGCCGCCATAGGTGCCTGAGAAATAGATGGCGGTGAGCAGGATGACGGCGGGCTCGATCGCCATCTGATAGGTGAACGGCAGGGCCAGGATCACACCCATCACCAGCCCGAGGCCAGGCATGATCGAGACAGCCATGCCGACCAACAGGCCGACGAACAGCATCAACAGGTCAAACGGCTGGAAGACCTGGACGAAGCCATGAGCGAGATTGACGATGACCACGCCGCAGCCTCCTAGTGTACGCCCATTGCGGCCATCAGCGCGTAAGACAAGCGATCGAACGGCGCGATGCCGACCGGCAGCGCCACATAGACCACGCGCATGAACATGAACATGAAGGCGAACGCGACCGCCACACTCAGCAGGGTGGCAGGCACGAGGCGCCGGTAGTGGCCGAGATACATCAGGGCAAAAGCGAAAACGATCGTCGCCAGAAAAAAGCCGATGATCGGCAGGATCAGGAGGTAGCCGACGGTAGCCGCGACGGCGACCCAAACCAGCCACGGATAAATCTCCGGCGGCCGGATCAGCGCCTCCATCTCATCGGCGTCTTCGGCGACCGTGTCGGATCCGCCAAGCTGGAACGCCGTTGACACAACGCCCCACAGCGCCGACGCCAGCATCAGGATCAGAACGAGCTTCGGCCAGGCGCCCGGACCGATGCGGCCCGACGACTGTTCGAACTCGAAGTTCTCAGCGGTGTAGTAGAGATAGGCGCCCGCCGCGAGCACGACGAGATAAGGCAGCGTCGCCCGGCACCGATCCACCACCGTGACTGGTTTGGCCGAACTCACTTCGATCCTGTTTTCGTCGACGCCAGAATGCTCTTGGCCTGATCGAGCCATGAATCCATGAAGCCGCGCGCCTTATCCATCGGCACATAACTGTCCGGATCGGCATATTGCTGATCGAGATAGGCCTTGAAGTCCGGCGTCTTCGCCACCTTCGCCAGCGCGTCGGACAGGAGCTTAACCCGCGCCGGATCGGTGCCCGCTTTGACAACAATGGCGCGGAACTGCGGCAGCGTCACGTCGTAGCCGAATTCTTTTGATACCGGGACATTGGCAAATTGCGGAATAGTAAGCCGATGCGAATAGAAGAAGATCAGTGGCCTGATCTTGCCACCATCGAAATAGCTGCGCACATCGCCGGTTTGCTCATAGAGCACGTCGGCATTGCCGCCGAGAATCGAGGTATACCGCAGCTCCGGCTCCGCATACGGGATCGGCTCGAACTTGAAACCCTGTTTGTCGAGATAAGAGGTGGTGATGTCGTCGGCGCTGCCAAAGCCGAGCACCGCGACCTTGAGCGTTTGCTGCTTGGCCGTCGCCGCTAGGTCTTGCCACGTGCGCCATTTGCTCTGGGTGTTGACCCAATAGCCGGACGGCTGCTGGATCATGATGGCAAGCGGAATGACCTGATCGGCAGTGAAGCCGGGATGCGGTCCGGCCAGCAATGAGTAGGTGTCGCCGATCAGCACGGCGAGCGTATAGCCGTCGGCCGGGGAATTCAGAAGCTTGGTGATGCCGGTCTGTCCGGTGGCGCCCGGCACGTTGAGCACCGGCAGCGAGACGCCGAGATCGGTCGACATGATCTTGCCGGCGGTGCGCGCCAACAGATCGGCGCCTCCGCCCGGCCCCCACGGCACGATAAAATTGATCGGATGATCCGGATATTTATCCTGCGCCTGCGCCGCGCCACCGACGAAAGCCAACACGAATGCCAACGCGAATGTCTTGGCGGCGAGCCACCCCAGTTTTTTGGCGATCATCACTGTATCTCCTCCCTCTGCCGCGAGTTCGTCCGCCGCGACGCGGCGGGCTGCTCGTCTGTGCGTCCCGGCAATGGTACAGATTCTCATTGGGTGAGACGTCTAGTTTTAAAAAGAGATAGCATAGTGCTAATCTGACGACAACGAGGCTCGCTGCCGCAGTGAGACGGCCACCTCGGGGATGGAAATGCGATCGGCCGCCGGTCGGCGTTGCGAGATGCAAACGCCAGTGGGAAGAGAATTAAGAAACCGAAAATCTAGGGGGAGGGAAAATGTCGACTGCATCAACACACTCCACGGCCCAGCATCCGAGCGATTTATTGGCGCAAGAGAATCTGCTGGCGCGGCTCGATCGGATGCCGGTCAATCGCAAGATCTTGTTTCTCGTCGGCCTCCTTGGCGTTATCTGGATATTGGAGGCCTTTGACATCGGCATCATCGCCCCGGTCCTTTTCATTCTGAAAAACGAATGGCAACTGTCCCCGAGCAACATGGGGCTGATCGGCAGCGCCGGCACTTTGGGGATCGTCATTGGCTTGCTCCCGGCGGGCCGGTTGGCGGATCGCTTCGGCCGGAAATCGACGCTGGTTGCCGGAATTGTCATTTTCAGCATCGTTACGTTCTCGGCGGCGTTCGCCCAGAACGTCACCGAGCTCGCACTCTGTCGTTTCGTCGCCGGCCTCGGCCAGGGCGCCGTATTTCCGGTTCCGTATTTGCTGCTCTCCGAATTCGTCAACAAGCAATGGCGCGGCACCGCCGTCGGCCTTGCCAATTCTCTGCTCGGCTTTTCCTATGGGCTTAACACGCTTGCCGGCGCGCTGGTCGTCGGCCGCTTGCCGGCCAGCGAGGCGTGGTGGGTGCTGCTGATGCTCGGCGGCATTCCCATCCTCATTGTGCCCATCATCATCAAATATCTCCCTGAATCGCCGCGCTTTCTTTTGAAGGTCGGCAAGGCCGACAGGGTGCGGGCGTTCGTCGAAGACCTCGAGACTCGCAGTCAGGTCCCGCACGACGAAAAACTCATCGACGAAGGTTCGCTCAAAGTCCTTGAGGCGACAGCGCAGCGGCGCGTCTCGATCTTCGACCTGTTCCGTTATCCATACCTGCAACGCTGCACGGTGGCCTATCTGGCGCTGCTGTCGCCGTTCATCGTCTTCTACGTGATCACGATCTACGGACCTTCGATCCTGCAACGCATGGGCGCGGGCAAGGAAGATGCGCTCTACTACACCTCGGGCCTGTTATTCTGGACGGTGATCACGACGGCGATCGCGGGAGCGCTCGGCGACAAGATCAGCCGGCGTTGGGGGCTCGTCATCATCATGACGATAACGGCGGCGGGCACGATCGCGCTCGGTCAACCGTTGTCGCAGGTCGGAACGATCGTGGCGGCGATCGTCGTCTGGGGCTTTGTCTATGCGGGATTCCCGCTGGCAAAACTTTACATGGCCGAGCAGTTTCCGACGCGGCTCCGCGGCACCGGATCGATGCTGGGCGAGAGCATCACGCGGTTTCTGGGCGGCGTCGTTCTGGTCTATCTGTTCCCCATCATGAGCGCCGCCATGGCCTCGTCGACGCTTTATCTCATTCTCGGGGTGCTGACGGTCATCTGCATCCTGCCGATCTGGTTCATCGGCGTCCAAACCTCGGGCGTCAGCGTGGAGCAGACCGGCACCGATCTGGCGGCGCTCGCTAAGATGGGATCGCAGACTTAGAATATGATCGTCCGTCACGCCGGCTCGATGACGAAGAGCATGCGGCCGTATTCGACAAGCTCGGCGTTCTCTGCGCCGATCGCAACGATGCGGCCGTCATGCTCGGCGGCGATGGTGGTAAATAGCTTCATCACCTCGATCAGGCAGAGCGGATCGCCCTTGCGGACCATGCTGCCAACCTCGACGAATGCCGCAGCATCGGGCGACGGCGCACAGTAAAACGTGCCGACCATCGGCGCGGCGACCTCGATCTGGTGTGGCGCAATTGCGGTTTTGGCTGGGGCAGCCGCCGGCGGCGGCGTTACGCGGGGTGCCGGCGCCGCGGCTGTTGGCGCGATCGCCGGGGCTGCAACCGGCGACGGCGTAGCGGTGATACCGGCGATATTTCGCCGCACGATAAGCTTGATGTCGCCGGTCTCGACGATCACCTCGTCGCACGAGCTGCCATCGATGATTTTGACGATTTCGGCGATTTCGTCGTAACTCAGGCTCACGCGCACCCCCACATTTTCTCAGGTTTCGCTTTCAGGTCTGGTCCGATCGTCATCGGCTTCGTCGTCGAGTGTTGCCGAAAGCCGCTTCGAGGCGTCCTGCAGCAACGCGACATGGCGCAAGCCTTGCTCAAGCGTCATGCGCGCCAGCGGGGCCGAAATCGCCACCGCCGCGACCGGTTGGCCGTTGCGCCCGTGGACGGGGACGGCCACGCACACCACGCCGGCCAGAAATTCCTGATTGTCGGTCGAAATTTCCAATGCCCGGATCTTTTCCAGCTCGCGATCGAGCCGAGCCACTTCGGTCATGGTGTTTTCGGTGTAGCGTTGTAGCGGCAGGGCGCGAATGAGCGCCGCACGTTTGCGCGGCGGCAACATGCTGAGAAACAGCTTGCCCATCGCCGTGCAATGCAGCGGGACGCGCGACCCGGACTCGAAGCGCAAGCCGAGCGGCCAGGCCGATTCGACGCGGTCGAGATAAACGACGTGGCTGCCGGCCATCACGCCGAAATTGCAGGTTTCGCCGATTGCATTGGACAGCGCCTCCAGGATCGCGTGACGCGGCGCGCGCAACATCGACGCCGCGACGATCCCGAGGCCGAGCTGCAGAAGCCGGGCGCCGGGAACGAAACGTCGCTTGCCCGGCTCGCGTTGCAACAGCCCTTCACCTTCCAACATGCGCACGATGCGGTGCGCGGTCGGCTTCGGCATGCCTTGCAGCGCGCTGATCTCGCTGACACCGAGCGGACGCCGCGCCGTCGCCAAGGTTTCGATAATGGCGAGCGCCTTGATGGTCGGAAAAGCGTGCTCGGCCTTAGCCGCGGCCGCGCGTCCACCCTGCGCGCGCTTTGCTCGCGGTTTGGTTGTGTTGGCGGGATGCGGGGGCGTTTCCATGCGTTTTATCAAAAAACAACTCGTAATATCTTGCAATATGATTTTTCGCTGTCAAAGTCACGGGGGAAAGAAAAAAAATGGCCGCCGCTGAAAGGACGGCCTTGTCCGGAGGACCACGGCGGTGCGTCGCGTATTGATCGCCAATCGCGGAGAGATCGCCTTGCGCGCCATCCGCACCTGTCGGCGGCTCGGGCTCGACAGCGTCGCAGTCTATTCTTCGGCGGATGGCAACTCACCACATCGCTGGGCCGCCGACCATGCCGTGTGCATCGGGCCGCCGCCATCCAAAGCAAGTTATCTCAATGAAGCAGCGCTGATCGAAGTGGCCTCCGCCTGCCAATGCGACGCGCTTTATCCCGGCTACGGTTTTTTGGCGGAGAATGCCGGCTTTGCCGCCCGCTGCGCCGAGGAGGGATTGATCTTTATCGGTCCGAGCGCCGAGGTCATCGCACGGATGGGCGACAAGGTCGCCGCCCGGCAGACCGCGGCGTCATTGGGCGTTCCCGTGGTGCCGGGCTCAAGCGAAGGCTTCACCGTAGCGTCCGAGGCTAAGCAGCACGCCGATGCGATCGGCTATCCGTTGCTGCTGAAAGCCAGCGCCGGCGGCGGCGGCCGCGGCATGCGCGTCGTCAACACCCCGAATGCCTTCAATGAATTGTTCGCGCAGGCCTGCGCGGAAGCGGCCGCGGCGTTCGGCCGGCCGGACGTCTATCTGGAGCGGTTTTTCCCAAAAGTCCGGCATATCGAGATTCAGGTGTTCGGCGACCGGCACGGCAATTATGTCCAGCTCGGCGAGCGCGATTGCAGCGTGCAGCGCCGACATCAGAAACTCATCGAAGAGGCGCCGTCGCCGGTGCTCGAACCGTCGGCGCGCGAGGCCATGGCTGACGCCGCGCTGACGCTTGTGCGCGCGCTCAATTACGTGAACGCCGGAACCATCGAATTCATCTACGACAGCGAGAGCGCGCGCTTCTTCTTCATCGAAATGAACACCCGCATCCAGGTCGAGCATCCGGTGACCGAGATGGTGACCGGCAACGACCTCGTGGCCGAGCAGTTTCGCGTCGCCGCCGGCGAGCGGCTCTCGCTTGTGCCGGCGCAGGTCGGCGCGCCGGTCGCGATCGAATTCCGCATCAATGCCGAGGACGCCGAGAACGACTTTCGTCCCTCGCCCGGGATGCTCAAGCGCTGGCGCCCGCCGAGCGGCCGTGACATCCGGCTCGACAGCCACGTCTACGAAAATTACGTGGTACCGCCGTTCTATGACTCCATGCTTGGCAAGCTGATCATCACCGGCCGCGACCGCGCATCGGCGATAAAAACGGCGTCCTCGGCGCTGGCGCGGTTCGACGTCGCCGGCATCGCCACCACGGTGCCGTTTCATGCCGCCCTGCTGCAGCGGCCCGAATTCGCTCGGGCGGAAATTCATACCCGCTGGGTCGAAGACCGGCTGGGCACGACGGTGCAGTAATGGGCGCGGGCAAAACCATACGGCTCGTCGACGTGACGCTGCGCGACGCGCACCAATGCCTGTGGGCGACACGCATGACCACGGCAATGATGGCCGACATCGCGCCGCGGCTCGATCGCGCCGGCTTCGAGGCCATCGACCTCGTCGGTGGGGCGGTGTTCGACGTCTGCGTGCGCTATCTGCGCGAAGACCCTTGGGAGCGGATGCGCATCCTCAGCGGCTGGGTCAAGAATACGCCGCTGATCGTGATGACGCGCGGGCAAAGCCTGTTCACGTTCGAATTCTTTCCCGACGACATCGTCGAACTGACGGCGCAACGGATTTTTGCCAACGGCATCCGCTACCACACGCCCTATGACGCGCTCAACGATATGCGCAACATGGCAGTGCCGGTGCGCGCAGCAAAGCAGGCCGGCCTTTATACCGCCGGCGGCGTGGTCTACACGCTGAGCCCGGTCCATACCGACAATTATTACGCACACAAGACGCGCGAACTGATCAAGCTCGGCGTCGATGCGGTTTACATCAAGGACCCGAGCGGACTACTCACTCCCGAACGTGCGCATACGCTGGTACCCGCGCTCAAAACTGTTTGCGGGGCGCTGCCGCTGCATCTGCATTCGCATTGCCTGACCGGGCTCGCCCCCTACACGGCGCTCCGCGCCATCGAACTCGGCGTCGACGTGGTGCACACGGCAACCTCCACTTTGGCCAACGGTGCATCGCACCCCGCCACGGAAGGCTTCGTGCAGAACGCGCGGCGTGAAGGCATTGTTGTGCCGCTCGATCTCGCGCCGGTCGCCGAAGTCGCCGAGCGCCTGCGTTACATCGCCGCGCGCGAGGACAAGCCGCTCGGGCGCATCGTCGAGCACGACGCCTTTCACTACGAGCATCAGATGCCCGGCGGCATGATATCCAATCTCAAATCGCAGCTGACGCCGCTCGGCATTGCCCATCGCCTGCCCGACGTTCTGGAAGAAGCCGCGCGCGTTCGCCACGATCTTGGCTATCCGATCATCGTCAGCCCGTTCGCGCAATTCGTCATGACCCAGGCCGTACTCAACGTCATGGGCAAGGAGCGCTACGCGACGGTGCCCGACGAGGTGCGCAAATACGTGCTCGGCTATTACGGTGAGATCGCCGGGCCGATCGACCCCAACCTCTTTGACCGCATCGCCAAAGGCGCGGCGCCGACCACGGCACGGCCGGGAGACCTGATCGAGCCCGGCATCCCCCGGGTGCGCCGCGAACGCGGGCCGTTCGCTTCCGATGATGATTTGTTGCTTGCGGCGTTTTATTCCGACGGCCAATACCAGGCGCTCAAGGCGGCCGGTCCGATCAAGACCGACTATCCGCTGGCGTCGACGCCGCTCATCACACTGCTGAAGGAAATCGCGCTGCGACCCGACATCCGTTCGTTTCACATCGTCAAACGCCCCGCAACTGCGGCATGACCATGACGACCCCCGCCATCATCACTGTTGCCATCACCGGCGCTATTCCGCGCAAGAAGGACACGCCGGCGGTCCCGGTCACGCCGAGCGAGCAGATCGAATCGACGCACCAAGCCTACGAAGCGGGGGCCAGCGTTGCGCATATCCACGTTCGCAATCCGGATGAGTCGCCGAGCTCCGACCCGGAATTGTTCGCGCAGGTCGGAGAAGGCGTCGCCAAGCATTGCCCGGGCATGATCATACAGTTCTCGACCGGCGGTCGCGGCCGCGAGCAAAGCGAGCGGGGCAGGATGCTCGACTTGAAACCGCACATGGCGTCACTCGCCACCGGCTCGGTGAATTTTCCGGCGCAGATCTATGAAAATCCGCCGCAACTCGTCGAAGACCTCGCGCAATCGATGCTGCAAAACAACGTCAAACCGGAGATCGAGGTCTTCGACGTGGCGATGCTCTACAACGCCAAGACGCTCGCCGACCGCGGCCTGCTCAAGCGGCCGTGCCAAGTCCAGTTCGTCATGGGCATCCCCAATGCGCTGCCGGCGCGGCGCAAATTGCTGGAGTTCCTGGTCGGTGAGCTCAAAGAGATCATGCCGGACGCGACATGGTCCGCCGCCGGCATTGCGCGGCATCAGCTCGAGGTCAATCGCTGGTGTCTTGAGCTCGGTGGCCACGCCCGCACTGGGCTCGAGGACAATATCAAGTTCGACAAGGACCGGCTGGCCAAGAGCAACGCCGAGCTGGTCGCGCGTCTCGCCGGCCTGTGCGGCGATTACGGGCGCCACGCAGCAAGCTGCGCCGAGGCGCGAAATTTGCTGGGACTGCCGGCGGCTTAAGCGCCGGTTCATAACAAGTGAGGGGAGAGAGAAATGGATCAGGCTTACAAGAAGGACGACGGCGCGACGATGTCGATCGGCACTATCGCGCTAGCGAGCGCTATCGGCACCACGATCGAATGGTATGATTTCTTCCTTTACGGCGTGATGACGCCGCTGGTGCTCAACAAGCTGTTTTTTCCCAACGCCGACGTCCTGATCTCCACCCTATTGGCCTACGGCACATTCTTCGTCGGCTTCCTGTCGCGGCCGATCGGCGGCATCATTTTCGGCCACTATGGCGACCGCCTCGGCCGCAAGACGGTCCTGATCCTGACGTTGTTGATCATGGGGGTCGCCACCTTCCTGATCGGACTGTTGCCAACCTACGCATCCGCCGGGATGTGGGCTCCGCTGCTGCTGTTGGCGCTCCGTATCTTCCAGGGCATCGGCATCGGCGGCGAATGGGGCGGTGCTGTTCTCATGGCGGTCGAGCATTCGCCCGGAGGTCAACGCGGCTTCTATGGTGCGTGGCCGCAAATCGGTGTGCCGGCGGGGCTATTGCTCAGCGCCGGCGTCGTCAATCTGCTGTCGTTCCTCAATAACGACGATTTCTTCGCCTGGGGCTGGCGGATTGCCTTCCTGCTCAGCGCGGTTCTTGTCGCCATCGGCCTCTATATCCGGTTGCGCATTCTGGAAACGCCGGCGTTCAAAGTGGCGCAGCAGCAGAAACAGATCGCGGCGGTGCCCGTCGCCGAGCTGTTCCGCACGCACAGCAAGAATACCCTGCTGGGGCTCGGCGCCCGCTACATCGAGGGCGTGACCTTCAACATGTACGGCGTTTTCCTCGTCGGCTATCTCACCAGCACGCTCCACATGACGCGGCAGACCGCGTTGTTGGCGGTGATGGTGGCTTCCGCGATCATGATCGTCATGCTGCCGATCTGCGGCCGGCTGTCGGACCGTATCGGGCGGCGCAAAGTGTTCGGCATCGCCAGTCTGTTGATCGGCGTACTGTCGTTTCCGGCGTTCTGGCTGATGGGACCGCAATCGCCGCTTTTGACGATTATCGCGGTCGCGGTGCCGTTCGCTTTGGTGTATCCGGCGGTCTACGGTCCGGAGGCGGCGCTGTTCTCCGAACTGTTCGATACGCGCGTGCGCTATACCGGAATTTCTTTCGTCTATCAGTTCTCGGGAATCTTCGCGAGCGGACTGACACCGATTGTCGCGACGGCGCTGTTGCCGTTGGGCGGCGGCCAGCCCTGGCTGATCTGCCTCTACATCCTCGTCGTCAGCGCGATCAGCGCGCTGTCGGTCTATGCGATGACGGATCGGCACGACAGCGACATCGCCGTCGATCAGAAGAAGGCGGCGTAGCCCCGCCGGGCCAACGAATTGCGACGCGATCAAGATGGATCTCAACCTCAAAAGTCGCGTCGCATTCGTCACCGGTGGCGGCGCCGGAATAGGCGAAACGATCGCCCGCGCACTGGCGGGCGAAGGTTGCACGGTCTGGGTTGCCGATCGCGACCGGGACGCGGCCACGCGTACCGCCGCAGCGATGGCACGGGATGGATTGTCCGCTCACGCTGTCACGCTGGACGTCGCTGAGGCGGCCGGCGTCGAAGCGGCCTTCGCCGGTTTGCGCGGCAAAACCGGAGCGCCTGAAATTCTGGTGAATGCCGCAGGCCTGCTCTCGATCGGTCGGGTTGCCGATTTGCCGGCAAGCGAATTCGACCGCGTCGCCCGAGTCAATATCGACGGCATCATCAATTGCGTGAAGGCGGCGGTTCCGGGGATGGTGGCTGCGCGCCGCGGCCGCATCATCAACATCGCGTCGATCTCGGCGATGCGCGGCGGCGGCTCGGTGGGCAACACGCTTTACGGCGCGACCAAGGCCGCCGTCGTGGCGCTGACCATGGGGCTCGCGCGCGAACTCGGACCAAACGGCATTACCGTCAATGCCGTCGCACCAGCGATTTTGGATACGGCGATGACGCATGCGGCTCTGACCGATGAGGCGCGGCAAAGAATATTGCCGCGCATTCCGCTCGGCCGTCTTGCCACGACCGCGGACGTTGCCGACTTGACGGCGTTCCTTGCCTCCGACCGTGCAGGTTTTATTACCGGAACGGTCATTCCCGTCGACGGCGGCATTTTGACGACGTGAAACGGCGGAATGCTCTCGGACCGGTTGCCTGATAGTATCGCGTCACGCCGTCGCGAGGACGATGGCGCAAGTCGTAATGATGTCGTCAATCGACGCGCCGCGCGACAGATCGCTGATCGGCTTGGCAAAACCTTGCAGAAACGGGCCGACGGCGGTGGCGCCACCCAGCCACTGCACAAGCTTATAGCCGATATTGCCGGCGTCGAGATCGGGGAAAATCAGCACATTGGCGCGGCCAGCGACGGCACCAAGATATTTCAGCTTCTTTTCCGCGACCGCGGGCACCACGGCGGCATCGGCTTGCAATTCGCCATCCACCGCCAGATCCGGCGCGCGCGCCCGCACCAGATCGAGCGCGCGCCGCACCTTGTCGACGCGCGCATGCTGAGCGCTCCCTTTGGTCGAGAACGACAGCATAGCGACGCGCGGCGCTTCGCCGAGCAGATTTTTCGCGCTGGCGGCCGATGCGAGCGCAATATCGGCCAATTCTTCCGCTGTCGGGTCGGCGTTGACCGCGCAATCGGCGAATATGAAAGAGCGCGGCCCCTGCCCGAGGAAGTCCGGCACGACGATCAGAAAATAGCTCGACGGCAGGGTAATACCCGGCGCCAGCCCGACCGTCATCAATCCGGCTTCAATGACGCGGCGCGTCGGATTTGCCGCGCCCGCGACCATGGCGTCGGCGTCGCCTTGCCGAACCATCATGCCGGCAAAATACAGCGGCTTCGTCACCAGGCGAACGCCCATCGCCGGCGTTATCGTCTCGCGCGCACTGGCGACGGCTGCACCGTAAGGCTGCGCGCACGCATCGCTGCGCGGATCGATCAGTTCGATGCCGTCGAGTCCGATGCCGGCGGCGTGCGCGGCTTCGGTTATCGAATCCGGCGCGCCAAGCACGGTCGGGCGCGCAATTTCCCGGTCAATGAGACCGCGCGCGGCGGCGAGCACGCGAATGTCATCACCTTCCGGCAAAACGATCTTGAAATGACGACCGCGTACTGTATCGAAACAGCGTTCGATGGGATTCATGTTGAGTTCGGGCGAGTAGTGACGAGGCATAGATGACTGAAACAAACGAACCGATCAAGATTCACCGCGGTCTTAAGGGCGTCTATTTCGACCGCTCGCCGTGCACCTTCATTGACGGCCGCATCGGCGAGCTGCGCTACCGCGGCTATTCGATCCACGATCTCGCCGAGCATTCGTCGTTCGAGGAAACCGCATGGCTGTTGCTGCACGGCGAGTTGCCGAGCAAGGCTCAACTGGCGGAGTTCGATCACGCACTGAAGGCGGCGCGCGAATTACCGGCGCCGATCCTCGACATCATCCGCACCATCAAGCACGCGCATCCGATGGACGTGTTGCGCACCGCAGCCTCGGCGCTCGCCGCCTTCGATCCCGAGACCGCCGATAATTCACGCGAGGCGGTGCTGCGCAAGGGCATTCGCTTGACCTCGCAAGTTCCAATGATCGTCGCGGCGCATGCACGCCTTCGCGAAGGGCTCGACCCGCTCGCCGCGAGCAAGGAATTGTCGCACGCCGCCAATCTGTTGTGGATGCTCAAAGGCGAAAAGCCGAGCGCCGATGCCGCGCAACTGATCGACCGCGACCTCGTACTGCACGCCGAGCACGGCTCCAACGCCTCGTCGTTCACCGCGCGCGTGGTCATCGGCACCGAGGCCAATCTTCATGCCGCCGTCACCGCGGCGATCGCGGCTTTGTCGGGGCCGGCGCATGGCGGCGCCGCCGAGGACGTGATGAAAATGGCCGAGGACATCGGCGATCCGTCGCGTGCCGCGGATTACGTGCGCGACAAGCGCAAGGCAGGCGAAGCGATCACCGGCTTCGGCCATCGTGTCTACCGCGCCGAGGACCCGCGCGCGCGGCATATGCGCGCCGGCGTCGAGCGCCTGTCGAAGGAGATGGGCCAGCCGCGCTGGTATGAGATTCTCCAGGCGGTCGTGGCGGCGATGGCGCCCTATGCGCGCCACGGCGTCAATGTGAACGTCGATTTCTATTCCGGTGTGGTCTACCACCTGCTCGGCATCAAGCGTGACTTGTTTGTGCCGATCTTCGCCATCGGCCGTGTGCCCGGCTGGGCCGTGCAAGCGCTCGAGCAGATGGAAAACAATATTCTGATCCGGCCGCTTACGCTCTATAGCGGACCGGACGCGCGGACTTACATTCCGCTCGAACGGCGGCCCACATAATCCGGGCGGGCCGGGCTGATCATCGCCAATCACCGCCAAGCCCGACCTTTCGGTTCCGGGGAGCCGGCGACTAGACCATAACCCCGCTGCGTTGCCGAAAATCTAAGTCGTGGATGCGAGCTAGGCGACCGGGCACGACATCCATTTTTTTGCTAGCGTCACCGGCATGGACGCAGCACGCACCATCACGGCCGACCAAGTAGAGCCCGAGACCGCCGGCCGCGGTACCGCCGTGGCAGCGGATGACGCCGCGGGTGTGACGCCCAAAGCGCCCGACGAGTTGGGCCGCGTCACCCCGATGATGGAGCAATATATCGAGATCAAAGCGGCCAATCCGGACTGCCTGTTGTTCTACCGGATGGGCGATTTCTACGAGCTGTTCTTCGATGACGCCGAAACGGCCTCCCGCGCGCTCGGCATCATGCTGACCAAGCGCGGCAAGCATCTCGGCCGCGATATTCCGATGTGCGGCGTGCCGATCGAGCGCGCCGACGAATACTTGCATCGGCTGATCGCGCTCGGCCACCGCGTCGCGGTGTGCGAACAGCTCGAGGATCCCGCGGAAGCGCGCAAGCGCGGCGCCAAGAGCGTGGTGCGCCGCGACGTGGTGCGGCTGGTGACGCCCGGCACGCTGACCGAGGATTCGCTGCTGGACGCCAAACGCAACAATTTTCTACTGGCGTTGGCGCGCAGCCGCGCCTCATCAGGCGAAGACCGCTTTGCGCTTGGCTGGATCGACATATCTACCGGCGAATTTCGCGTTGCCGAATGCGACCGTACCTCGCTCGCCGCCGAAATCGCGCGCATCGAACCGGGCGAAATCCTCGTATCCGATGCGCTCTATGCCGACACCGAGCTCGCGGCCTTTCTGCGCGCGCTGCCGGCGCTCACGCCGCTTACGCGCGACGTATTCGATGGCGCGACCGCGGAGCGGCGACTCGCGTCGTTTTTCGGCGTGGCGACGACCGCCGCGTTCGGTACGTTTTCGCGCCTCGAGCTCGCCGCCGCGGCGGCTGCCATCACTTATGTCGAACGCACCCAGCTCGGCAAGCGGCCACCGCTGTCGGTCCCCGCGCGCGAAGCGGCTGGCGCCACGCTACAGATCGATCAGGCGACGCGCGGCAATCTCGAACTGGTGCGCACGCTTGGCAGCGAGCGGCGCGGCTCGCTCCTTGCCGCGATCGACCGTACGGTCTCCGCCGCCGGCTCGCGGCTGTTGGCGCAGCGGCTCGCCGCGCCGCTCACCGATCCCGCCGAGATCGCGCATCGGCTCGATGCCGTGGCGGTCTTCGTCAACGACAGCGCCATGCGCAACGAGGTGCGCGGCGGGCTGAAGGCAGCCCCCGATCTTGCTCGCGCGCTGTCACGCATCGTTGTCGGCCGCGGCGGTCCGCGCGACCTCGCGGCGATCCGCGACGGTATTTTCGCGGCTGGCGAAATTGCCGCGCGGCTCGCGGCGCTTGGCGCGTTGCCGCGCGAGTTGGCGCAAGCCGTCACGGCGCTGCGCCAGCCCGACGCTGCGGTCGCTGTCGAGCTGAAGCGGGCGCTGGCGGAGGAGTTGCCGGCGTTCCGCCGCGACGGCGGTTTTGTCCGCGACGGCTACGAGCCGGCGCTCGATGAGGCACGCGCGCTGCGTGACGAATCGCGCCGCGTCATCGCCGCGCTGCAGGTGCGCTACGCCGAGACCACAGGCATCCGCGCGCTAAAGATCCGGCATAACAACGTGCTCGGCTATTTCGTCGACGTTTCGGCGCAGCACGGCGAGAAACTATTGGCCGCGCCGCTCAATGCCACGTTCATTCATCGCCAGACCACCGCCGGGCAGGTGCGCTTCACCACCACCGAGCTCGGCGCGCTCGAAGCCAAGATCGCCAATGCCGCTGAACGCGCGCTAGCGCTGGAACTGGAAATCTTCGACCGCCTCGCCGCATCCGTTGCCGCAGCCAGCGTGGCGATCAAGGAAGCGGCGAATGCGCTGGCGCTACTCGACGTCACGACTGCACTGGCTGCGCTGGCGGTCGAGCGCGACTATACGCGGCCGGAGGTCGACGGCAGTCTCGCTTTTGCCATTACCGGCGGACGCCATCCGGTGGTCGAGCAAGCGCTGATCGCCAGCGGCGGACCGTTCGTCGCCAATGATTGCGATCTGTCGCCGCCGGCCGATGCCGCGGCGGGGGCAGCGGCCGGCCGTATCTGGCTTATCACCGGCCCGAACATGGCCGGTAAATCGACCTTCCTGCGCCAGAACGCGCTGATCGCCGTCCTGGCCCAGATGGGCGGATTCGTGCCGGCTAAGGCTGCGCATATCGGCACCGTCGATCGCTTATTCTCGCGGGTCGGCGCCGCCGACGATCTGGCGCGAGGCCATTCGACCTTCATGGTCGAGATGGTCGAGACCGCGGCGATCCTCAATCAGGCCGGCGAGCGCGCTTTGGTCATTTTGGACGAGATCGGCCGCGGCACGGCGACCTTCGACGGCCTATCGATCGCCTGGGCGACCATCGAGCATCTGCACGAGAACAATCGCTGCCGCGCGCTGTTCGCCACTCATTTCCACGAAATGACGGCGCTCGCGGCAAAGCTGCCGCGGCTGCACAATGCCACGATGCGCGTCAAAGAGTGGCAAGGCGACGTCGTGTTCCTGCATGAGGTTGTCGCCGGTGCCGCCGACCGATCCTACGGCATCCAGGTCGCCAAGCTCGCCGGCCTGCCACCGAGCGTTATCGAGCGCGCCAAAGTCGTGCTGGCGCAGATCGAAGCAGAGGACCGGACCTCGCCGACGCGCCGGTTGATCGACGACCTGCCGCTGTTCGCTGTAGCGCGTCCCCCGGCTACGCCGCCGCGCGACGCTGCGCTCGATGCCGTGGTCGCAGCGCTTAGCGCGCTTCATCCCGACGAAATGTCGCCGCGCGAGGCGCTTGAAGCGCTCTACGTGCTCAAGGCGCAACTGGCGAAGGGCGACTCATAGCGCGCATCCGAATGAGGAAGAGCGGCCCGCTCCAGCAAACGCACACCATCAGCCCGAGCGCGAATGCGCCCCACACGCCGAGCGGTGCCACCAGATAGTGCATCGTGAGAAATCCGAGCCAAAGCCCGTTCAGTGCGATTTGCGCATGCGCAAACATGCTCGCCGATGCAATGCCGCCGACGCGCGGATGGAGGATGACGGCTGAACAACCCATCACGATCGGAAATACCGCGAAGACGCCGGAAAGGAATGAACCGATACTGTAGCTCGCCGCGGTCACGGCAGCGACCACGATAGCGGCGGTGAGCGCGCGCAGCGGGATGTCATAGGCTGAGCGCAGAAACTTCGCCGGCCGGCCCGAGGTGCGATAGCGCCAGCTTAGCGGCACTGTCATTCCGAACACGCCAATGTTGAGGAGCGCCGCCGTGAGTGGCGTCCAGGCGACAATCCGCAAGACGGCGGCGGCCACGAACCAGATCGCGATAGCCACGCTCATGCTAAGCAGTAAACCGTGACGCTGCGCCAATACGCTATAGGTGTAAGCAAAGATCGAAACGGCCGCCGTTGCCGCGGCGCTGCCGACTGCGCTCGCGGCGATGAAGTCGGGCGGGTGCTCGAAAGCGAGAATGATATAGGCCGCGCCGGCAGCGGTTGGCAGCGCCGCAATCAGCGCACCGACGAACGGTCCGGAGCGCTCGACGACAACAGAGATGATAACGACGATGGTCGCCGTCAGCGCCATTTTGGCGATGAGGTCAAGCAGGAAAGCGATCAGCGGGGACATGATTGCACCGCGGTGGGATAAGCCACTCGCTACTTTAGGAAGAGGCCGGGCCAGCAAACGGAACGAAAGCGATCAGATTTTCCGTTTGAGGCTTATCTCGACCGGCGGCCCACATTTGATCGTCTGATAGACCACGCAATAGCGCTCGGTGAGTTTGAGAAGCTGATCGAGTTTGTCGGCCGGCGCGTCGGTGTCGAGGTCAAAGCGGAGCCGGATCTGCGCAAAGCCGACCGGCGCCTCCTTGGCGACGCCGAGCGTGCCGCGAAAGTCGAGATCGCCTTCGGCGCTGACCGCGCCGGATTTGAGCGGGACGTCGATCGCCGTGGCCACCGCTTTGAGCGTTACGCCGGCGCAAGCGACCAAAGCTTCCAGGAGCATGTCGCCCGAGCACAATTCCATGCCCGATCCGCCGGTGGCCGGATGCAGCCCGGCGACCGCAAGCGCGCGGCCGGTCTCGACCTTGCAGGCGATATTGGCGTCGTCGAGGGCGCCTTTGGCTTTGAGCGTAATGAAGCCGGCCTTGGGATCGGCCTTGTAACGCTCCTTGATCGGCGCCTGCAGCGCGCGCAGCCCGGCGGCATCCATGACGTGCACTCCCTCTTTTCGCGTTGTGTATAAAGCCGCGGATGCCCCGCACAAGCCGGGTACGCCAAATTCATTGTGACCCGGGCGTTACCACCATAACGCCGCGCCGGCCTCGGCCTTGGGCTCGTCCTCGGCGCCGCTCGAGACGCGTTGCAGCGAACGGTCGAGCGCGGCGAGCACGCGGCGTTTGGCGAAATCGAAGGCGGCGGACTGGCGGTCGCGGGGCCGCGGCAGGTCGACTTCGATCTCATCGAAAATGCGGCCCGGGCGCGGGCACATCACCATGATGCGGTCGGCAAGCACGATCGCCTCATCGACGTCGTGAGTGACCAGGATCAAGGTCGGTTTGGCGTCGGCCCACAGATCGAGCAGATGATCCTGCAGATCCGTGCGGGTAAAAGCATCGAGCGCGGAGAACGGCTCATCGAGCAACAGCACTTCCGGTCGCGGCACCAAGGCGCGGGCAATGGCGACGCGCTGCGCCTGGCCGCCGGAAAGTTCACGCGGCCATACGCCGGCCTTGTCGGCAAGCCCGACGCGCTTGAGCGCCGCCGCGACCCGCTGGGCGCGCTCCTGTTTCGGCCGGTCACCGAGCCCGAAGCCGACATTCTCGACAACTTTGAGCCAGGGCAGCAGCCGCGGCTCCTGAAAAATGATGCCGATCTTTTCATGCGGTGCCGCGATGCGCTCGCCGTCGAGCACGATCGAACCTTCGCTTGCCGGATCGAGCCCGCCGATGGCGCGCAACAGGGTCGATTTTCCGCAGCCCGAGCCGCCGATCACGGCGACGATTTCGCCCAGCGCGACGTCGAGCGACACGCCGCCCAGCGCGTGCACGCCGTTCGGATAGGTTTTGCCAACGCGTTCGAGAATGAGCATGCGAAGCGCCTATTCGGCTCGAACCACGTCTTCCCAGCGCAGGAACGGCGCGGCGACCAGCACGATCAGCCAATCGGTCGCTTTGCCGACAATGCCGAAGGCGACGATCGCGGCGACGATTTCGGCCGGTTTGCCGAGCTGCTGGCCGTCGATCAGCAAATAGCCGAGCCCTTCGGATGCGCCCATCAGCTCGGCGGCGACGACGAACATCCAGCCGAGACCCAGGCCCGAACGCAATGAAATGACATAAGCCGGCAACACCGCCGGCAGTAAAATCCGGCGCACCATTGCGATGTCCGACAGCCGGAAAGCGCGACCGACTTCGACCAATTTGCGATCGACGGATTGGATCGCGCCCATCAGGCCGAGATAGACCGGGAAAAAAACGCCGACCGCGATCAACGTCACTTTCGACGCTTCGAAGATGCCGAGCCATAGAATGAACAGCGGCACCCAGGCGATCGAGGGGATGGCGCGCAGCGCCTGCAGGCTCGGGTCAAGAAGACGCCGCACTATGGACGAATACCCGGCCGCAGCGCCGATGATCGTGGCGGCGGCCACACCGATGCCAAAGCCGGCCGCAACCCGCACCAAGGTTACGAGCGTATTGCGCTGCAGATCGCCGGTACGGGCCAGATCGACGAAGGTGGCGAACACGACCGAGGGCGGCGGCGCCAGCCGCCCGCTTGCCCAGCCCATGCGAACGATGAATTCCCAGAGGACGGCCACGGTGACCGGCAGAACGAGGCCCAAGGCCGGCCGCATCAAACGCGCCCGGCGGTTCCTCGCCGCGCGCCCCTGCGCGGGCCTGCCTTCTACAACGACAGTCATGCCTACAAGAGACATGGTGGCATGGGCAAAAGCAATGCGTCCCGGAGGCGCGAAAGCGCCCTCAAGCCGCCGTGACGAAGCGGTCGTCGACGAGGTCGTCGAGCGTTTTATTCACGTCGACATTCGTTGCGATCACGCCGGCTTTCTGCAAAGCAAGACCGGCCTGCAGAATTGTATCGCGCTGTGCCGGGCCGATCCGATTGTTGGTAAGATCGGTTCTTTCCTTGAGCTGGATATCGACCACGGCGGCGGGCAATTTGGTCACGTCCACGAAAACGCGCTTTTCGTCGTCGTAATGGCCAATGCAATATTTCCGAGCCTGGTCATAGACCGCGAGTACGCGCTTGGTCATATCCGGATATTTCCCGAGGAAGTCTTCGCTGGAATTGAGGATGCCGTAAGTATTGGCGTCCTTGTTGCGGTAGAACAGCCGCGCGCCGTCCTCGACCTGCGCCTGCGCCATCATCGGGTCGAGACCGGCCCAGGCGTCGACGTCGCCGCGAATGAGCGCGGTCTTGCCGTCGGGATGCTGCAGCAACACTTCGCTGATGTCCTTCTCGGTCATCCCGACCGAAAGTAACGCGCGCACCAGGAAGATATGCGGGTCGGTGCCGCGCGTCACCGCGACACGCTTGCCTTTGAGGTCGGTGATCTTGGCGATCGGCGTATCCTTGCGTGTGACCAAGGCCGTCCATTCCGGCTTGGAATAGACGTAGATCGACTTGATCGGATTGCCGTTGATGCGCCCGAGCAGCGCCGCGGAGCCCGCCGTCGAGCCGAAATCGATCGAGCCGGCATTAAGAAATTCGAGCGCCTTGTTGGAGCCCAAGGTCTGGACCCAGAGAATGCCGATGCCGTCCTTGGCAAACTCCTTTTCCAGGAGACCCTGCTCCTTGAGCACCATGGAAACGGGATTGTAGGTGGCCCAGTCGATCCGGATTTGCGACGGCTTGTCGGCAGCCCGCGCCGAACGCGCGAGACCGAGTGGCGCGAGGCTGGCGCCAACCGCACTTCCCAGTAAGCCACGACGTGACAGCATGACGACCTCCCACTTAGGACCGCATCGGTATATTCAATTGTTCGCTATATTTATTCTTTAGAAAACCTCCCGACGGCCGTCAAATGGAAATATATGCTACGGTTGATATCAAAGTAGAAGGTTTGCTCTCCACTGTCGGGTCCGCAACCCGTTTCATTCTGTCACGCCCGACAACGCAGGGC
>JBAQAB010000243.1:0-25516 GCA_049285535.1 Xanthobacteraceae bacterium
TGACAACACATCGTTTGGATGCCGGACCCGAGACGGTGCATTGGGGCTTTTTCGATGCGGCGCTCGAGCCTCTGATCACGGTCGACTCCGGCGATGAGGTGGTCATCTCGACGGTGTCCGGTCCGCCCGCGGCGCTGCCGCTGGCAAATTCGGGTCTCACCGTGCCGGACGCGTTGCGTGCGATTCACGCAAGCGTGCCGCAGAAGTTGAATGGGCCGCACATCCTCACCGGGCCGGTCGCCGTGCGCGGCGCCAAGGCCGGGCAGGTGCTCGAGGTCCGCATCAAGGCAATCGATCTGTTCTACGACTGGGGCTACAACGCCATCCGGCCGCTGGCCGGTGCGTTGCCGGACGATTTCGAAACGGCGCGCCTCATCCACATCCCGCTCGATCGGGCCCGCACGGTGGCCCGGCTGCCATGGGGCCTCGAACTGCCGCTCAAGCCGTTCTTTGGCATCATGGCGACGGCGCCGCCCGCGGCTTGGGGCGCGGTAGCCTCGCCGCCGCCGCGTCGCAACGGCGGCAATATGGACAATAAGGAACTGGTCGCCGGCGCCACGCTCTATCTGCCAATCCATGTCGACGGCGCGCTGTTCTCGGTCGGCGACGGTCACGGCGTGCAGGGGGACGGCGAAGTCTGCGTTACCGCGATCGAGACCGGCCTGGTCGGCACGTTCGAACTCTTTGTGCGCGACGACATGAAGCTCGAATGGCCGCTCGCCGAGACGCCGACCCATATCATGACCATGGCATTCGATCCCGACCTCGACGACGCGGTGGTGATCGCGTTACGCGACATGATCAAGCTGATTTGCGCGCGTACCGGAATTTCGCGCGAGGATGCCTATACGCTGTGCAGCTTGGCCGCTGATCTGCGTATCACCCAGGTGGTGAACGGAGCCAAAGGCGTCCACGTCATGCTGGAGAAGGTTTGCCTGGTGCGTTAGTGCGCCGCCTTTGACTCTTCGACGCGATGGAAGCCCAGCCGCTGCATCACCGGCTCGTCGGAGACGCGGAGTAGCAGCGCATCCTCGGTGGCCTCGTGGTGATGCGGCCGCCAGGCCGGCGCGGCGACGACGTCACCGCGGCGCCATTCGAAGCGTTCGCCGTCGACCGTCGTCGCGCCCGCGCCTTTGACCACAGCGTAGATGTTGTTCGCCGTCGTGCGATACGGCGCCGTGACGACGCGCGGGGCAAGCCGCATCATCGACAATCCGATCGTGTCCATCGCCGGATTGCCGAGCTCGACATGGGTGCCGAAGGAGCCGGCCGGGTCGGGCGTGGCGGCATCGAGGCGTTCGAGTGTTGCGCTCAGCGGAAACACGAATGGCGATTCCTTGGTCGGCGGCGCATCGGCAAAGGCCTCGTGGGTTTTGTCCTCCTCGGCCGGCTCGAAGAACATCGGCTCCAGGAGTTGCACCAGCGGAACGTCGAGGAAGTCGAGCCAATAGGCGCTGGCGCGGCTGTCATTACCGTGGCCGTGGCTCGACCAGTTCGGCGTGAGCAGCACGTCGCCCGGTTCCATGGCGAGCCGCACGCCGTTGACGTCGGTGTAGACGCCGGGCTCGGCGTCGATAATGAGGCGCAGCGCATTGGGCGTGTGGCGATGCGCCCGCGCCCATTCGCCCGGCATGATCATCTGGTAGGCGGTGACCATGGTGCGCACCGTGCCGTAGCTGTCGCCGGAGGCTGGATTGAACAGAATGAGATTGCGCCGCTCGGCAAGCTCGGTATTGATGAGCCGGCCTGCGGCATCCAGCGCACCGCGCGCCTGCTCGTAGGTCCAGTGCGCCGGCGCAAAATTCTTCTTCGGCGCCGCCCACAGCGAAGCAACCTTCTTGTTCCAGCCCGGCGCGATGCCGACTTGCGTCAGCTTGCCGTAGAGCTCCTCAAGTGTGCCGGAGCGGGCAAGGTCTTCTCGGGATGGGACCTGCATGGGGTTTCCTCTTCGATAATGGCTACAGTTTAGTGGAAATATCGGCCCTTTGCACCGCCGGTTTTTCCGCGCGGCGGTCCCGAACCGCAGCCGCGCCGCGCACGACGTCGACAAGGCGAAGCGCGTCCTCGGGCATGCGGTCGTTGCGCCAGGCCACATGGCCGTCGGGGCGCACCAGCACGACTTTGCGCTGGTAAAGCGCGGCAATCTGCGGTTCGTCTATGGCGACGACCGCCATGGGCACCCCACGTTGCTTTGCGGCCTCCAAAAGGGACGCCACCTCGGTCGAGTCGGCGCCGAAAACGAGCAGCGTATAGGCCTTGCCGAACAGATCGAGCGTCGAGCGGCCGTCGGCGAGAAACGCGTGCGGCGCGCGGTGTCCGGGCCGTGCCGTCGGGACATAGGTTCGCGGATCGTCGAGCGGGGCCGGCGATCCATCCGGCCAGCAGATCGGCGAGCCCTCATAGCGATAGCCAAGATGGACGCCGAGCGTGTGCCATTCACGGCGCATGATTTCGCTGAACTCGCGCCCGACCCGCTGACGCGTCGCTTCGCCTTGTGGCGTTGGGTCGAGCAGATCGTCATGCCGGCCGACCGAAAGCATCCGGCGCAGATTGCCGCCTGCTTCCACGACATTGCGGGCGCCGACCGGCTGGCGCTCGGCGCCGTAGGAATCGAGGAGGCCGTCGCCGCCCCAGCCCTCGATCATGGCGGCAAGCTTCCAGGACAGATCGACCGCGTCGCCGATCCCGGTGTTCATGCCAAAGCCGCCGGTGGGCGACATCACATGCGCTGCATCGCCGGCGATAAAGCCGCGGCCGTCGCGGTAGCGCTCGGCGACCAGTTCGCGCCGCACCCACGGCAGGACGCTCAATATCTCGAATTCGAAGTCGCAGCCGACGGCACGGCGGATGGCGGCCTTGATCTCCTCGTCCGTGTATTCGCGTTGCTCGGCTCCGCCGATCAGTGAGAAGCGCCATTCGTCGCGGCCGTTGATCGCGACGATCGTCGCCCAGGTGCCTTCCGGGCCGATGAAAATGTGACGGTAAGCCTTTCCCTTGTTGTGCAGCGCCAGAAGATGCGGGCAGCGGAAGATGACGTTCGTGGTGTAGGTCAAAACCGGATTGCCGGACATGCGGATGCCGAGCGTCTCGCGCACCAGGCTGCGCGCGCCATCGCAGCCGACGATGTACCGCGCCCTGATCTCCTCGCGCGTGCCGGTTGCGGCGTTCTCGACGACGGCCGTCACCAGATCGGCATTCTGCTCGAACGAGACGAGCCGCGTGCGATAGCGCAAGGTTACGCTTTGCTGCGCCGCCGCGAACGCGCGCAGGATCGGATCGAACATATTCTGCGGGCAGCGCTCGCGCCGTTGCGGGCTTTCCTTGGGCGGCGGCGCTTGGCCGATCCCCGGGAAGCGCTCGCGGGCGAGTTCATGGCCGGCGAGGCTGGTCAGATAGATATTGTCCTGCGCGTAGTCGCGCGGATAGGGCGAGCCTTCGACCGCGGGCACCAGGCCCCAGCGTCGGCAGAATTCCATGGTGCGGATGCCGACGAGGTCCATGCGCGGCTGAAAGATCGAGCCGTCGGATTGCTCGATCAAGGCGCAAGGAATGCCGCGCCAGCCGAGATCGCCGGCAAGCGCGAGCCCGACCGGGCCGCCGCCGACGATCAGTACCGGCTCGATTCTCGACTGCACTTACCCAGGTCCGGCGCTTGCGTAACGATGGGCGTAACCATACGCCGCCGGGCGCGGCCAAGGAAACTGCGGCCTGCGGGGCTAACCGTTGGCGGTTGTCGCAACCGCTCCGCCGTGACACCATTTGCCTGTTGGCTCGTTGGGATTTCGAAGCGTCATGCCGCGAAGGAAAGCTCGCAGGAAGTTCCCCTGGGCATCGCTGTCCGACGACGAGTTGCTCAAGGTCCGGCTCAAGGACCTCAAAGTGACGGTCGAAGGCACCTGGCTCGAGAAGTGCCTGCACCGGCTCTACGGCGAACTCGCCGACCATGGCATCCGGGTGCGGCCGCATGCCTGGATTTCGAGCGAGTGGTTTTCTCCCGAGAATACTCCGGGCATCGCCATCCCTTTCTACTTGGCGCATCCGCGGCTGGTGCGGCTCGAGAAGAAGATGATCCTCGACGTCGAGGGCGGCACGACCTCCGAATGCATGCGTATTCTCCGCCACGAATGCGGTCACGTCGTCACCCACGCCTATCAGCTTTATCGCCGCCGCCGTTGGCAGCAATTGTTCGGCCCTTCATCGAAGCGCTATCCGCGCTATTACCGGCCCAATCCGGCAAGCCGCAATCACGTCCAGCATTTGCGGCTGTGGTACGCGCAAAGTCATCCCGACGAGGATTTCGCCGAGACTTTCGCGGTGTGGCTGCGACCCCGCTCGCATTGGCGGACGCGCTATGCCGGCTGGCCGGCGCTGAAAAAGCTGGAATATGTCGACGAACTGATGGCGGAGATCGCCGGAAAGCGGCCGACGCTCACGCATCGGGAAAAAGTCGATCCGCTGAGCAAGCTCAATCAGACGCTCGGCGACTATTACAAGAGAAAGCGGACGCTCTACGTCGTCGATACGCCGAAAACCTACGACCGGGATCTGCGGCGGCTGTTCTCGGCCGAGCCGCGGCATCGCCACGCCGAAGCGGCGTCGTCCTTCATCCGGCGCAACCGCGCCCGGGTGCGCGAGTTGGTCGCCAAATGGACCGGCGAATATCAGCTTACTTTCGACGTCGTGCTCGACGACATGATCCAGCGCTGCCGCGAGCTTAATTTGCGCGCGGTCGGTCCCGAGCGCAAACTGATGCTGGAATTCGCCGTGCTGTTGACCGCCAAGACCATGCACACACTGTTCGGTCCGTCGCGGCGAAGATGGATCGCGCTATGAAAAAGCTGCGCGTCCTGCTCCTCGTTCACCCGGACCTGATCCCACCGGAATCGAGCAAGGGCTATACCGAGCAGGAGATCAACGTCTGGAAGACCGAATACGACGTGGTGACGACGCTGCGCGCCGCCGGCCACGAGGTGCGTCCGCTCGGCGTGCATGACGAACTCAAGCCGATCCGCGACGACATCGAGGCCTGGAAGCCGGACGTGGTGTTCACGCTGTTGGAGCAATTCCGCGGTGAGGCGATCTACGACCAGAATGTCGTCAGCTATCTCGAATTGATGCACGTGCCGTATACCGGCTGCAATCCGCGCGGCCTGATGCTGGCGCGCGGCAAGGATCTGTCGAAGACGCTGGTGCATTATCACCGCATCCCGGTGCCGGATTTCACCGTGTTTCCGAAGGGCCGCAAGGTGAAACGCCCGGCGCGGCTGGCTTTGCCGCTGATCGTCAAGAGCGTCAACGAAGACGCTTCTTACGGCATTTCGCAAGCTTCGGTGGTCGACAGCGACGAGAAGCTTATCGAGCGCGTCAACTTCATCCATGAGCGCATCGGCACCAACGCCATTGCCGAGCAATATATCGAGGGACGCGAAATCTATGTTGGCATCGTCGGCAATGAACGGCTCATCGTGCTGCCGGTGTGGGAGCTGCGATTCCAGAACATGGCGGAGGGCGACTGGCTCATCGCCACCGAGAAGGTCAAGCACGATCCCGACTACCAGGAGCGCCGCGGCATCCGGCACGGGCCGGCCAAGGACCTCACGCCGGAACTCGCGACCCGCATCCAGCGCATGGCCAAGCGGATTTACCGGACACTGGAGCTCGACGGTTACGCGCGCATCGATTTTCGTCTTGCCGCCGACGGCACGCCATATTTTCTTGAAGCCAATCCCAATCCCGAAATCGCCGAAAGCCAGGAATTCGCGACGGCGGCGAAACATGTCGGCATCGGCTATCCAGACTTGCTGCAGCGTATCGTAACGCTCGGCATCAAGCGGGGCTCCGCGTCCGCGGCCGTGGATTAAAGCGGCGGCCGGCTGTCCTGGCTAAACGCTGTTATGCTTTTCGCGGCCGGCATGTGGAGGTTGTTCGGCCTCGCGCTTTGTGGCGTGCCGCTCGTGTCCATGCGCGTCGCGGTGCTCGCGATCGCCGCGGCCGCGCTTGCGCTCGGCCGCATGCTCACGGTGCAACCTCGACTCAGCTTTGGCCGCCGGCTTGTCGAGCTTGGCTTGCTCCAGCTTCGCTTGTTCGGCCTTGGCCTCGTCGATCTTGAGCTGTTCGAGCTTCGCCTGCTGCAACTCGACTTGCTCCGATTGCGCCTGTTCCATGCTGGCGAAGGCGGGCAGGCTGCGGCAGGGCAGGTGCTGTACGAAGGCCAGCGCATCGTCATTCACCGCCATGCGGCGCCAGGCGTCGACGGAAAGCCCGGTCACGCGCGCGACATAGCCGCGCGTTTCGCTCGGCAGGCTGGCCCGATGCTGGAGCCATTCGATGACGCGGTGCGCGCCGGCATTGTAGGCCGCGGCGACAAAGCCGAGATTACCGAATTCCAGGCGTAGCACGCGCAGGAACCGCGCTGACGCCGGGATGGCTTTGAGCGGGTCGAACGGGTTGTCGAGCCCGGTTTCGGCGGCCGTCTCCGGCATGAATTGCGCGATGCCCAAGGCGCCCTTGCGGCTCACCGCGTCGTCGCGCAGCCGGCTCTCTTGCCAGATCAGGTTGGCAAAGAACGGAACCGGTAAATCGTTATCCTGTGCCGACGTGTATAGCGCGTTGCAAAGGTCGTTGAGCGACAGGTCGCTATCGTGGCTATCCGTGTTGCTTGTATCTGAGCTTTCGACCACGTCGCCATCGGCATCCGCATCGGCATCGGCGGGCTTTAGCGTCTCGACCGCGACGGTGTGCTCGAGCGACGCCACGGTGAGCCGGTCGGTTCGGCCGGTCGATGACTCGATTTCGATTAACGAAGACGCCGCGCCGCCGTCTGCGGAATGCGGATAATCGGTGAAGTAACGGGAATAATCCGGCTCCGGTGCGGCGCCGGAAAGTCCCAGCAGCAGGATTGCAAACGCGAGTATCGGCCGCATCCCCGTTCCCTCACAGAACGTTTCGCGACGGCGCACGGAGGCGCAGTCCAAGCTTGGTTAAGAAAGGGTTTTCCCTCGTCCTCTGGCGGCGCTCATGACGCTCCAACCGGGCGGCTTTTGGGACGGATTGTGAGTCATTCAAGGCGAATTGCGGCGGCGGCCACGCCTTTGGAACCGGGCGCCCCAAGCGGCTTGCGCCTTGATCGCGGAAAGCGGATATTTGTTGCGCCCGTGACCAATTTTTTGAGCGTCATTGCGAGCGAAATCTAAGAATTTCGCCCATGAGGCGGTGGTAGGCGGTTTTGGGAAGTGAGGCACTCGCTGTCGCGGCGGGGGGTCGGGGAGGTTCATGATGAATCAGGAAACCAAGCTACGCGCAGCGGAGGGCAAAAGCGCCCATGCGGAATTTCGGTACCAATCCGGCTTCGGTAATCATTTTGTTTCCGAAGCAGTGCCGGGCGCCTTGCCGGTCGGACGAAACTCACCCCAGCGTCCGCCGCAAGGCCTTTATGCCGAACTGATCTCGGGCACGTCATTCACGACCCCGCGCGCGGAAAACCGCCGCACTTGGACCTATCGCATCCAGCCCTCTGTCGTGCATCGACCCTACGCGCGCATCGACAGCGGGCTCATCCGCAGCGCGCCGTTCAACGACGTCGACGCTACGCCCACGCAATTGCGCTGGAGCCCGGTTCCCATTCCAAACGATCCGACCGACTTCATCGCCGGCATCGTGACGCTCGGCGGCAATGGCGACGCGGCGACGCAGACCGGCATGGCGATCCACATCTACGCCGCCAACCGCTCGATGACCGACCGCTGCTTTTACAATGCCGACGGCGAGATGCTCATCGTGCCGCAGCAGGGACGCGCCCGCTTCGTCACCGAGCTCGGCATCGTCGAGACGCCGCCGGGCGAGATCGTCGTTATCCCGCGCGGACTTCGGTTCCGCGTCGAGCTGCCGGACGGACCTGCGCGCGGCTATATCTGCGAGAGTTACGGCCAGCCGCTGCGGCTGCCGGAACTGGGTCCGCTCGGCTCCAACGGACTCGCCAATTCGCGCGATTTCTTGAGTCCCGTTGCCGCTTACGAAGACACCAAGACGCCGTGTGTCGTGGTGGCGAAATTCCAAGGCAATCTATGGGCGGCGGAGATGGATCATTCGCCGCTCAACGTCGTCGCCTGGCACGGCAATTTCGCGCCTTACAAATACGAATTGGCGCGCTTCATGGTCATCGGCACCGTGAGCTTCGATCATCCCGACCCGTCGATCTATAGCGTGCTGACCGCGCCGTCGGACGTGCCCGGCACCGCCAATATCGATTTCGTCATTTTCCCGCCGCGCTGGCTGGTCGGCGAGGATACGTTCCGCCCGCCGTGGTATCATCGCAACGTCATGACCGAGTTCATGGGGCTCCTGCACGGCGCCTACGACGCCAAGGCTGAGGGCTTTCTGCCGGGCGGCTGCAGCCTGCACAATTGCATGACCGCGCACGGGCCCGACGCCGAAACCTGGCAGCGCGCCAGCCGCGCCGAACTCAAGCCGCACAAGCTCGAAGACACGATGGCCTTCATGTTCGAAAGCCGTTATGCCATGCGGCTGACCCGCTACGCGATCGAATCATCGGAATTGCAACACGATTACTTCGAAGGCTGGCAAGGTCTGGAGAAGCACTTTAAGACTCAGTAGGGTGGCCAGGATCTTCGGCGACCGCAGAATCGACCTTCCGGTTTTTTGCGCGCCTCTCGAAGGAATTCCGCAGTGAAGAAACATGGCACTCCGTTTCTGTTCGGCGCGGCCGTTGCGCTGACAGTCCTCACTTTCGCCACCGGCGCGCGCGCGGTGGATGCGGCGCAGAACTATCCGTCACGGCCGATCACTGCGATCATCCCCTTTGCCGGCGGCAGCGCCAGCGACGTCGTCAGCCGCATCTTGTTCGACAAGATGTCGAAGCTTTTGGGACAGCCGATCGTGGTCGAGAACAGGCCGGGCGCCGGCGGCAATATCGGTACCGCCGATGTCGTCCGCGCGGCGCCCGACGGTTATACGATCCTTGGCGGCGGCTCGGGGCCGGTTGCCGCCAATGTCACGCTATACAAGCAGCTCGATTACGATCCGGAGAAGGATTTCGAGACCGTTTCGCCGTTTGCGTCCTTCACCATCGTGGTCGCCGCCTCGGTCAAGCTGCCGGTCAACACGTTGCAGGAACTGATCGCCTACGGCAAAGCCCATCCCGGGCTTAATTTCGGATCGGTCGGCATCGGCAGCTCGCAGCATTTGGCGGGTGAATATTTCAGCCAGCTCACCGGCGTGAAGCTAACCCACGTGCCTTATCGCAACATTGGCCAATACGCGTCGGATCTGATGTCGGGCCAGGTGCCGCTGGGCTTCCAGTGGTATCCCAACGTCGCCGCCCCACTGCAAGCCAAAGGCGCCAAGGCGCTGGCCGTCGCCGGCCCGAACCGGCTCGATGCGTTGCCCGATACGCCGACCACCAAGGAGGCGGGCCTGCCACAGTACCAAGTGTCCGGCTGGTTTGCGCTGCTCGCGCCGAAAGGCACGCCGGCGGCGATCGTGACCAAGCTGAACGCCGCGCTCAAACAGGCTGTCGCCGATCCGCAAGTGCACGCCGGCTTTGAGCGGCAGGGTGCGGAGACGATGTATCTGCCGCCCGATCAGGCGGCGAGATTCATTACCGACGAGATCAAGAAATATCACGATATCATCGTCAATGCCGGGATTCCGCAGATCGAATAGCGCCGCCGCAAAAGCTCTCGCTGGGGGCAGCCCATGAAAGTGGTCATGCTCGGACTGATCGGCTTCGTGCTTGGAGCCATCGCGGGCGGCGTCATCGGCGTCGGTCTAGGCTTCATCTGGACCAGCATCTTTCACACCAGTTCCTTCGAGGGTTATTCCGGCATGCTGGTGTTCTTCACGTTCATGCCGATCGGCATCATTCTCGGCGGCCTCGCGGGAGCGATCGGACTTGGCATTCTTGCCGCGCGCGATCGCGCAACGCCATAAGCCGTCGTGAAGTCGCCTATTTTTCTTCGCCTTAGCACATAAGATCCGCCGCGATTCTTACCGACAGATCGTCTCGCTCACGATGCGGAGCGAGCGGGTCGCGGCTCGGAAAATTCGGTGATGATCTTTAGGAATTCCTGCGCTGCCTTGGACCGATACCGATCGCGATGATGCAGGACCAGGAAGGGGCGAGCCGGCAACTCAAACGGCAACGCGACAAGGGTGCCGGCGCGCAGCGCAGCCTCTACCACAAGTTCCGAGATTGCGGTGACGCCGGCGCCTGCCTCTACGGCGGCGCGCACCGCCTCGTTCGTCGGCAGTTCGAGAACGATATGCAGCGCGCCTGGCAGGACGCCTCTGGCGGCCAGCGCCGCTTCGAATTCCGAGCGCGTGCCGGAGCCCAGTTCGCGCAACACCCAATCGCCTTCGACGAGGTCCCGCTCGGTCAAGCGCTTTTTTTGCGCCCAGGGATGGCCGGCGCCGGTGACGATGGTCAGTTGGTCCTGATCGATCGTGTTTTGTAGAAGCGCGGGGTCCTCGACGCGGCCTTCGACGAAGCCGAGCTCGGCAGTACCGCCGATCACGGCCTCGGCGGTCTGCGCGGTATTGCCAACGGCGAGCTTGACTTCGATCCGAGGGTAAGCGCTGCGAAAAGCGACCAGGCGCGGCGACAGCCAATAGCTCGCGATGGTTTGGCTGGCATGGACGCTGAGCGTGCCGCGCTTGAGACCGCTCATTTCGGACAGCGCGAGCTCGGCGGTCGCTGCGCGCGCGAGAACCGCGCGGGCCTCGCCCAGGAACATTCGGCCTACCTCGTTCAATTCGATCCGGCGACCGACCCGGTCAAACAGAGTAACGCCATAGCGGCTTTCAAGCGCGGCAATGGCGGCACTGACGGCCGACTGCGTCAGCCGCAGCGCTTCGGCGGCGCGGGTAACGTGTTCGCATTCGGCAACCGCAACAAAGATGCGAAGCTGCTCAAGCGTCATCCCTCAAGAATAGGCGCTAAGCTTCACCAGCACGAGCGCAAAAATGGAGATGAAGATCCATGCTGCTGCGGCCAAAGCCAACGGTTTGAGGCCCTCGGCCCGCAGCTTGCGAAAGTCCGTCTCCATACCCATGGCGGCCAGCGCCATGGAGAGCATGAAAGTTGTGCCGAGGACGATGGTGGCCTTCGGGACGGCCGGGATGGTGACGACGCTGTTGAGGATCACCATGGCGATGAAGCCCAGCACGAACCATGGCATGGGCGGCGCCGGGCGGGAAGTGGACCGGCCTGTGGCGTTAGCAGTCCGTCGCACGGCTATGATGCCCAGCGTAATGACGACAGGCGCCAACATCATGACGCGGGTAAGCTTTGCAACAGTGGCGATCTCGCCGGAATGGGTGCCGTCCTGGAACGCGGCGGCAACCACCTGTGCGATCTCGTGGATCGAGGCGCCGCTCCACAGGCCGAAGGCAGCAGGACTGAGATGCAGCAATCCCGGCAGCAGCGGATAGAGCAACATCGAAAACAAGCCGAACACCGTCACGCAGGCTACAGCATAGGCGACATCCTCGTCGCTACCGCGCGTCACGGTATTGGTCGCGATCACCGCAGAGGCGCCGCAGATCGCGGTGCCGGCGCCGATCAGTTCGGCCAGTTTTGCATCGACGCCCATCACGCGGCCCAGCCATTTGGTGAAGGACAGGGTCGCAACCAACGTCGCTGCGATGACGCCGACGCCGGCGAAACCAACCTGCACGACCTGCGACGCCATCAACTGCAACCCGAGCAGGATAATGCCGAGCCGCAGCACGCGCTTCAGGCTGAACGTGACGCCGGGCTTGGCCCAGGCAGGAGTGCCGAAGATATTATGCAGCGCCATGCCGATCAGCGTCGCCAGGATCATCGGACTGAGGATGGCGACACCGGGAATGCGGCGCAGCGCGAGGGCCAGTCCCGCCACTCCCGCCGTCAGCAAGGCGCCGGGGACGGCCGCGAAAACGCCGTGGCGAGTCAGCTTGGCGATCCGCGCGACCGGCGCGCTGGCGACGACAATGGCTTCGCTCATATTGGCTCCTCTTCTGGCCCAACATGCTGCGCTGCGATGGACAAAATCCAACCTATTATTGTTGTCCGATTGGCCTACGGAATCGATTGAAAGCGCGCGTCCTCCACCTCATTGAGTTGAGTCCGGGGCGCTTAACAAAATTCATCGAACGAAACGTTCGCTTGCGTGAATGGACAAAATCACACGCGCGGCGTTCAGGTGATTGCTAGCCGTCATCTCGGCGGTTATCGTGCGCCAAAATCGGGACCATGGAGGAAACGTCGGGCAATGTTCATCAGCAATCCGTTTGCCGCGCTCTCCGCGTCTGTGCCGCCCGCCGTCATGCAGACCTACGTCATCATCATGGCGTTTTTGGTCGTCGTCGGAACGCTGTTCGACATCATTCACAAAAGAAGCGCCATGTACTTCTTTGACAACTGGCGGAATTCGAAAGATCAGGCGCGGCGGCAGGTCGGCGGCGGCGAAACAGCGTCGCTCGCCGTACGGTCTGCTGTCGTCGACGTGCTGGCCTCAGGCGAGTTCTGCAACATGAAGCGCAGGCTCGCGCACCTTCTCGGCATGTACGGCTTCGTCTTTTATGTCGTGGCCACCATCGCCATGGTGTTCTGCTATCCAACGCCCGCGACGCCGACCCCGTCGTACTGGCCTTTTCTTTGGTGGCTTGGCGCATTGATGATTTGTGTCGGCGGCTACTGGTTCTGGTTCTTCATACGCGTCGACGTTGCGGCCGAAGGCCAGTCGCCGTTCCGCATCATACGCGCGGATCTATTCATTCTTTCGCTTGTCATCAGCGCCACACTCGGCGTGATCTGGGCGTTTGCGGAGACGACGGGACACGTCCGCACGTCTTACCTGTTTTTGGCGCTGTATCTGATTGCCACCACGGTGCTGTTCGGATCGATCCCGTGGTCGAAGTTCTCGCACATGTTCTTCAAGCCGGCCGCAGCGCTCGAGAAACGAGTATCGCAGGCCACCGGTTCAGCCCAGAATTTACCGACGCTGACCCGTGACGATCCTGAACAACAGAAACGACATTCCATGGAGCTGTTGAAAAACGCCCCGATGCACATGGGACTTGGCATCAAGCGCGAAGCGCCACGCCACTATTAGAAAACAGCTCGAAAGTTCTAACGGAACAGCTAAGGAGCCGACCAATGCCAACCTTCGTCTATATGACAAGGTGCGACGGATGCGGACATTGCGTCGACATCTGTCCCTCGGACATCATGCACATCGATCCGACCTATCGTCGCGCTTACAACATCGAGCCGAGCATGTGCTGGGAGTGCTACTCCTGCGTCAAGGCTTGCCCGCAGAATGCGATCGACGTGCGCGGATATGCCGACTTCGCCCCGCTCGGTCACAGCGTTCGCGTCATCCGCGATGAAGACAAAGGCACGATCGCCTGGAAGATCAAATATCGGAACGGCACGGAAAAGAATTTCCTGTCGCCGATCACGACCAAGCCTTGGGGGCAGGCGATCCCGAAGCTCGCCGACGTTCCCGCGCCGAGCCAGGAAATGCGCGACAGCCAACTGCTTTACAATGAGCCAAAGTGGATCCGCATGGATGACGGCGGTTTGCATAGCCTTCAGGCAGCCGGTCTCAAGCTGAAGAAAGGCGTGTATTACTGATGGCTTACAAAACGATTGTCGAAGACAACATCGACATCCTGGTCGTCGGCGCAGGCCTCGGCGGCAGCGGTGCCGCCTGGGAGGCCAGGTTTTGGGGCCAGAACAAGAAGATCGTTATAGCCGAGAAAGCGAATATCGATCGCTCCGGCGCGGTCGCGCAGGGTCTGTATGCCATCAACTGCTACATGGGGACCCGGTGGGGCGAAAATAAACCGGAGGACCACGTCCGCTACGCTCGTATCGATCTGATGGGACTGGTGCGCGAAGACCTGCTGTTCGATATGGCCCGTCACGTCGACTCCACGGTGCACCAGTTCGAAGAGTGGGGCCTGCCCATCATGAAGGACCCGAAAACCGGGCGCTATCTGCGTGAGGGGCGATGGCAGATCATGATTCATGGCGAGTCCTACAAGCCCATCGTGGCCGAGGCCGCCAAGAAATCCGCGGACAAGGTGTTCAACCGCATCTGCGTCACCCACCTTCTGATGGATGACAGCAAGGCGAACCGGGTCGCCGGTGCCGTCGGCTTCAATGTGCGCACAGGCAACTATCACGTGTTCAAGTCCAAAGCCGTGATCTGTGGCGCGGGAGGGGCTTCCAATATCTTCAAGCCGCGTTCGGTGGGCGAAGGTTCCGGCCGCACGTGGTACGCGCCATGGTCGTCCGCGTCTGCCTACGGGCTCATGATCGAAGCCGGCGCCAAGATGACGCAGATGGAAAACCGCATCGTGCTGGCGCGTTTCAAGGACGGTTACGGCCCGGTCGGCGCCTATTTCCTGCACCTCAAGACCTATACGCAAAATTGCTTGGGCGAGGAGTACGAATCCAAGTGGTTCCCCGAACTTCAGAAAATGGTCGGCAAGGAATATTTGGATCCGGAAGCTTCGCACTTAACCCATAGGCCGATCCCGACCTGTCTGCGCAACCACTGCATCATCAGTGAAGTGAATGCCGGCCGCGGTCCCATTCACATGGTGACCATGAAGGCCTTCCAGGATCCTCATCTGGAAGAGGTCGGCTGGGAGAACTTTCTGGGCATGACCATCGGCCAGGCGGTCCTCTGGGCTTCGACTGACGTGGATCCCAAGAACGAGAACCCCGAACTGACCACATCCGAGCCCTACGTCATGGGCTCGCATGCGACCTGCTCGGGCGCGTGGTGCTCGGGTCCCGAAGATGTCTCTCCGCCCGAGTATTTCTGGGGCTATAACCGCATGACGACGATCGAAGGTCTGTTCGGCGCCGGTGACGCGGTCGGCGGCACGCCGCACGCCTTCTCATCCGGCTCGTTCACCGAGGGCCGCCTCGCCGCGAAGGCTGCCTGCAAATATATCGACGACGGCAAGGGCGAAGGCATCGTCGTATCCGACGAGCAGATCAACCGCCGTGCGAAGGAGATCTACAAGCCGCTGGAGCATTACAAGATCTACCGCAACGAGATCGTGGCGGGCGATGTCAACCCGCACTACATCAATCCCAAGCAGGGGTTGGATCGTCTGCAAAAGCTCATGGACGAGTATTGCGGCGGGGTGACGGTCAGCTACATGACCAACGACAAGCTTCTGAATATCGCACTCAAGAAGCTCAAGGTCATGGAGGAAGATCTCGAAAGCTTGGCCGCAAAGGATATTCACGAGTTGCTGCGCGCGTGGGAGCTCAAGCACCGGCATCGCGCCGCAGAGTGCGTCACGCAGCACACGTTGTTCCGCAAGGAGACTCGCTGGCCGGGCTATTACTACCGCGGCGACGCCATGAAGGTGGACGACGCGAACTGGCACGTGCTGACTGTTTCGCGCCGCGATCCGAAGACCGGTGAATACACCATGGAGAAGGCGCCCTGTTATCATCTGGTTGGGGCGGACGAGTAACAATTGCTCCGGGCCAGACGACGGCGTTGAAAGTCCGCCTGGAGCAAAGGAAAGACCAACATGTCGCTTTTGATGGACTCCACAAATCCGGTCTTTCACGGCCTCAGAGAACCGCACGTGAACATTATTGAGAAAACCGACGAAGAGATACGGGCCACAGCCGAGCCTCTGTGGCGCGACCTCGTCAAGAATTCGAACGAGGGCAAGTACGGAGAGTTCGTGAAGAATTTTTCCGGCGCCATGGCGCTCGCCATGAACCAGGTCACGGCGGGCCACCAGTTCGCCAACAGCGAGCTTGCCAGAAATTTGTCCGAGCAATTTGATTATCTTGGCATTATCCGCCGCGGCGAGCACGTGACGGTTCTCTACCGGCAGCGCAGCACCACAAAGGACGGTGAATGGCTGGGCCGGCTCGTCCTCGGCTATGAGGATGGAAAAATCAGGATTTTCGGTGCGTCAATCTTCTGAGCGACTTGGAATCGACATGAGTGAACCCATCCACGATGGCAAATATGTCGAACTCATCTACAAGGTGACCGACAGGAAATCGGGGAACGTTCTCACCACGGTCGAATTTCCGTTGGGCTATGTTCATGGGCACAATGAAATTTTGGCCCCTTTCGTACATGCGCAACTGGAGGGCAGGTCCGCAGGCCAGGTCATCGAGGTGCCGATCGACGGCAATCGGATCTTCGGCGCCAGGGACGAGACGCTGGTTTTTACCGATCGCATCGAGAATGTTCCCGAGGAATACCGGAAGGTCGGCACTTCCATCCTTATGGAAAACGACAAGGAGCAGACACGCAGCTTTCTCGTGACGAGGATCGACGACAAGATACTGACGGTCGACGGCAACAATCCGCTTTGCGGCAGAGAGGTCGTTTTTACGCTCGAGATCGTGACTGTGCGAGAACCAACCGACGAAGAAATAAGCGCGGGCGGAGCGATCGGCGCGCAGGCGGCTATCGACCCGTCACTCATGCGGCCGGTGTGAATGGCAATCCCGATTTCAATGCAAAAGGTGACTTATGAGCAGCGAGCAAAAACCAATCACCAAAGTTCCTGACGGCCACGCACGCTTTCTGACGACGCGTCAGAAACCGGCAAACGAAAAAGGGTTTGTTGGTTTCGAAACGGTCTGGGAACCGTTCCAGAAGGAAACCGAATACGAGACGCCGAAACGGCCATAAACCGCTATGCCGCAGCTCGTATCGCCGCACGGCTCGCAGTCCGTCAAGCCGCTGCTGCTTCCCGAGACGGAACGCGCGGCCGAGCGCCGGCGGGCGGAAAAGCTTTACAAAATTCCGCTCGACTCGCGTGCAGTCTCCGATGTGCTGATGCTGGCGATGGGCGCCTATACGCCGCTCGACGGCTTCATGGGACACGACGATTGGCGCGGCTCCTGCCAGGACATGAAACTTGCCGGCGGCTTGTTCTGGCCGATCCCGATCACGCTTCCGGTCAGCAAGGACCTTGCCGACAGCATCGGAGTCGAACAAGAAGTCGCGCTCGCCGATGCCGAGAGCGGCAAAATTCTCGCGCTCATGAACGTGCGCGAGAAATATTCGATCGACAAGCTGTTCGAGGCGGAGCATGTCTATCGTACCACCGATCCCAAACATCCGGGCGTAGCGAAGGTGTTAAGCCAGGGCGACGTCAATCTTGCGGGACCCGTGAGGGTGATCGACGAAGGCGATTACGCCGTCAAATATCCCAGTCTCTATATCCGTCCCGCAGAATCGCGGGCGATGTTTCTCGATCGCGGATGGTCGAAAGTCGCCGCCTTCCAGACCAGAAACCCGATGCACCGCAGCCACGAATATCTGGTGAAGATCGCGGTCGAGGTAATGGACGGCGTTTTCATCCATCAAGTGCTGGGCAAGCTGAAGGAAGGTGACATCCCGGCTGAGGTGCGGACCCGCGCGATCCAAGCGATGATCGACAACTATTTCCGGCCGGGAACGGTGATTCAGGCGGGCTATCCCATCGAGATGCGCTATGCCGGGCCGCGCGAGGCATTGCTGCATGCCCTCATTCGCCAGAATTTTGGCTGCTCGCATCTTATCGTCGGGCGCGACCACGCCGGTGTCGGCAGCTACTACGGCCCGTTTGATGCGCATCATATTTTCGATCAATTATGGCCTGGCGCGCTCCTTACCAAGCCGCTGAAGATCGATGTCACGTTCTATTGCCGGAAATGCTACGGCATGGCCACGGCGAAGACCTGCCCCCACGATCCGAAGGATCACATCTCGATCTCCGGCACGCAGCAGCGTGAAATGCTCTCGACAAACGCGGACATACCGCCTGAGTTCAGCCGGCCGGAGGTGGTGGTGATCCTCAGGGAGTATTACGCAAGTCTGCGATCGGCAGACCGGCATCCGGCATCATGATCATCGCGCAAATCTCCGATACTCACATTGCCCTCGATACAGCCGACGCCAACCAGAGAATCCGGGATTTCGAGCGCGCGATTGCGGACATAAACACGCTCGATCCGGCTCCCGACGTGATCGTCCATACCGGGGACATCGTCCACAATGGCCGGCAAGACGAATACGCGCAGGCTGCGGCCATTCTCGCCAAGGCGCGTGCGCCGGTCTATGTCCTGGCCGGCAACAAGGACAACAGGGCGAATTTGCGCGCTGCTTTTTCCGCAGGCGGATACCTTGCTTCCGACTCCGAGTTTATCGACTACGCGGTGGACGGCTACGCGGTCCGACTGATTGCTGTGGATACACTGAGTTCAGGCAGCAACAAGGGCGACTTTTGCTCGGAGCGGGCTAGGCGCTTGATCGCCATGATCGATGCCGAGACCACCATGCCGATTGCGGTCTTTGCGCACCATCCGCCGTTTCAGGTTCCGGTGGGGCCGGACCCGCTCAATTTCGAAACCCCGGAGATGATGGCAAGGCTGAGCCAAGCCTTGCAGCACTCCGGGCGGGTCGTCGCCGTTATCAGCGGCCATGTTCATCGTGGTACTGCGGGTCAAGTCGGGAGCATTCCGGCGACCGTGATGCCGAGCATCGCGACGACGCTGCGCAAAGGCGAGTATCCGGCTCACATGAAGACCCGTCCGGTCTATCACATCCACCGGTTCGATCCGCTTTGGGGTTTTACCGCCGAAGCACGGATTGTCTGATTAGCACCGTCGGCGCCATCGGGAGGCGATGCAATTCTGCGTCGGCGAAAAGCGGGGCGCCCCTGACGCAATTAGGCCTCCGGCGCGGCGCCGCGGGGGTGCCAAGCCATTGATCAGCCCGATGTCGCTGTCCTTAAGCGGACCGAGGAAGGTATCGAACCAGGTCATTCGATGCCGTCGATATGCCCGGCTCGACGACGGGGCATGACAGTGGGCCAGGCCACCGGTTAGGGTCGGGAAATATCGGGCGGCGGTGGGCGCGACAGGGCGTCATCGATGAAGGCGCTGAGCCGGAGGCGGGAACGCCGGCGGATCAAGCCGCCGTCATCGACCACGAGGAAACCAAGTGGGCGGCGGTCGTTCAGTCGGCCCATCTGCAGTTGAAGTGACCGGACGATGCGAATAATCGCCGCAGTCGCGGCCGTCATTGTGGTGTCCGTGGCGGCCTTCGCGGCCGATTATCCGACACGTCCGATCACGCTGATCGTTCCGTATCCGGCCGGCGGCGGCAACGACGTGATCACCCGGTTGGTCGCCGCCAAGATGAGCGCGAGCCTTGGCGAGCCAATTATCATTGAAAATCGTGGCGGCGCCGGCAGCACCATCGGCACCCGGGACGCCGCCCGGCGGCCGCCGGACGGTTACACGCTGCTCATCGCGACGAGCTCGCTCGCCATCAATCCATCGCTTTATCCCGACGCCGGTTATGACCCGAAGAAGGATTTTGCCGCGGTCGGCCTGATCGCTGCGAGTCCCAACCTCGTTCTGGTGAACCCGTCGGTGCCGGCGCATTCGATTGCCGATTTGATCGCGCTGGCAAAGCGCGAGCTGGGAGGGCTCAACTTCGCCTCGACCGGCACCGGGACCAGCACGCACCTTTCGGCCGAGCTGTTCGCCGCCATGGCGCGCGTCAAGCTGAACGCCATTCCGTACAAGGGCGTGGCCCCTGCGCTGATCGATCTGGTGGCCGGACAAGTGCAGCTGATGTTTTGCCCGACGGCGAGCGTCATCGGCTTGGTGCGGCAGCATCAGGTACGGGCGCTGGCCACAACAGGCGCAAAAAGGTCGCCGCTATTTCCCGATCTGCCGACGGTCGCCGAAGCCGGATTGCCGGGCTACGATGCGGAGCTGCATTACGGTCTCGTCGTGCCGGCCGGTACGCCGTCGGCGATCGTGGCCAGGTTGAATGCGACACTCAATGACGCTCTGGCCGATGCAACCGTCAGAGATCGACTCGCCGTCGATGGCGAGGTCACTTTGCCCGGTACTTCCGAAGCCTACGCTGCGGATATCGCGAACGAGGAGGCGAAATGGTCGGGTATCATCAAGAAAGCCGGAGTCACGGTGGAGTGACTCGCCGCCGCTGACGCGATAAAGGGCCGGACATGGATTTCGATTTCACGGCAGAGCAAAAGCAGTTCGCCGAATCGGTGGGCCGGCTGGCGCGCGAGCATCTGGCGGAAGGCGCGCTCAAGCGCGCGCACGATCCCCGCTTTCCCTTCGATGTCGCGCAGCTGATGGCCGAGCACGGACTCATGGGGATAACGCTGCCGGAGAGTGACGGCGGGCAGGGCGGCAGCCTGATCGACGCCGTGGTCGCCATCGAGCAGGTGGCGACGGTTTGCCCGCGCAGTGCCGACGTGGTGCAATTCGGTAATTTCGGTCCGATCCGTGCCTTCGCCGAATACGGCACGCCGGGGCAAAAAGCGCACTGGCTCGGCGAATTGCTCGCCGGCCGCATGGTGATGTCGCTCGGCATGACCGAGCCCGATGCCGGTTCCGCGCTCACCGATCTGAAAACCAGTGCCCGGGCCGACGGCGCGCATTACGTCGTCAACGGCAGCAAAGTATTCTCGACGTTCAGTCCTGACGCGCAGATTTTCCTGGTTTATGTGCGCTTCGGTCCTGGAGTTTCCGGCATCGGCTCGGTGCTGATCGAGCGCGGTACGCCGGGTTTCTCCATCGGCGCGCCGTCGGCCTTCATGAGCGGCGAGGAATGGTGCGAATTGCATTTCGACGGCTGCCGCGTGCCCGCCGCGAACGTGCTGCTCGGGCCCGGCGGTTTCAAAAAGCAAATGGCCGGCTTTAATGTCGAACGGCTGGGCAACACCGCGCGCTCGCTGGCCTATGGCCGTTACGCTTTCAACACTGCCCGCGATTACGCCGCGACGCGCCAGCAGTTCGACCGGCCGCTCTGCGAGTTCCAGGGCTTGCAATGGAAATTCGCCGACATGGCGATCAAGCTCGACGGCGCGCAATTGTTGCTCTACCGCGCCGCCGCCAACGCCGACCGCGGCCTGCCGTCGGCCTACGAGACCGCGATTGCCAAGGCGGCCTGCAATCAGGCGGGCTTTGAGGTGGCGAGCGAAGCGGTGCAGATCATGGGTGCGCTGGGCTATAGCCGCGAGACGCTGGTCGAATACTGCATGCGGCGCACCCGCGGCTGGATGATCGCGGGAGGCTCGATCGAAATGCTAAAGAACCGCATCGCCGAGCACGTCTTCGACCGCCGTTTCGACCAGCGCAAGCGGGCGCCGGCGGCGGAGTGACGTGGGCTCGCTGGCTAACGTAAAGCCGATTTGGCAGAGAGGGAAATAAACAGGGAATTTCGCAGAATTCGCCGTTTCTATTGCGTGCTCGCTTCTGCCATCCAAGTCATTTCAATAGCTTAGCCTGAAAATTCCCTAGAGACGGGATCAGGGAATTTTTTCGGATGTTGCAGGGAAAGTTCGCCTTAGAACAGGGAATTATTGCTGCGAGCTACGGAGATCGACCCAGCAGAGTCTTGGAAGGCCGCAGCATCTCTCAAATCGACAATCTCTGCCTGGTAACAAAACTTGATAACAGATCGCCGACTTTCACGTTCTCCCGAACAGGTGGGAAACGGGAGCCGTATTGCACGCTCTTTGACCCAAAACAGCGTTAGTGATCGCCCAATTTGGTTTGCGTCGAGCGCGGTTTTGCGCGTACCTGAGTCGTGGCATCACAGCAAACACGGAGGTGAAGCGGGCGAGACGCGAAACAAGAGCATCGGTCACCATGACGAGGGTGCCAGGAAGTTTTCTCTTATCTTGTCGCGCTAGAATGAAGCTTTGAGAACGCAAGTTTTTGGTTGTTCCCCCAAGCTCGAGCCAGTGTGGAATAGAACGATCCTGTTATCCGGTTAATTGGGAATCGCGATCCTGGCACCCCTCGATTTTCGCAGTGCTTTGATCCCGGTACATAAAAGGCGCGAAGCGCCGGGCCGGTGGGCGAAAATGGTGGCTTCTGCGATTGGCTAAATAATTTGGTTATGGGAGGGCGAATCGCAATCCCACGCCCTGTAACCAGAGGCGCAGATGCCCGTTCCAGTAGTCCGATCCGTTGGCGGCGGCCAGCCAATCTCATTTACGATGCGGTCGCTGTCCGACATAAAAGAAAGCCCGAAAAACGCCCGGAGACATGGCCATAAGCAAATAGCTGCGCTCATGAACAGCGTGGCAACATTCTGCTTCATAACGCCCCTCATAGTCGATGAGGGCGGTCAGTTATTGTCTGGCCACGCGCGGGCGGCCGCGGCAAGAAATCTCGGCATTGTTACGGTGCCAACAGTCTGCGCCAGCCACCTGAGCGAAGCCCAGAAACGCGCATTCATTCTTGCCGATAACCGGCTCGCCCAGCTTGCTACGTGGGACGAGGTCGCGCTCAAGCGAGAACTAGAGTTTCTGAGCGAATTTGAAGTCGACTTCGATTTCTCCGCCATCGGCTTCGGCACGGCGGAAGTCAGCTTCATCCTCGATCGCAACGAAGCGCCCGGCGCCACACGGCCGCAGCGTAGGCCAAAACCAACGGGCGCCTCTGCCGTGTCTCGGCCCGGCGATATTTGGCGCTTGGGTGATCATTTCATCTGCTGTGGTTCGGCTGGGCTCGAGCAAATCGACGCGGTCATCAGGGGCTGGCAAGTCGATAGCGGCAGCGAGGCAATCGACGCGCGTAGCGGCGAGCGCTTTGGCGAGCGCCAACGCATCGAACCCAGTCGATGATGCACTAAGCGAAAGGTACGACAATGACCGATGAATCGAAGACAGGGTATCGGCGCCCGCCGAAGGCGTCCCAGTTCAAAAAGGGCCGCTCGGGTAATCCCAAAGGTCGCACCAAGGGGTCCAGCAGCCTCAAGACCGACCTTGCGAACATCCTGGAGAAGCGATTCCCCATCAGTGAAAACGGCGAACAGCGTCTCGTGAGCGGGCGCGAAGTGATGTTGCTCAAGCTCTTCGAGAAGGCTGTGAAGGGCGACATCCGTGCGACAGCCCAGATTTTCGGGATGCTGACGAAGCTCGACGCGTCGGATCCGCCACAACCCGAACCGGAAGTCGTGACCGACAACGATCGCGCCGTCATCGCAGACTTTGTCAAACGGTACCTGCGCTCAAAAGGAGAAGCCCAGTCATGATTACAAATGTCAATCCAGCGGAAATCGATTTTACCGCCGCCGAACGCGACGCAATCTATCGTGACGACTTCTTGGCGTTTGCCTACGCGGCATTCGCATTGCTGTTTCCGACAGAACCACTCTCTTTGGAATGGTTCCATCAGGCGATCGCATTTGTTTTGACCCAGAGCCTCGGGCGTAGATCCCGCCAAATCATTAATGCGCCGCCCCGTTCTCTCAAATCTTTTTTGGTATCTATCGCTTCGACTGCCTACGTGCTCGGGCGGCAGCCAAGCCACAAGTTCCTATGCGTTAGTTACTCGCAGGACCTCGCCAGCTCTTTGTCATCAGAGTGCCGGCGTCTTGTGCAGACCGACTGGTACTGTAATCTGTTTCCCACCCGCCTGATCAAGAGCACGGAGGACGAACTCGTCACAACGGCCGGCGGTCGGCGCCTCGCCAGATCGGTAGGCAGAACCTTGACGGGATTAGGTGGCGACACGCTGATTATCGATGATCCGCTAAACGCGAAAGATGTTATGTCGGACATTATCAGGAACGAGGCCAGTGATTGGTTCCGCCGCACGCTGATGTCGCGCCTTAACGACAAGGCCGCCGGCACGGTCATCGTCGTGATGCAGCGACTGCATCAAGATGATCTGACCGGTCACCTTCTGGAGAAAGGCGGATGGAATCAGCTCGTCCTGCCGGCGATCGCGCCGCGCGATATGCTCGTGCCAATCGAGGGCCGCGCCTATTACTGGGAGGGGGGCGAGCCGCTGCAAAAACGTGAGGGGCACAGTGTGCTCGACGATCTCAAGCAGCAGGTGGGCGCGCAAATATTCAATTCCCAATACCTACAAGATCCGCTTCCTGACACCGGCAATATGCTCGATCCAAATTGGCTGAAATGGTGCGACTGTTCTCCTATTCCACAATCCGGCGACCAGATCGTTCAATCCTGGGACACCGCTATGAAAAATGGCCCGACCAATGACTACTCAGTCGGCATCACCTTTCTGGTTCGCAACAACAATCAATATTATGTGCTCGATATCCTTCGAAAGCGGATGAATTTTACCGAACTGTGCGATGCGGTTGCAGATCAAGCAAGGAAGCATAAACCGAATGCAATCCTTGTCGAAGAACATGCAGCGGGCACGCCTCTAATCGATGAATGCAAGCGACGCGGGATGTCCAACATCAATGGTTGGCGGCCAACGAAGGATAAACGAACGCGTATGGATGGCGAGACACCTAAGCTTAAGGCTGGTTGCTTGATCCTGGAAAAATCAGCGCCTTATGTCGATGACTTTCGAGTGGAGTATCTGGCATTCCCCAATGGCAAGCATGACGACATCATGGACGCGCTATCGCAATTCCTGAACTGGCGGACGACCGAAGAGAGTCGCACCTTCAGCGCTGACTTTGGACATGATGACCACGGTTTGCGCGTCGGGGCGCCGTCGGCCGACGATATGTTGAGATTTGGTGCCGGCGCCCGGCTATCGCCGCCATTTTGGTATTAGCCGTGGTCATGCCTGTGGGGGCGGCCTTGGCCGCCCGCTGACATCTAATTGTCGTGCGTCTTCTGATTTCTGCGGTTGGTGGCGAGTGCAAGCGCAATGAGCCGGCGGATTGCCTCCGAGCGCGAAGGCTTATCCTTCTGCTCCTTTGCCCACCGCTCAATATCCGATCGGAGGGCTGAGGATAGTCGTATCGCCAATACTGGGTCCCGGCCGGTAGCTGGTCGACCCGGCTTTTTTGGTAATACCTTTTCGCTTGACGTCTTTGGCATGTTTTGGTAATACCATAACCATGCGAGCCGGTGGGAAGCTGCTACTTCCCACCGGCTCTAACCCAAGCCAAGGAGTTTACCCATGGCTCAGGCTGATCGCGTGCCTAGCCCAATTCGCGGCTCCAGCATACGCGAGACCGCGATCCCGTCTATAAACCCGATCAAGGCGGCCCACGGCGATTTTATTGCCCGCCTGACAAGATGCCCGCCGCAAGCGATCCCGGTCGATCCTTACCCATACGCCTTGGAAGACCGGGCGGAATACGTAAAAGGCCTGTTCACCGCGATCTCCGGTTATCTGGAGGCGGTTCTGGACGATACCGCGCAGAACATTCCCGGCGGCATTGATCGGCGGCAGATCGACGCTCTGCTTTCCGACCTCACGTCCGAAGTAAGCGGCACCCTTCAAAAGGCCGTTGATGATCTGGCCGGGAGGGTCCAATGAGCTCGAAACGGAAGCTTGAAGGTCGTCGCCACTTCATCGGCGGCTCCGACGCCCGGATCATCCTGGGGGAGGATGAGGCGGCTCTGGTGCGGTTGTGGCGGGAGAAACGCGGCGAGGCCGAGCCGGAGGATTTATCCGGCAATCTCATCGTCCAGCTTGGTCTGGTGACCGAGGACCTGAACCGGCGCTGGTATGAAGCCAATACCGGCCAGGTGA
>JBAQAB010000244.1:0-3417 GCA_049285535.1 Xanthobacteraceae bacterium
ACCAAGGACCGGCTCGCAACTGCCGAAGCGCAAAGAATCGTCGAGCAGGCGATCAAGGACCCGTTCGACCATTGGCTCGCCGGCCATCCGCTGGCCGCCAACAAGCTCCTCGATTTCGTCACCGAGCGCGCCGAATTCGCCGACGAAGCGGCGCTGGACGTGTGAACCGGTCTACGCTGTTCGAAAGCAAACGTCAGCCTAATCCTCGAATTTCAAATTCGCGGCTTTGGCCACATCGCGGAATTTGGTGATGTCGGACTGGATGATCTTCTCGAATTGGTCGGGCGTTGCTCCGCCGGGATTGACCGCCATCGCACTGAGCTTGGCCGAAACGCCGGGATCGTGGATGGCATCATTGAACGCCTTCTGCAACTTGGCGACAACCGGCGCCGGCGTGCCCGTGGGTGCGAATACGCCGCTCCACAGATGAACGTCGACGCTCGGGTAGCCGGCCTCCGCCATGCTCGGCACGTCGGGCAAAAGCGGCGAACGCGCCGTGCCGGTCACCGCCAGCGCCTTCACCTTGCCGGCCTTCACCTGCGGCACCGTCGGCGGTCCGTCGGCGATGGTCATGGCGGTCTGGCCCTGGATGACGGAGAGGATCATCTCACCGCTGCCCTTGTAGGGGATCATGGTGCCGGGCATGCCGGTCTTCAATTTCAACAACTCGGTGGTGATGGTGAAGGCCGGCGAAGAACTCGCATAGTTGGCTTTGTCGGGATGCGCTTTCATCCAGGCGACAAACTCCTTGACGTTGTTTGCCGGATTGTCGGCCGCGATCACCAGGATCAATGGAAAATTCGCGATCATGGCGAGCGGCACGAAACTCTTGGTCGGAGAATATTTGAGATCGGGATAGATCGCGGCGGCGACCGCCATGGCGCCGCTGGGTCCGACGAACAAAGTGTAGCCGTCGGCCGCCTGCTGGGTGACGTATTCCGGGGCGAGCCGGCCGCCGGCGCCCGGCTTGTTCTCGACGATCACCGGCTGGCCGAGAATCTCGGACAGCTTGGCGCCGACAAGGCGGGCGAAGATGTCGTTGCCGCCGCCGGCGGCGAAGCCGACGACCAGGTGGATCGGCCGGTTCGGAAATTCGCTCTGCGCGCGCGCCGGCGCGATGACGGCGGGCGTTGCCGCAAGCGCCGCGGCGGCGGACAAGATCGAACGGCGTGTGAACGGGCCGACACTCATTGGTGTTCCTCCAAGTTTTTTTACCGCTCAGGGTGTTTTGCGGCTGACGCGGGCAGGCGGGATGCAAACGGTCGGCGCACGATTAGCACAATCCGCCACGGTGCGCCTTGCCCTCATGGTCGCTTCTTATGGCCGCAGCCAGTCGACCAGCGCCTTGGTCACCGCGGCCGGCTGTTCGAGCGTGGACAGATGCCCGCTGTCGGGGATCGTGACCAGGCGCGATCCGGGAATGCCGGCGGCGATCTCGCGGGCGAGTTCCGGCGGGGTTGCCTCGTCGCCCTCCCCGACCAAGACCAGCGTCGGGCAGGAGATCGCGGCGAGACCCGGCCGCGAGTCCGGCCGGCTGAGGATGGCCTGTTGCTGGCGCAGATAGGCCTCAAGGCCGGTGTCTTCGGCCATGCTGCGCACGATGCGCTTGAGCGCTTCGTCGCCGTGCCGGTTGCGATGCACGTAGAGCGGAAAAGCGAGTTCCGAGATTTCCGCATAGCGGCCGTCCTTGGCCATCGCCATCAAGACGCGGCGCCGCTCGGTCTGCTCCGGCGTGTCCGCCCGCGGCCCGGTATCGAGCAGCGCCAATTTGGCGACGCGCGCCGGCGCCTGGCGCATGATCTCGAAGGCGATGTAGCCGCCCATCGACAGACTGGCCAAGGCGAAGCGCGGTGGCGCCGCGGCCAGAATCCGGCGCGCGATAGCCGCCATGCTGTCGTCACGTCTGTGGTCGGCCACCATGACCGGACCGAACCGCCACAGCGCCGGGATCTGCTCGCTGTAAAGGCGCGCGGTACAGGTCAGGCCGGGAATGAGGACAACCGGCAATGGGTCGGACGCGGAGGCGGCCATGGCGGTGAGCATCCTGGGTTGCTTTGGCGGCCGCCGAGATTAACGCGTGTCGTGAAAAAGTGAAGGAATCCGTTTAACTTAGTCCGCTGCGAGCGGGCCATTGCGGTTGACTTTCAGCCAATCGACCCTATGTTTCGCGCAACGTTATTAAGGCAGATTCGACCGCGCTCGCGCGTGTTTGCCGCTTTCCTTCGAAACGGTTCTGCCGGCGGCGCTTCGTTGTGGGGCCGTCTCAGATAGAGGGTTTATGTCGTTTTCTCATCTCGGCTTGTCCGATAAAGTTCTCGCTGCCGTAGCGGCGACCGGTTACAAAACTCCCACTCCCATTCAAGAGCAGGCGATCCCCCACGTGCTGGCCCGGCGCGACGTGCTCGGCATCGCTCAGACCGGCACCGGCAAGACGGCGGCCTTCGTGCTGCCGATGCTGACCATGCTGGAAAAGGGCCGCGCCCGCGCCCTCATGCCGCGCACGCTCATTCTCGAACCGACCCGAGAGCTCGCGGCGCAAGTGGAAGAAAGCTTCATCAGATATGGCGTCAATCACAAGCTCAATGTCGCGCTGATCATCGGCGGTGTTTCGTTCGACAATCAGGATACCAAGCTCGCCCGCGGCGTCGACGTGCTGATCGCGACGCCCGGCCGACTGCTCGACCATAACGAGCGCGGGCGCCTTCTCCTCACCGGCGTCGAGCTTCTGGTGATCGACGAAGCCGACCGCATGCTCGATATGGGGTTCATTCCCGACATCGAGCGCATTTGCAAGCTGGTCCCGTTCACCCGGCAGACGCTGTTTTTCACCGCGACCATGCCGCCGGAAATCCAGCGCATCACCGAACAATTCCTGCACAATCCGGTTCGCGTCGAAGTCTCCCGTCCGGCCTCCACCGTCGCCGCCACCGCCCAGTTCCTGGCGAAGTCGGGGCGCGAGCCGCACGACAAGCGCGACACGCTGCGCCGCCTGATCCGTTCCGCCGAAGGTTTGAAGAACGCCATCGTCTTCTGCAACCGCAAGCGCGACGTGGCGACGCTGCACCGTTCGCTGCTGCGGCATGGCTTTTCGGTGCAAGCGCTGCATGGCGACATGGATCAGTCCGCGCGCACCGCCGCGCTCGAACAATTCCGCAAGGGCGAAGTAACGCTGCTGGTCGCTTCCGACGTCGCCGCCCGCGGCCTCGATATCCCCGACGTCAGTCACGTCTACAACTTCGACGTGCCGATCCATGCCGACGATTATGTGCATCGCATCGGCCGCACCGGCCGCGCCGGACGCACCGGCGTGGCGATCAGCATCGTGGCTGGCGCCAACGATGCCAAAGCGGTCTCCGCAATCGAGAAACTGATCGGGCAGTCCATTCCATTTATGGACAATCAGCCCGAGCCGAGCGT
>JBAQAB010000245.1:0-2772 GCA_049285535.1 Xanthobacteraceae bacterium
CTCCGAGTGAGCGCAACACCTGGACACTGACCGGCTGATCGTTGACGAAGGCGCGCGTGCGGCCGTCGGCGAACTGCGTCCGCCGCACGATCAGTTCATCCTCGCCCACAAGGTCATTGTCGGCCAGCACGCGGCGCGCCGGATGATCTTTGGCGACGTCAAAGGCGGCGATCACCTGGCCATGCTCGGCGCCCTCGCGCACCAGAGCCGCATCGCCGCGGGCGCCAAGCGCCAGCGCGAAGGCGTCGAGCAAGATCGATTTGCCGGCGCCAGTCTCGCCGGTCAACGTGGCGAGGCCGGCGCCGAAATCGATATCGAGTCGGTCGATCAGAACGATGTCGCGGATGGAAAGGCGAGCCAGCATCGGACAACAGAGGATGGAGTACGGAGGCCGGATATTATGCGTGATTCTTACGTCTGTCCTCTGTCGTCCGGCACACGTCGTCCGGCATCCGTCAGCCGCTTTGCGGCCCGCTGGCCAGACCAATTTTCTGGAAGGCGCGGCTGATCCAGGACCCTTTGTTCTCGGTGGTCGGCACGCCGCCGGCATTCTTCACCAGATTATAGGCGTCCTTGTACCAGGGGCTGTCCGGGAAATTGTGGCCGAGCACGGCGGCTGCGGTCTGCGCCTCATCCATGATGCCCAATGCCACGTAGCATTCGCTTAGCCGCTCCAGCGCCTCTTCGACGTGGCGCGTGGTCTGATATTGCGTCACCACGACTTTGAAGCGGTTGATGGCGCCGACGAAGTCGCGCTTGTTCTCGTAGAAGCGGCCGATGTCCATCTCTTTGCCGGCGAGCTGGTCGCGCGCCATGGCGATCTTTTTCTGTGCGGCAATGGCGTATTCGCTTTGCGGATATTTGCGCACCACCTCTTGGAGCGCGTCGATTGCGTGTGTCGCCCGATCCTGATCGCGCGACACGTCAAGAATCTGGTCGTAATAGGATTCGCCGATCAGGTACTGCGCGTAAGCCGCATCCGGACTGGCGGGATGCAGCGTGATGTAGCGCTTCGCCGAGTTGACGCAATCGTCGTATTCTTCGGCCTGATAATAGGCGTAGGCCGACATCAATAGCGATTTGCGCGCCCACTCCGAATACGGATCCTGGCGGTCGACCTCGTCGAACTTCTTGGCCGCGGCTTTGTAGTCGCCCTTGTTGTTGAGGAGGAAAAGCCCCTCGTTGTAAAGCATGTCCGGCGGATCGTCGGGGACGTAGTCGCCGCTTTTGTCCTTGAAAAAGCTGCAGCCCATGAGCGGCGCGGCGACGAGCGCCAGCGCCAGCGCCAGGCAGCCCGACAGCACGCGCAGCCTGGAGCCGGATCTCAGCGATCCTGGTAAACGCGACTTCATGAGCGTGGTTCAGTCCCGTCCCCGCCGGTGGCTCATTCTACGCCCCCGATATCAGCGTGAACGCACCGCAGCCCTATGACAATACAGCAATTATCGCCGACAATCGGCCCGGAATAAGGCGTAAATAGTTAAGACAGTTAAGAGACGTCGGGGCCGTAGGCGGGGCTGGTAAAAGCGGCCGGAAGGTCGGCGTGGCCGCGCGGACGGCGGGTTTCCGGCATTTCGACGTAGGCCCAGGCGCTACGATCGGCCATCAAGGCGGTCAGCACCGCATGATTGAGCTTGTGGCCACCGCGCACCGAACGGTAGGCGCCAATTAGCGGCGCGCCGGACAGCGCTAAGTCGCCGATTGCGTCTACCGCCTTGTGGCGCACGAACTCATCGGCGAAGCGCACGCCCTCGGGATTGAGGACGCGATTTTCCGCGATCACGACCGTGTTTTCGAACGAGGCGCCGAGCGCATAGCCGGCGCTCCATAGCTTCGACACGTCGCGCATGAAACCGAAAGTGCGGGCGCGCGCGAGCTCGCGGCGGAACAGATCGGGCTCGACGTCGAGCGCAATTCTCTGGCGGCCGATCAGCGGATGATCGAATTCGATTTCGGTCTCGATGCGCAGTCCGCGCAAATGCGGCCGCAACTCGCCGTAACTATCGCCCTTGGCGACGCGCACCGGCTTGAGCACCTGGATGCAGCGGCGCGCCGCCGGCAAGACGGCGATGCCGGCCTGATCGATGGCGGCGACGAACGGCTCCGCGCTGCCATCCATAATGGGTACTTCCGGACCGTCGACCTCGACCACGGCATTGTCGACGCCGAGACCGTGCAGGGCGGCAAGGACATGCTCGGTGGTGGAAACGGCGGGACCGTTGCGATCGCCAAGCACGGTGGCGAACTCGGTCGCCGTTACCGAACGGAAATGAGCCTTTAATTCGCGGTCTGGCTGGCCGTCGACCCCGGCGCGCAAAAAGACGATGCCGGTATCGGCTTCGGCAGGATGTAATGTGAGAGTGGCCGGCGAGCCGGAATGGACGCCAATGCCGGCAACCGAGACATGGTCTTTCAGCGTCGTTTGCCGGCCGGCGAGTACGCCCCTCATCATGCCCTCGTCCCAACCTACGGCCAAACTACGCGACGAAATACCTCGCGAACCGATGGCCACCTCAGCGTGAGGGGAACGCATTTCTACAAACGGGGCTGGCCGATGCAGGCGCCAGATGCTCGATCCCCCAACTTTCCCCTCGAACGTGCAAACCTTACCGGCGTAGTCGGATGCGGCCAACTCACGCTTTCTTACCGACTGTTACCTTTTTCCGGCCGCAGTCTCGTCGGCTCATTGCCGCAAAATCGCACAAACGGCGTCCTCAAACGCACAATCCGTCCCGCCGCTTTTGCCGGCGACGGGACGGATTGGGCCGAATT
>JBAQAB010000246.1:0-2615 GCA_049285535.1 Xanthobacteraceae bacterium
GTTTCGCCTCGGAGATTTCATGCCGAGGCGATCGATCTCGGCAATGAGCCGCCGCTTTCGGCGGACGGCGACGGCAGCCTGATCGACCGGCGCCGGCTCTCCGTACAATGGTTTTCCGGAACGATCCTCACCGGACTGTGCGGCGCCGCGCTCATGGGTGGCGCCGTTTTTGCGTCGCTCGACGGTGAGACCAATTTCGCCAGCGCGCCGGAACAGGTCGAGAGCGCCTTGCGCGGCGCAATCTCCAGCATCGGCGATCGTTTGAGCGGCGCGCGCAAGACCGACCGGCTGCCGGCGCTCACCGAGCCGTCGGTCACGCGCGAAGCGTTGCGCGTTCCGATTTCCTCGCGGGTGCGCAACCGCGAAACGATCCGAGTCCGCTCCTACGAGCGCGTCACCGGCAATCTGTCGCTGACGGCGAGCGAACTGTCCGCCAATGTTCCACCGTTCAATCCGCAAAAGCTGTTGACCGATTCCATCGCCGGCGACGACCAGACGCCGGCGGCCGAACCGGACGCCGAGGTCTCGTTCGTAACCTGCGACCTGGTGCCCCCCGCCAAATCGGCCAAGGCCCCATCGCAAGCGGTGTCGCCGGCGGTATGCGACCTCAATTCCCTGCTGGCGAAGGTCAAGCCGGCGACGCAGTTGTCGATCGATGACGTGCTGAACCAGGTTCGCGACGTCGCCGCCACGATCGGAATGGGAAAAAGTCTCCTTGCCAACGCCGCCTGGACGCCGAGCCTGAAACTGGATTACGCACCCGAGCACGACGGCGACAACTATTTCGGCTTCACGCCGCGTGTCGTTCCCGAGAATGTCACGCTGGCGCCGAAGACGACCAATCAGATCAATGGCGGCGGCGACTGGAGCGAGCGCCAGGTCGTCGTCAAAAAGGGCGAGACGGTCGGTTCGATTCTGCGCGAGCTTGGCGCCGCCCCGGACGAGATCAGGAGCATCATCGGCGTGATCGGGCCGGCCGCCCTGGAAGGCGGCATCAAGGAAGGCGAGAAACTGCGCGTCTTGATGGCGCCCGCCGGCATCGGCCACATGCAGCCGTTGCGCGTCATTATCGCTGGCGACTCCGGCATAAGTGCCGCGGTGGCGCTGTCCGATCTCGGCCAATACGTGCCCGTCGACATTCGCAACATCGACACCGCGGTCACCGACACCGGCGATGACGAGACCGACCAGAGCGATACCAGCACCGTCAATCTTTATCAGAGCCTGTGGGAGACGGCGCTGCGCAACAATGTGCCCAAGCCGGTGATAGAAGATCTGGTGCGCATCTACTCCTACGACGTCGATTTCGAGCGCAAAGTCCAGCCCGGCGACAGTTTCGACGTGCTGTATTCGAACGACGAGAATAGCGAGGCCACGGCCGAGGTGCGCTACGCCGCGCTTACGATCGGCGGCGAAACCAAAAAATATTACCGCTTCCAAACCCCCGACGACGGCGTTTACGACTTCTACGACGAGGACGGCGTCAGCGATAAAAAATTCCTGGTCCGCAAGCCGGTCGCGACCGGCATCGAGACCTCGCCGTTTGGCTGGCGCACGCATCCCCTCCTCCACATCAGCGAAATGCATACCGGCGTCGATTGGGGCGCACCGTTCGGCACGCCGATCTTTGCCGCCGGCAACGGCGAGATCGAGGAGATCGGCCTCAAAGGCGGCTATGGCAAATACGTGCGTATCCGCCACGCCAACGGTTATGAGACCGCCTACGGCCACATGACCGCCTTCGCGCGCGGGCTTGAGGTGGGCAGCCACGTGCGCCAGGGTCAGATCATCGGCTTCGTCGGCTCGAGCGGCCTATCGACCGGATCGCACGTGCATTTCGAGATCATCGTCAATGGCCGCTTCGTCGATCCGATGCGGGTCAAGCTGCCGCGAGGCCGCGTGCTCGACGGCGACACGCTGGCAAGCTTCGAGAAAGACCGCACCCAGCTCGACGCCGTGCTGGCGGCCGCGCCGCTGTCGCACGTCGCACAAGGGCAGAATAACCAACCATCAAGTAATAATGTCGCGCAGGCGCGGTAGTTAAATGGCATCTAACGATCGGATCGAAGCGCGCTCGAGCCGGCTATGGGCGCTGTTTCACTTCAGCTTGACGCGATTGATTTTTCCCGCCCGTCTGGTCGCCGATCATATCGGCGTTTCCACCAACATCATCAGGCGCTGGTATATCCCTTGGGAACGTACCGACGAACATCTGCCGCTTTCGCATATTGCCGAAGTGACTCATGTGCGCGGCCTCTTCTGGGACGCCATCAGCGTGGAGAGCTCCGGCGGACTTAATCCGCTGCGGGTTTTCGGCTTGTCGAAATCGCGGGCGCGCTATTTCGTGGCGCAGGTCCGCGAGCGGCTGAACGCGACAGCCATACCGCAACCCCGCACCTAGTTCGCCATTGCGAGCGAAGTGACGGCGCGCCGTTACGCCGCCGCCGCCACCGCCGCGCCGTTGAACACCAAGCCGTCGCGGCCGGCCGAGATCTTGACCTTCTCGCCGTCCTTGATCTGGCCGGACAGAATGAGCTCAGCCAGCGGATCCTGCACGTATTTCTGGATCACGCGCTTGAGCGGCCGCGCGCCATAGGCCGGATCGTAGCCTTTCT
>JBAQAB010000247.1:0-2009 GCA_049285535.1 Xanthobacteraceae bacterium
GCTACCGAAGTCTCGAATAGTGCCGATGCAATCGGGATTTCTGAATGAATTCACTGTGCGTCCGAACAGGGATTTTCAAAAACGATAACAGGGAAGGAACTATGATCCCGTGACCGACATAGTGACGATCCACAATCCTCAAAATCGCAGCTCGACAGAGACCCTCGTTGACGGCAGCAAGGTCCAGAGCACCGGAGGTTTTTTCACGGTGCCGGCGGTCGAAGTCGTGAACAACTTCAATTACGTTTATTTCGAATTGAACCGGCAACGGTCCTGATATGGCAAGTTCCACGCATTCGCGATTGAAGGTCTGGAGCAATAAAGCCTTCGTGGAACCCCAGTCGGTGCCGACGATGGCATCGCGATGGCTTGGCCGCGCCAACGAGGTGATCGAATAGCGCAGGGTTTTGTTGCACTGCCTTTGGTCCGTTACTGGCCCAAAACGTCGTTCGCTGCGAGACAGCGACAGGTCGGAAGTTGAGGGACGAGCCGACATTACCCGGACATGCCAAATCGGTTGTTCTTGACCCAATTCGGAAGTTGCGGTGCAACTGGGCGTGAAGGCGCCTCGCAATACATCTGCGCCAAGCCGAACCATCGGCGCACAGCTACCGCGCTTGCGCAGCGCCGCCATCCATCGGCGCTGGGCATCGGCGTGCAATCGTCAGAGGAACGTCAGACGGGTCGCTTCCAGCTTGCCTTGAGCGAAACCGGCGCGGGCGGCGGGAATGCGTGTCGCCGGATCCATCTGGTTCGTGGCCATTGCGGTTCGGGAATCGGCGTCCGGCGTGATTACCTCGACGCGGCTACCCTGTTGGCGCAGGTCCTCGACTTGGCTCGCCAGGTCCGCGCGCCATTCCGGTGCTCTGCGCAGGCCCTCGAACTGGCCCGGTTGTGTCTGGCTCCGTCCGCCCAGGGGCGAGAGCACCACGACATTCGCATAGCCCGAGGCAAGGTCGGCGTTGTCGGCGGAGCGAACGCCACCGTCGATGTAGCGACCGCCGTTGATGCTGACCGTGGGGACCAGACCAGGTAGCGCGGTGCTCGCGGTGACCGCATCCACTAGGTCGACGCCGGAATCGCGGTCGAACGCAACCAACTCGCCGGTATGCGCGTCGATGGCCGTCACGATCATCGGCCTGTCCGGCCATTCAGGGCGAGGTAACCTGGCGGCGACAATTGCGCGCCGCTGTCCCGCCGCGGGTTCGAGTATGGAGTCGCTCTCCAACCCGAACGCACCCATCGCACGTTGTAGATCGGCTGCCGAGGTGGCTGCGGCGGAGATGGCCCTCATCCGCTCGAAGACCGTAGCCATCGGCAGGGACGGCCGCGGTTGACGGTCCTGTCCGATCGGTTGAACCGGCGGCGACAGCACTAAGGCCAACAGTTCGGCCGGCGGTATGCCGCTGCGTACCTGCGCTGCCGCGGTGGCGCCGGCCGAAGTGCCGATCACCAAATCGGCGGCCTCTGTCATATCGAGACCCGCTTCGCCCAGGCCGGCGATGATGCCGATCAGCCAAGCATTTCCGGCAGCCCCACCGCCACCAAGAACCAGAGCAACACTTCTGTGAACCATCTGCTCACTATTTCAGCCGGTTGACGCTCCTGTCCATCGAAACATCATCGACCCCAGAGACGGCCTCATCAACGACCTAATTCCTATTGGCCTTGCATGTCTTATGGTTCTGCCCTTTCTGATTGCGGCTTTCGTTGTTTCGTGGCGAAAAAGTAAGGCCAACTCGTCGAATTAGGACCGTCCTGGCTCTGCTTTTGATTTCCGTTTCTGGCCCTTCACGTCACTTCGTAGCAACTTAGCATTTCGGTCGCCATTCGAGGCACAGCGGACATTGGGTGGCGCTGGAGTCGCGAAGCCTGGGTAGCGAATGACCCTGGCTGTGTGAAAACGGACGGCTTCATGAGATTCTATGAGCAGTGATTCTGAGGCTGCTGCGGGGGATCGAATGAAGCGCTTCGTTGAGGGGTTGGATCGCGGCCAGAGCACGCTGCTT
>JBAQAB010000248.1:0-1761 GCA_049285535.1 Xanthobacteraceae bacterium
TGGATTTGCCGCGGAACAGCACGTCCAGCGTCTCGCGGTTATACCGCTTGCCCTTGCAGACGTCGCAGGTGACGTAGACGTCGGGCAGAAAGTGCATCTCGATCTTGATGACGCCGTCGCCCTGGCACGCCTCGCAGCGCCCGCCCTTGACGTTGAACGAGAACCGTCCCGGCCCATAACCGCGCGCCTTTGACTCGGGCAAGCCGGAGAACCAGTCGCGGATCGGCGTGAACGCGCCGGTATAGGTCGCCGGATTCGAACGCGGCGTGCGGCCGATCGGCGACTGGTCGATGTCGATGATCTTGTCGAGATGCTCGACGCCTTCGATGCGGTCGTAAGGGGCGGGGGCCTCGCTGGCATTGTTGAGCCGCCGCGCCAGCGCTTTGTAGAGCGTGTCGACGAGCAGCGTCGACTTGCCGCCGCCGGAGACGCCGGTGACGCAGGTGAACAGGCCGAGCGGAATTTCGGCGGTGACGTTTTTCAGGTTGTTGCCGCGGGCGCCGACGATTTTCAGCACGCGGCTTTTGCTCGGCGGCCGGCGCTCGGGGATTGGCACCGTCAGCTCGCCGGACAGATATTTGCCGGTCCAGCTATCCGGCGCGGCGATGAGGTCGTCGACATGGCCTTTGGCGATGACGTGGCCGCCGTGAATGCCGGCGCCGGGGCCGATGTCCAGCACCCAGTCGGCGGTGCGGATGGCGTCCTCGTCGTGCTCGACCACGATCACGGTGTTGCCGAGATCGCGCAGCCGCTTCAAGGTTTCGAGCAGCCGCGCATTGTCGCGCTGATGCAGCCCGATCGACGGCTCGTCGAGCACGTAGAGCACGCCGGTCAGCCCGGAGCCGATTTGCGAGGCGAGGCGGATGCGCTGGCTCTCGCCGCCCGACAGCGTGCCGGAGGCGCGCGCCAGCGTGAGATATTCGAGCCCGACATCGATCAGAAATTTCAAGCGCTCGCGGATTTCCTTGAGCACGCGCACGGCGATTTCGTTTTGCTTCGGGGTCAGCCGCTGGGGTAGCTCAGTGAACCAGACGACTGCGCCTTTGACCGACATTTCCGACACTTCGCCGATGTGCTTGCCGTCGATCTTCACGCACAGCGCTTCAGGCTTGAGCCGATAGCCTTTGCAGGCATCGCACGGCACGTCGGTGAAATAGCGGGCGATCTCCTCGCGCGCCCAGTCGCTGTCGGTCTCTTTGTAGCGGCGCTCGAGATTGGTGATGACGCCTTCGAAGGCGCGCTTGGTGTCGTAGGCGCGCATGCCGTCGTCGTAGGAGAAGCGAAGCTCGGTGTCGCCGCTGCCATAAAGGATGGCGTCCTGCGTCTTCTTCGGCAGGTCCTTCCACTTGGTGTCGAGCGTGAACTTGTAGTGCTTTCCCAGCGCGGTCAGCGTCTGCGTGTAGTAAGGCGACGAGGATTTGGCCCACGGCGCGATGGCGCCCTTGCGCAGCGTGCGTTCCTTGTCGGGGATGACGAGATCGGCGTCGATATGCTGCTCGACGCCAAGGCCGCCGCATTTCGGGCAGGCGCCGAATGGATTGTTGAACGAGAACAGCCGCGGCTCGATCTCGGGGATGGTGAAGCCGGAGACGGGGCAGGCGAATTTTTCCGAGAAAGTGAGGCGCTCGGCAGCGGTCTGATTGCGCTGCCGGTTGGCCTTCGAGCGCTCCATCTGCTCCCCTCCCCCTTGTGGGGGGGGGTTGGGGGTGGGGGTCGTGCGGTCGCGTCGAGACGGTGCCGCACCTCCCGACCCCCCCCCCC
>JBAQAB010000249.1:0-6788 GCA_049285535.1 Xanthobacteraceae bacterium
GCAATATGCCGAGGACCTGCACACTAACACCGGGCGGCACGACATATGCCCGTCCGATGGAGGAGCTTTTGGCAAAAAAACCGATGACAGCGCGGTCGGCGGCGGTTTTCGCAAGCTCAATGCTTGCCGGCACGTCCGGTAGGTCGGGGCTTCGCGCCATGCCTTGATAGAAGAAAATTCTGACCTTCTTGTCCGCCAGCCATTGCGGCCAGTAGGCGCGAAGGACGGGAAGCGAGCTCATGGCAGCTTCGACCTCGCCGCGCTCCAGCGCCAAGTTCGCCGCCTTGATGCCGTCGTAGCCGCTGATGACTTTGAATCGTGCGCCGGCAAACTCCTCGAGCAATCGCGCATAGGTCTCGGTGGGTCCGGTGGACGCCAGAATGGTTTCTCGCGTTTTCAGGTCGGCCAGCGTGTGAACGGGCACCGTGTGCCAGACGTAAAAAACTTCATTGCTCGGGGCGATGCTGCCGATCCAACCGAATTTCGCGGCATCGTAGGCGACGCCTTCAATGCCCTGACCCTGGTATTGCGCGAGATTTTCGATTTCGGCGCCGATCGCGGTGCCGTCTTTCGCCGCGACGTTGTAAACGTAATTGGCGCCCCTGATGCCGTGGGCGCCGGGTATATTCGACACGATTATTTCCGGATGCCCGGGAATGTGATCGGCAAGATGCTGCGCCAGGACGCGGGCATTGAGATCGTAGCCGCCGCCGACCGGCGTATCGACGAAAATGGTAATAGTCTTGCCTTGAAAATAATCGCTCGGCTGTGCCTGCATCCGATCGGGAGCCAAAACGATGGGGGCCGTGAGGAGCAAAGTCAGTATCGGGCTCGACCGGCGTAACTGGCTGGCTAAGCGCAACATGACGGTTCCCCCCGCTCTGCTCTCTCACAAACGGAGCCCTTCGGGCGCATTCCGCCCCTCCGGCCACTCTCACGGCATTTCGCATCATCGTGTTTGACGCAATCTGAAATTGCAATAGAGCAATAGGGGTGGGGCCTCGCCGCGAGCCTTCATCCTCCCTCCAGAGCTGTTTTTCGCATGGAGTTCCAATGTCGCTGGGTGCGGACGGCGGGACATGCCGGTTGGCTCAACAATGTGCGGCAAGCGTGGGACCGATCTGCAAGCTTGGGGGTATTTTGCGCGGCATCGCCCGGCTATACCTTCGCTATCAGCCGGGAATCGAACGATGACGACTTTAACGTCGATACAACCTGTGTCGGACGAGCACTCCGCGGAACTGTCGCGGCGGCGGCGCGCGATCGGTTTCATGAATTGGGCGCATGCGCTCGATCACTTCGTGATCCTGATCTATCCGACCGTGGTTATCGAGCTCGAGGTCGTCTACGGCCGCTCCTATTCCAGCCTGATCTGGCTCTCGACCGCGTCTTTCGTCGCCTTCGGCCTGTTTTCGCTCCCCGCGGGCTGGATCGGCGACCGCTGGAGCCGCCGCAATCTGATGTTCGCCTTCTACATCGGCTGCGGCCTATCGCTGATCGCGGCAGCTTTCGCGCCGTCGCTTCACGTGCTGGCGATTGCACTGTTTTCGCTCGGCGTGTTTGCCGCGATTTATCACCCGGTCGGCACCGCGCTGATCATCGAGAAGGCGACCCAGCGCGGCCGCACGCTCGCGTTTAACGGCGTCTGCGGCAATCTTGGCGTGTCGCTGGCGGCCGGGATCACAGCGGCGCTGACGGCGGCGTTGTCGTGGCGCGGCGCCTTTCTCATTCCCGGCGTGGTCTGCCTTGCAACCGGCGCGGTCTATCTGTGGCTCGTGCCGGAGGAGAAGGAAGGCCATGCCGCCGCGCGCTCGAAGGCGCCTGACGTCGCGCTGTCGCCATTCCTTGCCGCGACGGTCTTCGGTCTCTTCGTCGTCGTCGCGCTCAGCGCCGGCCTCGTCTTCAATACCATCTCGGTGTCGCTGCCGAAGATCGTCGACGAGCGCGTCGCCAACATTTCGCTCATCGCCGTCGGCGGCCTGACCACGGCGGTGTTCCTGTGCGGCGCGCTCGCCCAGATCACGGTCGGCCGCTTGGTCGAGCGTTTTCCGCTGCACATCCTGTTCGCGGTGCTGGCGATCATGCAATTCGGCGGCGTGGTGTGGGCGGCCTATGCCAGCGGCGTCACTTTATTGTTTGCCTTGGCATTCACCATGGCCGCGATCTATGGCCAGATCACCGTGAACGATCTCGTCATCGCCCGCTACACCGCCGACGCCTGGCGCGGCCGCGTCTATGCGGTGCGCTATTTCCTCACCTTCATGATTTCCGGTGTCGCGGTGTCGATGATCGCGGTGCTCTATGGCCGCGGCGGCTTCGGGCTAGTGCTGGGTGCGACCGCGGTGATCGCACTCGGCTTCCTCATCGCCGTGCTGGCGATCGCGCTGATCGCCAACGGCGTGGAAAGAGCGCGCCTGCCGCAGCCGGCGGAATAGATTCGCTTTGTTTGTAGGGCGGGTTTGAAACCCGCCTCTTTCGGATTCCGGTCATTTCATTGCGGCGTGATGCCGGCGTCGCGAATAAGCTTGCCGAAGCGCTCGGAATCGTCGCCGATCTCGCTGCCAAACCGAGAAGCGTCGAGATAATTTGCTTCGAATGCGAGATCGAGCATACGCTTCTTGAAATCCGGATCGGCGGCAACGAGCGCCAATTCCTTGCCAAGGTGCGCGACAACGCCGGGCGGTGTCTTGGCCGGACCGGCGACGCCGAACCAGTTATTGACCACCACGCCGGGCACGCCCTCTTCGGCGAAGGTCGGGACGTTCGGTACCAGCGACAGACGTTGCTCCGAGGCCGAGCCCAGTAGTTTCACGGTGCCGGCCTGAAGATGCGGCATGACCGCGGTGAGTCCGGTCCACACCATCGGAATCTGACCGGCCAGCAAGTCGTTGACCGAAGCCGCGGCCGAGCGATAAGGCACGTTGACGATGTTGATCTTGGCGAGCGAGTTGAACAGCAGCAGCGCCAGATGATGCGGCGAGCCGACGCCCGGGGTTCCCGCCGAAAGTTTCCCCGGTTCGGATTTGGCAAGCGCGACAAGCTCGTGAATAGTGTTGGGCGGGAACGAAGCTTGCGCGCATAAGAACAGCGTCGATGTCGCGACGCGCGAGATCGGGGCGAAGTCCGTATTGACGTCGAACGGGACGCTCTTGTGCAGCCACTTCTGCAGCACCACCGAGGCTTCCATCAACAGGAGCGTTGAGCCGTCGGGATCGCTGCGCGCGACCCAGTCCTCGCCGGTCATGCCGCCCGCGCCGGGACGGTTCTCGACCACGACGGATTCGCCCAAACGTTCGGAGAGTTTTTCGGCGACCATGCGGCCGACAAAATCCACGCCGCTGCCCGGGCCGAACGGCACCACCAGCACAATCCGGTGCGGCAAGTCGTCTTGCGCAGCGGCCGGCTTCGTCAGGAGAGCCAAGGCCAGCAGCGCCGCGCCCGCGATTGCGCGCGCGATCGCCGACGGTCCGGCGCGCATCAGTGTTTGGCCTCTTTGATCGCGATCATCACGCCGTCCAGATCGGCCAGATAATGTTCGCCGAGGCCGGTGCGCTTGAAAGTGTTCAGCCGCGCCTCGCCTTCGGCGCCGACGCCGGTCGGTTTAGGCATCATCAGTGGATTTACGATCCGCAACTCCTCGACGTCCTTCTTGAATGCGGCAAGGTCATCGACCTCGAATCCGAGATGATCCAGTGCCGGCCGTTCGATCCCGGTGCCGAGGAAGTCAGAGATCTTCCACGGCAGGATGTGCATGGTCATCCGTCCGTCGGTCAGGGCGAAAGCGCCGTCGCCCGCCGGCGAGTTGGTCAGCGGCAGCTCGAACACGCCGGCGTAGAATTCGGCGAGGCGCTCCGGTTCAATGACACGCATTGCGAAATGGCTGAACCGGCGCTTCTGCTCCCAAGTCCCCGCTTCGTAGACTTCCGCGCGGTTCTTCAGGCCGGCCTGCGACAGATCGAAATACTGCCCGGCGGGATCGTGAATTCCGAGCGCGGCGAACGGCCGGTTGCTGGGCCGCTGGATGATTTCGATTTTCGGATATTTCTTGGCAACGCGTTCGCGCACCGCTTCGACGTCCTCGACCTGAATACCGAAATGGTCGAAACCCGCCTGGCGTCCCGCCATTCGCGGATTGATGTTCATTCCGACATAGCCGTCGCCGATCGACATCGCCGACGCTTCGAACTTTGCATTCGTCTTTACTTCGAGGCCGAACGCGGCGCGGTACCAGACCGCCAACAGAGCGTAATTTTCGGAGACGACCGCGACGTGATTGAGCTTGGCGAACATTCCAGCATTCCCTCCTCGGATTTTCGGGCAAGCCTACACTATCTCGGCCGTGAAGACCGAGTCCCGCCGCGACCAAAATGCTGTGCCGAAGGCGCTACGCAGGGTTGCGCGCCGCCAGCGCCATGCCGATCATCGCGGTACCGCCGAACAACATGTTGATGCCGACGAGGAGCCCGAGCGCCCAGGCCGCGGTGCCGGGTAGTCCGGCGAAGATGATGCCGGCGAGAATGAGATCGACGATGCCCGACGCCAGCATCCAGACCCAGCGGCCGGAGAGTTGCGCCTTGTGTTCGAAGGCGTACATCAGCGTGGCGATGCCTTCGACGGCAAAGAAGGCGATCAGCACCAGCGTGAGCGACAGCACACCGTTGATCGGCCAGAGAATAAGGATCACGCCGGCTGCCAGCGCGATGGCGGCGGACAGCAGCGCCCACCAGAAGCCGGGCGCATTGCGCATCCAGAATGTCGTGACCAGCCCGACGCCGCCCGAGATCAGGAACAGCCAGCCGATCACCAAAGTAAACGCCAGCGTCGCCACGACCGGTACGACGATCGCCGCGAAACCGAGCAGAACGAGAACGATGCCTTCGAACAGGAACAGGCCCCAATGGGCATGAATGGCGCTCGCGACATCGCGCCTGAGTTCGTCACTGGTTGTCGGTTGTTGCAGGGTCATAATCGTCTCCCTCAAATTAGGCCGCCGTCCGGAAATGGGTGGCGGCGCGCGGCTTGGTAAACGCCTGGGACGGGATCGCGTGCATAGTGTCGCACAAAAGCCGCCCTTGCATAATGACCCAGGGGCACCTATGTAGGCTGTGCGACGTTGAGCTTTGCGGCTCCGTCGCGGGACGGCCACTGTTACGATTTGAGCGACGCCGGATGTACGCGCGCTTGTTCGGAACATGTGGCCGTTAGCATTTGTAAAACCTCACGCACTCTGAACGCCCAACGTACTTAAAACCCCAAGATGACACTGGCACGATCTTGTCATGTCGTCGTTGGGGCGCTCGACAGGGAAGGGGGATGGTCGCTTTGCACGCACCTGCAAGTTGAAATATTCGTGGTGAGCTAGGCGATCATGAGCCGCTGAACAATCAGGCCGATTTGCCCCGCGGACGGTTGGTGGCATTTCTGCCACAGGCTCCGAAATCCGGCCCAAAGCGCAGAGGATTCAACGGGAATCGGGCGGGCTTTCATTGCCCCGTCGCGGCGGTCCGGAATAACCTGACGCAACGGGAATGGTGGATCGGATCGCTAAGGGTGCGCGATACCGATCCCTGGGGCGTTTGCAATGCAGGGTTCGTCGCGCGCCGGTCTGCCGAGGTTCCGGCATCTGCTGGCGTCGAGTTCGGTGGCAGCGATTCTGATCGGCGGCGGGGCACCCTCGGCCTTTGCCTGCTACACTGGGCCGTTTACCGGCGGCTACACCAATTCCGGCGCGACCGCTTGCATCGTCGTCAACAATACGTCCTTCACCGGCAATCTGGGCAATACCGGCACCATCTCGCCCGGCAACCCGACCGGCATCGCCGTCATCAACAATAGCACGATCACCGGGCAGATTTCCGACTCGGGCACGATCAGCGTCACCGGCCTGGGCATTTTGATCGACAACGCCAGCAAAATCTCCGGCGCCAACAAGGCGATTTCGATCACCGGCCCGACCTTTACCGGCGGCATCAGCAATGCCGGCGTGCTCGCTGCGGCTATCACCGGAATTAACATCACCGGGGTCACGACATTTGCCGGCGGCATCGCCAATAGCGGCACGATCGACAACAGCTTGAGAAGAATCGTCGTCGAAACGGCTCAGACCTTCCTCGGCGGCGTCACCAACAGCGGCAATATCACCGGGAACTCGCGCAATATTTTGATTGAAGCTACGACCTCGTTCGGCGGCGGCATCACCAACAGCGGCACGCTTCATAGCGCCAACACCAGCATTTACGTCACCACCGTCTCCACGTTCTCGGGCGGCGTCACCAATAGCGTCCAGGTGACCGGCAACGGCTACGGCATCAGGATCACCAGCGTCGCGATGTTCTCGGGAGGCACGTCCGGCGGCGGCATCGTCAACAGCGCCACCGGCCTGATCTCGGGCGGCGTCGCCGGCATCCTGATCGGCACCACCGGCTTCGGCGTCTCGACCTTCCTCGGCGGCATCACCAATGCCGGCACGATTGCGTCCTCGGGCGGCTCGGGGATCGAGATCAATTCCGTTTCGAATTTCTTCGGCGGCATCACCAATTCGGGCACGATCTCTGCGGCGCACGGCGGCATCAGGGTCGGCAAAACCACGACCGGATCGTTTACGATTTCGATCTTCTCCGGCGGCATCACAAATTTTGGCACCATCTCGGCAGGCGCGATGGACAAAGGCGGCATCATCGTCGGCGGCGACGCGCGCAGCGGCGCATCTTTTACGCTCGCGACCTTCCTCGGCGGCATCAGCAATGCCGGCACAATCGCGTCGGGGGCCAACGGCATCTGGGTGGGCG
>JBAQAB010000250.1:0-2807 GCA_049285535.1 Xanthobacteraceae bacterium
TGGATTTGATCGCCAGCCAGACCGGCGTGCGGCCCACCGGCTGGTCGTCACCGGGCGTCTATTCCAATGGCGACACGATGCAGGCGGCGGCCGCCGAGGGCATCGCTTACACGCTCGACCAGATGGATTCCGACATCGTTGCACGTTTGAAGACGCCGGACGGGCCGCTGGTTCTGCTGCCTTATCCGGTCGTCACGGTCGATATGGGCCAGCAACTGGCGCGGATGAAGTCGCCGGCGCAGATCGAAACCCTGTGGCTGGACTACGTGTCGGAACTCGCCAATGAGGCGCGCGCCGATCCAGCGCGAGAGGCGACGACGGTCGTCATCGGAATCCACCCCTTTGTGGTCGGCACCCCCGATGGGGCGGCCGCCTTGCGGCGCGTTCTCTTGCGGCTGATGAAAGATGACGCCGTGTGGTTGACCGACACCGACGCCATCCTCAAGGCGGCGGGGCCTTGAACCGGCTTGCGACCCGATCCGTCCAACGGCGCGGGCAATACCGGGCATTAGCAAATCAATGAATTACCCTCACCAAAGAACGCCCGAAGCAAACGCTGGATAAAATGGGTGAGGAGCACGCAGCGTTGCGAGCCTCCGATTATCTGGCGATTGCCGAGATCAACAATTCAGCGTTCCTGCCAGCCGTTCCGGCAAGTGGTTGAACCGAGCGAGCGGGTAGGGCGGACGAAATCGCCGCGCCTGCGCGCCAAGTTGGCGCTAGGTGGGCATCGCGCCCAAACGATCTGGCCCATGCGGCTTTGCTGTCGCGCCGCGGGCCTACCCTACGAAACTTTTCGGCTGTAGCTTAATCCGCCGGAAGAAGAGGTGACAGCGCCATGGCGAGAACCTACCGTGAGATTGCGATAGAGGACATGCTGAAGACCGTCGAAGAGGCGATGAGTCAGGTCACGGACTGGTGGGGGGACCTGCCGCCGCCGATGGCAGAAGCGATCGCGCAGTTTCGCACCGAACTCGGGGTGGCAATTGATTCCGTGGAATTCGTCAAAAGGGCGCTCGACAGAGAAGTGCACGAAACCGAGCTTGGAAAAGACACCGCCTGACGATGGCCGCGGCGCGGGTAGGGCGGGCAAAATCGTCGCGCTATGTGGGCACCGCGCGAAAACGATTTTGCCCACGCGGCTTTGCTCCCACGCTGCGGTGCCCGCCTACCCAGCCGCTCGGCCTTGACCAAAGCATTGCGATGCCGAACTCTGCCGGCCGATAAGGAGCTTGCCCGATGACGATTATCGATTCCCAGGTCCACGCCTATGAGGCGAACACGCCGAAGCGGCCCTGGCACAACGTGCCGAACTGGCCCGACCACGCGACCGGCGACGAGATGGTGGCGGCGATGGACGAGGTCGGCGTCGATGGCGCGATCTTCATCTCGGCGTTTGGTTTGTACCGCTACGACGCGAGCTACGCGGTGGAGGTCCAGCGCGCGCATCCCGATCGGTTCGCGATCGTCAAGCCGGTCGATCCCGACGATCCGGCCGTGGACGACGTCATCGCCGCGTGGAAGAAGACGCCGGGAACGGTCGGCATCCGCATCATGCTGACCAAGGAGCCGGGGCGCGATCGCGATCCGGCCGATCCGGGCCTCGACCGCATCGCCCGCTCGGCGGTCAAGCACGACTTTCCGGTCAATATCCTGTGCTGGGGCAACCTCGATGCCGGCACGGCATTGATCGACCGCCATCCCGATACGCGCTTCATCATCGACCATCTCGGCATCATGCAGCCGCGCACGCCGCCGGCGCCGCCGCAGCCGTGGGCGGACCTGCCGAAAGTGCTGGAGCTTGCCAAGCGCAAGAACGCGGTGATCAAGGTGAGCGGCGCCTGCACGCTGTCGCAGCAACCCTACCCATTCCCGGATATCTGGGATCCGCTTGCGCGCGTCTTCGATGCCTGGGGTTTTGATCGCTGCCTGTGGGGCACGGACTGGACCCGCGCCTTCGCCGTGGTCAATTACGAACAAGCGGTCGAGCCCTTTATCGAGACTAAACGCCTGAGCGAGGCCGAGCGCGCGATGCTGATGGGCGGCGCCTGCGCCAAAGCCTATCGCTGGTCGCCGAAATAACGATGACGATTGATCCGGTGCAGTTGTACGTCCTGATGTCCGGCGGATTCGGCGCCGCCTACGAGGAATTGTTGCCGGACTTCGAGCGGGACACCGGTATCAAAGTCACGACCGGTTCGGGCGCCTCGCAGGGAACAGGCCCGCACACGATTGCCGCGCAGCTTGAGCGCGGCACGCGAGCCGACGTGGTGATCCTCTCCAGGGAGGGGCTTGGCGACCTGATCGCCGCGAACAGGATCGCCGCCGGAACGGACGTCGATCTGGCGAGCGTTCCGCTCGGCGTGGCGGTGCGGGCGGGCACGGCGAAGCCCGACGTGAGCACCATCGCGGGTCTCAAACAGATCCTGCTCGAGGCCAAAACCGTGGCGATCCCCGAAAGCACCAGCGGCATCTGGCTCACGGCCGACCTGTTTCCGCGGCTCGGCATCGCGGGCAAGATCAACGTCAAGGCGATGCCGCGCGGTTCCGCCGCCGCCGGCCTGGTCGCCCAAGGAGCCGCCGATCTTGCGGTCATGCCGGTCAGCGAAATCGTGCATGCGGCAGGTGTCGAGGTCGCAGGCAGCCTGGCGCCGGAGATCCAGTTCGTGCAGGTTTTTTCGGCCGCCGTCGTGGCTGGCTCGACAGAGATTGAAGGGTCGAAACGGCTGATCGAATTTCTGGCCTCCGCGCGCGCTCGCGAGGCCATCAGCAAAAGCGGCATGCAGCCGCTCGCGACCGCGCGATAA
>JBAQAB010000251.1:0-2760 GCA_049285535.1 Xanthobacteraceae bacterium
GCCATCGCCAGCGCAATCCGCCGGGTCGGCGCGGCGAGATAGGGGTCGAGCGCGCCGCGCGCTTTGTCGAACTCCTGGGCGTCGAGCGCGGCGCGCGCGGTCGCCAGCGCGCCTTCGATATGGCCGGGCATTTTGGCCGCCAGCCCCTCGACCCGTTTCAGCTTGTCGCGCGCGGATTCGCCGGAGCGCAATTCGCTATAGGCCTGCGCCAATTCGGGATGCGGATTGGCGCGCCAGGCCTTGTCGATGATGCGGGACGCTTTGCGCAACTGGCCGCCCTCGGCAAGAAGCCGCGCGGCAAGCGAAGCGGCCGGCACGAAAGTCGGCGCCAGTTTCTGCGCTTCCAGCGCCATGGCCTTGGCGCGGTCGCGATCGCTGTCTTCCAAGGCGCGGGCATGCGCGGTGAGCAGCACCGCGCGTTGCCGGCGATAAATGTCTTTGGCCAGCGTGCGTGCGTTGGCCTCGAGCAAAGCGAGCGCGCCGGCCCAATCGCCATCCTTGCAGCGCGCCTCCAATACAGCGCGGCTCGCCCAGCCGAGCGACGGCGCGGTGCGCGCGGCTTCCTCGGCATAAGCCCGCGCGCTGACCGGATCGTTGCGGCGGTGCGCTTCGACGAACAGCCCATGCAGGCCGAGCGGTTTGGTGTCGGCGCGGCTTGCCATGGCGCGAAAGGTGCGCTCGGCGCCTTCGCGGTCGCCCGAGAGCTGCGCCGATTGGGCGTTCAACAGCAGCGCCAGCGGCTCGGCGGGCGTGAGCCGGTTGACCGCGGCGGCGTGTTTTTGCGCGGCCGCGATGTCGCCGGCGCCGACCGCGATCAGCCCGTTGGAAATCGCCTCATAGGCGCGCACGCCGCGGCGATGCTGCCTATGCCGCGACAACATGCCGGGCGAGCGCAGGATCAGCCGGATCAGGCTCCAGAGCAGGACCAGCACGACCAGCGCCACGACGACGGCGAAGCCGAGCACCATCAGCGAGGTTTTGATGCGCAATCCCTGCCAGACGATGACGACGTCGCCCGGGCGGTCGGCGAGCCACGCCACGCCGAGCGAGAGCGCGCCGACAATAATGAGAAAGAGGACGATGCGGATCATTGCAATGCCGGCTTGCTTAAGTTCGCTAGCGCGGCGGCGGCGATCTGCCGGCTTGCCGCAATCGCAGCCTCGCGCGCCTTGGCTTTGCCGACCCAATCGGCGGCGAGCGGTTTTGCCGTCGCCGGCAATGCGGCGATGTCGGTCAGCGCCGCCGCGATATCGGCGTGTTCGGCGTCGGCTTCGATCCGCGCAATGACGGCCGAAGGCTCATTGCCGGCCGGCGCATCGACCGGTGTGATGCTAACGAGATGCTGGGCGTGGGCTTCCAGGCGTTCAAGAAATGTCGATCCGCCGGACGATGGTTCGGACGCGCGCCGCAAATCCGGCGTCAGAGCCGCCAATTCTTGCGCGAGCGCGGCGGGTGTCGGCACGCCGTTTGCGGCGAACGATTGGAGCGGGGCGGTGGCGTCTGGCGTGACACCGAGCGTTTGCACCGCCGCAAGCTCGGCCTGATACGGCGCGCCGCGCTCGACCGCCGCGCGCAGCGCCTCGGCGGCGATGGTCAAGCGGGCCGCCTGGTCGTTGGCGCCCTCGGCGGGATGTGCGGCATTTTCCGAGAGCGCTTTTACCGCGCTTTCCAGCGCCGCCACCCGGTTGGTCAGTGCGTCGAGATCGCTCTTCTGTCCGCTGGCCTGGCTTGCCACCTGATTTGCGACTTGGGTCGCTGCTTGGCTCGCGGCTTCACTTGCTGCTTTGCTGACCGCGTCATTTGCGGCCTGAGTTGCGCTCTGGCTGGCATTCGCACTGGCGCTCTTCGCCGCCTCCGCGGTGGCCTGTGCGGTGTCGGCGGTTTTTGCCGCGCTTTGACTGGTGGCGGCGATGTCATCGAGACGGCGGCTCAGCGCCGCCACGGAATCTGAAAGCGCTTTGGTTTCCGCCGCCGCCGTGCCGCTGCTCTGAGCCGGCTGCGTTCGCTGGGTCTGGATCGCGCGTTCGAGTCTGTCGAGCCGCGCCGAGATGGCGTCGTTACTTGGCGCGGTGTGCATTGCCGCCGATGTTTCCGGCGCTGCGGGAAGTAAAGGCGCCGCAGCCTCGCGGGACGGTAGGACACCCGTGAACCGGAGCGCGGCAACGATGACCAGCATCGCCACGGCGCCGAGAATCGCGCCCAAGGCATAGGTTTTCAGGCCGCGGCCGGCCCCGGCATTTGACGGCGGGTTCGGCGATGCCGGGCTCGCGGATTCCGGTGGGGGCGTGTCCGCAGCGGCGGTTTCGCCGGTTGGCGCGGTTGCCTCCGGCTGCTCGACTTCGGTCGCCTTGAGTTCGATGGTCGGCGGCCGCCGGCCGGGCTTACTGTCAGGCTCGCTCGTCATGCTGTCCTCAAAGCGAGTTCGACGCGGTCACTAAATCAAAGCCCCCAGCCAGTCCCCGGGGACGGCATAATACGGCGCGGCGACAGCGGCAACATGCGCAATAAACCCTAACAAGTCGGCATAATCGCGTTGGTTCAGACGCATAACGACATCAACGCGGCTTCGTCGGGCTGGGCGGCGATGCGCACATCAGCGGCCCCGGCTTCCTGGAGCGGTTCGGCAACCTTCGCCGACAGACAAAAATGAACCTGGTTGCGTAGCGCGGCTTCGAGCAGGCCGGCCTTGCGCGCGGCGGAGACGAAAGCCTCGGCGCCGCGGCGCGAGTAATGCAAGACACCGTGGAGATCCCCGCGCAG
>JBAQAB010000252.1:0-2730 GCA_049285535.1 Xanthobacteraceae bacterium
CAGGAACGGCGTATCCATGTAATGCGTGCGGATCCATGCGATGACGACCAGCTCGACGGCGACGACGGCGAAGGCGACGGAGGTCGCCACGTAGAAATGGGGAATGAGATAGGGCAGAGCGTGGCCGAGGCCGCCAAGCGCGGTCATCGCACCGGTGACGGCGCCGCGCACCACCGGTGCGCCGCGCCCGGTGAGCGAGCCGTCGTCGGACATCGCTTCGGCAAAGGCCATGGAAATGCCGGCGCCGAGCGCGGCGGCAAGCCCAACCAGAAAGGTGGACCAGGTGTTGTGCGTGGCGAAGGCGGCCGCAAACAAAGGCGCCAGCGTCGAGACCGAGCCGTCCATCAGGCCGGCAAGGCCGGGCTGGACGTATTGCAGCACGAACATGCGCCGCGCGGCCTGGTCCTCGGAGCGCCGCGCTTGCGGCGTGATCTTCTCGCCCAGCTCGTGCGCCAGCGCTTCATGCTTGTCTTCGGCGGCGGCAAGCTTGCGCAGCAGATCACGCACAGCGTCGTCATGCGCGGTTTGCGCCGCGCGGCGATAGAAACGCGCGGTCTCGTATTCCATCTCCTCGGCGAATTTGCGCGTGGCATCGAGGCTGAGCGTGCTGTTGAGCCAGATCGGCCGGCGCGCCACAAACCCTTTGACATCCTGGCGGCGGATCAATGGCAGAAAGTCGCCGAATTTCTTGCGATGAAGGTCGAGCAGCATGTCGCGATGCCCGATCTCTTCCTGCGCCATCTTGTCGTACATATCGGCGGTCTCGGGATAGGCGCCGCGAAGCCGGTCCGCGAACGAACGGTAAATGCGATTATCCTCGTCTTCATTGGAGATCGCGAGCGCAAGGATTTCCTGCTCGTTCAGGTCGGCAAAGCGTTTCACAGAAGCCCTCGGCGGCTCAATTTGCGGATGCGCGTAACAGTATCTTAGAACAATTCTAATTATTGGACATGGGCCGGGAATACAAGATGCGACTCGATACGATCCGCCGCCCGTTTGAGCCGATTATCCGGCGGTTTTTGCATGGCTATTGGCGCTTTTCGCGCGGCCTGACGCTCGGTGTCCGCGCCCTCATCTTCGACGGCGAGGGCCGCGTCTTCCTGGTGAAGCACTCCTATCTCGCCGGCTGGCATTTGCCGGGCGGCGGCGTCGAGACTGGCGAGACGCTGATTGCGGCGCTGGAGCGCGAACTGCGCGAAGAGGGCAATATCGAGCTGAGCGAGCCGCCGGTTTTCCACGCTATCTATTTCAATCGCCGGGCCTCACGGCGCGATCATGTCGCGCTCTATATCGTTCGCGCGTTCCGGCAAATTGCGCCACCGCAGCCCAACAGCGAGATCGTCGCCCACGGATTCTTCGCGATCAATGAGTTGCCGAAAGACACGTCGCGCGCGACGCGCGAGCGCATCGCCGAAGTGCTTACCGGCCGCGCCGCTTCGGAACTGTGGTGAGCGGTAGCGTCGCGCGCGCGGCGACCGCATCATTGCATCATCATTACCAAGACGTCATGCAACTCGCCGTGCCGGGTGGCGTTGTCGCTGTAACACCTGTTTGAATCAGCGAGGAGTTCGGCGATGCGTAATAAAACGATTTTGACAATTGCCGCAGTGGCGGCATTGGGAACTGCAACAATGGCGACAAACGCTCTGGCTTTCCCGCACGGCGGCGGGCGCGGCGTTGGTGGCGGCGGGATGGCTTCAATGGGGTCGATGAAGAGCGGCGCCATGGGCGCCGGGCAACGCAACATCGGTCAAAGTTTCGGGCCAATGCACAGTAATGTGACTGGCTCCAATGTCGCAGTGAATGCGGCACCGGAGTTCAACGGTGCGAATGCCGGCCCTAGTTTGAACCACAATGGGCGGGGTCACGGACGTTATGCCTACCGCGGCGACGGCTCTGGCTACGGCGGACTCTATGCGTTCGCCCCGGGCTACTACGACTATTCCTACGACAACAGCTGCTACCAGTGGCGTTGGGTTCCGACGCCGTTCGGGCTGCGCTGGCGTGACGTTTGGGTTTGCGACTAAGACTTCGCTCTGAGGCAACCGGGCGCGTCGGTCACAAACATGGCCGGCGCGCTTTGTTCAGCCGAAGCGGGCGCGGTCGTGCGGCACGGTGAAATCGATCAGCGGGCCGATTGGCACGATGCCGGTCGGATTCACTTGACGCTGGCTGCCGTAATAGTGCCGCTTGATCTGATCGATGCTGACGGTCTCGGCAACGCCGGGCACGGCATAGAGATCGCGTAGATAATTCCACAGGTTAGGATAGTCGGCGCCGCGGCGCAGATTGCACTTGAAATGGCTGTAATAGACGGTGTCGAAACGGATGAGCGTGGTGAACAGCCGCCAGTCCGCTTCGGTGATCTGACGGCCGACCAGATAACGCTGCCGCGACAGGCGCTCTTCGAGTTGATCGAAAGTGACGAAAATGGCGCGGGCGGCTTCTTCGTAGGCTGCCTGGCTGGTGGCAAAGCCGGCGCGATAGACGCCGTTATTGACGTTCGGATAGACGAGGTCGTTGATGCGATCGATTTCGGCGCGCAATTCCGCGGGATAGTAATCGGTGCGCACATTGGTGAACGCATCGAAGGCGGAATTGAGCATGCGGATGATTTCGGAGGATTCGTTGTTGACGATGGTACGGCGCTTCTTGTCCCACAGCACTGGAACCGACACGCGGCCGGTATAATGCGGATCGGCGACGAGATAGACTTCAGCCAAGGTCGCC
>JBAQAB010000253.1:0-4609 GCA_049285535.1 Xanthobacteraceae bacterium
CGATACCACAGCCGGCGGCTCGGGCTCTTCGGCGCCGCCCATGCGGCCGGCGCCGACACCGAGATAGATCAGGATCGGTGAGGCGATGAACACCGAGGTGTAGGTGCCGACCAGCACGACGCCAAACATCATGGTCGCGGTGAAGCTGTGGATTGCCTGGCCGCCGAACAACAGCAAGGCCAGAAGCGACATCGCCACAGTGACGTGGGTGACGATCGAACGCGACAAGGTCGCATTGACGGAGGCGTTAAGCAGATCCGGCATCGGCAGCCGCTTATAGCGGCGCAGCATTTCGCGTATGCGATCGTAGATCACCACCGTGTCGTTGAGCGAATAGCCGAGGATAGTGAGCAGCGCCGCGATACTAGTGAGATCGAAATCGATATGCGTGAGCGACATGAAGCCGACCGTGAGCACCAGATCGTGCACATTGGCGATCATGGCGCCGAGCGCGAACTGCCACTCGAACCGGAACCACAGATAGATCAGAATCGCCACGATCGCGAGCACCAGCCCGATCGTGCCGTAGGACAACAGCTCGGTGGACACACTCGGTCCGACCACTTCGACGCGGCGATAGTCGACGCTGTCGCCGAGCGCATCGCGGACCTTCTGGATCGCCGCTTGCTGCGCCTGGTCGCCGCCCGGCTGCTCGGAAATACGGATCAACACGTCGTTTGGCGCGCCGAATTCCTGAAGCTGAACATCGCCGAGACGCAGCGAGCCGACGGTCGCGCGCATCTTGGCGAGATCCGCCGGCCCCGCTTTGGTCTGCACTTCGACCAGCGTGCCGCCGATAAAATCGATGCCGAAATTCAGGCCATGATAGAAGAACAGCAAAATCGCCACGATCGACAGCATCGCCGAAATGGGAAAGCTGATGCGCCGGAAGCGCATGAAATCGAACTTGGTATCGTCGGGAACGATGCGAAGGAGGCGCACTGGATTTCTTTCAAACGAGGTTTTTCAGCTTGCGCATAGCGTGCCGGCTAGATCGGGACCGTGCGCGGCCGCCACATCCGGACCCAATAGGCCACGATCAGCCGGGTCAAAGTGAAGGCCGTGAACAGCGTGGTGAGGATGCCGACGCCCAGCGTCACCGCGAAGCCGCGCACCGGTCCGGAACCGATATAGAACAGCACGGCCGCGGCGATGAAGGTGGTGATATTGGAGTCGAGGATGGTGGCGAGCGCTCGGGTGAAGCCGGCGTCGATGGCGTTGATCGCACTGCGCCCGGCGCGGACCTCCTCGCGGATGCGCTCATAGATCAAGACGTTGGAATCCACGGCGATGCCGACCGTGAGCACAATGCCGGCGATGCCCGGCAGCGTCAGCGTCGCGCCGAGAAACGACAGCACGCCGAAAATCATGGCGACATTGATCGTCACCGCGATATTGGCGAACAACCCGAACAGGCCGTAGGTCGCGAACATGAAGATGATGACCAGCGCCGCCCCAGCATAGGCGGCATGCTCGCCGGCATTGATCGAATCCTGACCAAGCCCCGGACCGACCGTCCGCTCCTCGACGATCGTCAGCGGCGCCGGCAACGCGCCCGCCCGCAGCAAAATGGCGAGGTCGTTGGCGGACTGAACGGTAAAGTTCCCCGAAATCTGGCCCTGACCGCCGAGGATCGGCTCACGGATCACCGGCGCGGAAATCACCTTGTTGTCGAGCACGATGGCGAACGGCTTGCCGACATTGGCCTGGGTGGCGGCCGCGAATTTCTGCGCGCCCGAAGAATTGAAGCGGAAGTTGACGATCGGCTGGCTGGTCTGCTGATCGAAGCCGGCCTGGGCGTCGACGAGATCGCCGCCGGAAACCAGCACGCGCTTTTCAATAAGATATTTCTCGCCCGGAGTCTGGCCCTCGAGAATTTCCGAATCTTCCGGCGGGTGCGTGGCGGCCGCCTGCTCCGGCGTCATCGACAGATCGACCATGCGAAAATCGAGCTTCGCCGTCTTGCCGAGGATTTCCTTCAGCCGCGTCGGATCCTGCAGGCCCGGCACCTGCACCAGGATGCGGTCGGCGCCTTCGCGCTGGATGCTCGGCTCGACCAGTCCGAGCTCGTTGACGCGGCGCTGGATGATCTCGATCGATTGGTCGACGGCCTGGCGGATGCGTTCGGTAATGGCGGGCTCGGTCGGCGTCAGCGTGATCAACCCGCTGTTTTGGCTCACGTCGACGTCACGCTGCCCGGTGGTACCGAGAAAGCCGGACATCGGCTGTGACAAGGCCTGCAATTTGCTCAGCGCATTGTCGACGTCGGTGGGCCGCGTGATGTGGACTTCCACATGGTCGCCGCGGACAGCGCGTCCGGTGAACGGGATGCGCGCCTCGCGCAAGACGCGCAGCACGTCTTCATTGAGCGCCTGCAGCCGCTCCTTGCGCACCGAGTTGGTGTCGACCTGCATCAGGAGGCTTGATCCGCCCTGCAGGTCGAGACCAAGCACGATGTGGCGCTGCGCCCAGCTCGGCAAGCGCTGAAACACGCTTTCGGGGAAGAAATTCGGCACCGCGAACAGGCACACGACCAGCGCCGTGAGCACAATAGCCGCTGCCTTCCACCGCGTGAAAAACAACATGGACTTCGAATTTCCTCAGTTCACGAGCGGCGATCAGCTCGCGCTCTCGTCCTTCACCGGCTCGCCCTTGACGCGAACCTCGCTCACGCTGGTGCGCAAATGGCGTACGCGCACTCCATCCGAGATTTCGATCTCGATGTGCTGGTCGTCAATGACCTTGGTCACCTTGCCGACGAGACCGCCACTGGTGACCACGGTGTCGCCGCGGCGCAGCGCTTTGACCATCTCCTGGTGCAGTTTCACCTTGCGTTGCTGCGGCCGCAGAATCAGGAAGTACATAATCACGATGATCAGAATTAGCGGCATGAAAGAGGTGAGCATGCTGGCTGAGTCGCCGCCGGCGCCGCCAAATAGGCTGCTCAATGGATTGCTTTGCGCGAATGCGGGCGTAATGAACATAGTTCCTCCAATGGGGCGGGCAGGAAAGCGCGCCGCCCGGTATGAAGGGCCGCTGTTGCGCGCAAAATCGCGCGGACTATAGCTACCGTTGGCCCAATTGCAATGTTGCGGGCGCGCTGAGGCAAGCTTGCGAGCGTGGCGGCGCCCCGCTAAGGGGATGGCCGCAACCCGGTGTAAATATGGCCAAATCTCCTCCGCACTCCAGGAAAAATGCGACAAAAAAGACCGCCAGCAAGAGGCCCGGCGGCCGGCTTGCCGGCAACGACAATGCCGCGTTGCTGACGCGGATCGCCGGGGCGCTGGAACGCCTCGCTCCGGCCGCATCTGCGCCGCTCGATTTTTCCGCGGCGGAAGCCTTCGTCTGGCACCCTGAGGGCCGCAAGCTCGCGGCGGTTCGTCGCGTCAACCGGGTCGAGATGTCGCTATTGAAGGGCATCGACCGCGTGCGCGATCTCTTGGTGGAAAATACTGAGCGCTTTGCCCGTGGCCTACCGGCCAACAACGCATTGTTGTGGGGCGCGCGCGGCATGGGGAAATCGTCGCTGGTCAAGGCCGCGCATGCCGCGATCGGGGCCGCGCATCCGGCGGCCGGACTGAAGCTCATCGAGATTCATCGCGAGGACATCGAATCGCTGCCGGAACTGATGACGCTCTTGCGCAGCAGGAAGGAGCACTTCATCGTGTTCTGCGACGACCTGTCCTTCGATGCCGAAGACACGTCCTACAAATCGCTCAAGACCATGCTCGAAGGCGGCATCGAGGGCCGGCCGGAAAACGTCATCTTCTACGCCACCTCGAACCGCCGCCATCTGATGGCGCGCGACATGGTGGAGAACGAGCGGGCGACTGCGATCAATCCCGGCGAGGCGGTCGAGGAGAAGGTCTCGCTGTCGGACCGCTTCGGGCTATGGCTCGGCTTCCACCGCTGCAGCCAGGACGAATATCTCGCCATGGTCGACAGCTACATCGCTCATTACCGGGTGCCGCTCGGCGGCGCCGAGCTGCGCCGTGAAGCGCTGGAATGGGCAACGACGCGCGGCGCGCGCTCCGGCCGTGTGGCTTGGCAATATGTTCAGGATCTAGCGGGACGATTAGGGGTGAAGATGGGGAACTGACGTCCCTACGCCCCGCTCAGATATTGCGACGGATCGACCGGCGTCGCGCCCTTGCGGATTTCGAAGTGCAGCTGCGGCGAGGTGACGTTGCCGGTCTCACCGGATTTCGCAATCACCTGGCCGCGTTTGACGGTTTCGCCGCGCTTGACCATGAGCTCGCTGGCGTTGGCATAGGCGGTCACGAAGCCGTCGGCGTGGCGAATGAGGACCAGATTGCCGTAGCCCTTGAGCTCATTGCCGGCATAGGCGACCACGCCGTCCTCGGCCGCCTTGACAGGCGTGCCTTCCGGTACCGCGAGATTGATGCCGTCGTTCTGCAAGCCGTTCGGCTTCGGTCCGAAGGCGGCGATGATGCGGCCGCGCACCGGCCAGCGGAAGCTCGGCATGGCGCTGGCGGCCTGTTCGGCCTTGATCGGATTATCCGCCTCAACCGGCGCGCTCGGCGTCGCCAAGCGCGCGCTGTGCGGCGACTCGATCGTTGCCACCGTGGTGGGCGCCGCGACCGGCGCC
>JBAQAB010000254.1:0-20321 GCA_049285535.1 Xanthobacteraceae bacterium
AACTCAGGCACCACGCGCTCGACAAAATCGTCCAGCCCGCCCGGCAGATAGGGAAACATCACGGTAAAGCCGTCGGAGCCCTCGGTTTCGAGCCACTCCTCCATCTCGTCGGCGATGCTGACCGGCGTGCCGACCATGGCAAGGCCGGAATAGCCGCCGAGCCGCTGTGCCAGCTGGCGCACGGTCAGGTTATCGCGCTTGCCCAGCGCGATGGCGCGCTCGCGCCCGCTCTTCGAGGCGTTGCTCTCCGGAATGCTATCCGGCAGCGGCTTGTCCTGGTCGAATTTGGATGCGTCATGGCCGAGCGCGATCGACAGCGAGGCAATGGCATTGGCGTAATCGACCAGGCTGTCGAGCTTCGCCCGTTTGGCCTTCGCCTCCTTCACCGTATCGCCGACGACGACAAAGCAGGCGGGGAGGATTTTCATGTCGTCGCGCGAGCGGCCGAGCTTCGCCATGCGGCCTTTGACGTCGGCATAGAATTTTTGCCCGACCGCCAAATCGCTCTGCGCGGTGAACACCGCCTCGGCGGTTTCCGCCGCGAGCTGGCGGCCGGACTCCGACGCGCCGGCCTGCACGATCACCGGCCAGCCTTGAATCGGCCGCGCGATATTGAGCGGGCCGCGCACCGAGAGATATTTGCCCTTGTGATCGAGCACGTGCATTTTCGCCGGATCGAAGAAAACGCCGTCCTCGACGTCGCGGATGAAGGCATCGTCCGCCCAGCTGTCCCACAGTCCGGTCACCACGTCGTAGAACTCGCGGGCGCGGCGATAGCGCTCGCCATGCTCCATATGCTCGTCGAGCCCGAAATTGAGCGCCGCATCCGGATTGGAGGTGGTGACGATATTCCAGCCGGCGCGGCCGCCGCTGATCCAGTCGAGCGAGGCGAAGCGCCGCGCGATGTGATAAGGCGCCTCGAACGTGGTCGAGCCGGTGGCCACAAGACCGATACGCTCGGTCACCTGCGACAGCGCCGACAACAGCGTAAACGGCTCGAACGACGTTGCAGTGTGGCTCCGCTTGAGCGCATCCATCGGCATATTGAGCACGGCCATATGGTCGGCCATGAAAAACGCGTCGAACTTCGCCCGCTCCAGCTTCTGGATGCACTCCTTGATGTGCGCGTAGTTGAAATTCATGTCCGGCCAGGCGCCGGGATAACGCCAAGCGCCGGTATGAATCGATGCCGGCCGCATGAAAGCGCCGAGATGCAATTGACGTGCGGACGACATATCTAACAACCCATCGCTATCGGGAACAATGTAGGCGCTCGTTCCGGGCGGCGAAAGCCCGGCAAATTTGCATCGCGTCCCGGACTTCGTTGCACTTGCAATCGCCCGGCTCGCGCGCCAGCGTGTGTGCCGATCCACTTGAAATGTTGGAGTGTTTCTAATGTCGATTTCAACCGCGGCCGCCGCCCCTGCGCAAGCAACCGACCCGCGCGCGCCGCGGCGGGTGCGTCATGAACCGCGCCGCCGGACGCTCGCCGTCCGGCAAGTCGAGACCATCGCCGCGCACATGGTTCGCATCACGCTATCCGGCGATCTTGAGGGCTTCACCAGTCTCGGCTTCGACGATCACATCAAGCTGTTTTTCCCCGATGGCACCATGAACGCCGAGGGTGCACCCAACATGCTCGGCCGCGATTTCACGCCGCGGCGCTACGACCCGGCCAAAGACACATTGGAGATCGATTTCGCGATCCACGATGCCGGGCCGGCGACGCGGTGGGCGGCGCAAGCGAAGCCCGGCGACACGCTGGCGCTTGGCGGACCGCGCGGCTCCTTCGTCATCCCGACGACCTACGACTGGCATTTGCTCATCGGCGACGAGACCGCCCTGCCCGCCATCAGCCGCCGGCTTGCCGAACTTCCGGCCCGAACCCGCACCGTCGTCGTTGTAGAAGTCGACGGCCCGGACGACGAGACCGCGTTGCCGACCGCCGCAGACGCGGCCGTGACCTGGGCTCATCGCAACGGCGTCGCTGCCGGCGACAGCGATGTGCTGGCAAAAACGCTGGCGAAGTTGAAACTACCTGCCGGCGATTACTATGGCTGGGTCGCCTGCGAGTCGCTCATCGCCAAGGCGCTACGCCGGCAACTGATCGCCGATCACGGCGCCAATCCGAAATGGCTGCGCGCCGCCGGCTATTGGCGTCGCGGCGCGGTGGCCGTGCACGACGTTATCGATGACTAGACCATGATTCGATCGAATGATCGGATCGTGGTCTAGATGTTTCGTTGGAGCATGATCTTCTCCGAAAACCGGGTTCCACTTTTCGGGATCATGCTCTAAGACGCGAAAGCGCGACGCGCCGTTACCAAACATCCTCTAAAAGCAAAGGTGGGTCCACACTTCGCCGCTTTTGGTGCTGAGCACCAGCGGACATTTCAGGCGCTCGAGCCCCGCTTTGGCGTTGTCGTCGCCGAGCGCGACCGCCCGCTCGTAATCGGCCTTGGCGGCATCTTTATCCTTCGGGCCGCCTCGCCCGGCCTCCTCGAACGCGCCGAGCCACTCCAGCGCCGCGGCGTGGTTTTGCGCGGCGGCCTTGGCAAACAAAGCGCGCGCGCCGACGTCGTCTTTCGGGCCACCGGTGCCGTTCGCCAGCATCAGGCCGAGTTCGAATTGGCCTTCCGCCGAATTGCTCGCCGCCGCTTTCTCCAGCAAGGCCCGCGCCTCGGCCGGATCCGACGGCGTGCCGCCACTGCCCGACAGCGCCGCGAGATTAGTGGCGCCGCGCGGATTGCCGGCTTCGGCGGCACGCTGGAACAGCGCGCGGGCCTGCGCTCCGTCCTTGGCGACGCCTATGCCGTTGGCGAGCAACACACCGAGCTCGACCATCGCCGAGGTGCTGCCTTTGTCGGCCGCCTTGCGATAAGCGGCCGCCGCGCCCGGCAATTGCCGATTGGCGGCATAAGCTCGCCCGAGCTCATACATCGCGCGGCGCGACGTGCCCGATGCGGCTTTGCAAAATTTTATCGCGGTCGCGACATCACCCGGCGCTATCACGTCGGTGCCTTTGACGTCGGCGGGCTTATCCGGATCGGTCGGATCGGCCGCGACCCGGTCGCATAGCGCCAGAGCCGCCGATTGCGCCTGCGCCGGGCTAAAGGCCCCGGCGAAAACCTGCACCAATAGGCCGATAAAAAGACTTCCCGCGGCCGCAACCACACCGGATCGCTTCATCATGACCGCAATTGTAAGTCTGCGACACCGGCCCAGCAAGCAGTGGCAATTTTTACCGTAAAGCCTTAGAACGCGCTCGCGGGCCGGGTTAGCTCAGCGGTAGAGCAGCGGTTTTGTAAACCGTTGGTCGGGGGTTCAATTCCCTCACCCGGCACCAACGCTTCGCCGTCATCACCGCGCGCTACAACGTCCGCTGCTCGGTGCCGCATTCCTTGCACTTGTAGGCGACCCGGTTCTGTCCCGGCGGGGCCGACACACGGTTCGGCGCACCGCATTTGCCGCAGACTGCCTCGATGCGGGTGTCGCCGCGCTTGATCGTGACGGATTTGCGCTCCATCGCCTCTTTGATGAGGCGTTCGGTCTCGGCGCGCATGTCCTGTTTCGACATCGAAGGGCTCTGCTTTCGTTCGTTCCGGCCTAAGCTCCTACATGCGATTGCGGAGTTCGGCAACGACCTCGCGGAACGGCACAGTCGGCCCCGGTTCCCAGGCCCGAAATCGCAGTGGAATATTGCCCGCGAATATCGGTTATTATCCCGGCGCCAACATTAAGGAGTAAGCGCGCGATGGCGGAGAAGAAGGTGCCGTATCAGGTCGACGGCCGGCCGTTCGAAGGCATGATCGTCTATGACGAGGCCGTGCCGGCAAAACGTCCCGTCGTCTTTCTGCAGCCCGACTGGAAAGGCGTGTGCGCTGACACCGTCGGCCAAGCGCGCGCCGTGGCCGGCAAGGACTATGTCGTACTGATGGCCGACATGTTCGGCGTCGGCTATGGCGCCAAGCCAAAAACGGTCGATGAGCTGCGCGCCGGCATGCTCGCCGTGCACAACAACCTGCCCTTCACGCTCGCCTGCGGCAGCAAGGCCTATGACGCTCTGTCGGCCGAAGCGCAAAAACTCGGCATTGCCGATGCGGCGAAGGTCGTCGCGGCCGGCTATTGCGCCGGCGGCGGCTATGTCCTCGAACAGGCGCGCGCCGGCGCGGATTTCAAGGCGCTGGTCGTGTTCCATGTCACCAATCCGAACCCGGTCGTGAGCGGCACGCCCTGCAATATCAAGGGCCGCGTCTTGGCGATCCACGGTTCGGCCGATCCGGTGACGCCGAAACCGATGATGGACGCCTTCGAAGACGAACTGACCAAGGCCAAGGTGGATTGGCAGGTGATGATGTTCGGGCCGCCGGCCGTGCATTCGTTCTGCGATCCGACCGCCAAGGGGCCGGCGACGCAGTACGACGAAAAACTGTGCCGCAAATCCTACATGCTGATGCGCGACTTTTTTACCGAGACGCTGTGATGCTGCGCGCCGGCACCCTGCTCGCGATCTTCGCCGCGGCGACCGCGGCTAACGTGACGGGTGCCTGCGCCCAGACACTGACGAACCCCGATCCGAGGCCGGCTCCGCACCTCTCCGCTGCGGCGAAATCGCAACCACGGGATCGCGCCAAGACTTGCGGCGCGTACGGCGCCGGCTTCGTTCAACTTCCCGGTACGGACGCCTGCGTCAAGATCGGCGGCAGCGTAACAACGGACGCAACCGGGATCGGCAACTGATAGCGACCGGTCGGAAGGAGAAACGCCATGCCGGCTTTGACGCGAAGGACGTTCCTCGCCGGCACGGCCGTGGCGGCCATCGCAGGCGGCACCGATCCCGCCGCGGCCACGACGCCACTCGCCGACAAACAGGCGTCCGCCATCTATCGCTACAAGATCGGTTCGTACCAGTTGACCGCGCTCTATGACGGCATCTGGTATCGGCCGATCACCGACAAATTCATCCGCAATGCGCCGTTTGCCGACGTGGAGCATGCGCTCGATGCGGCTTTCATGCCGCACGACAAATTGGCGACGCCGTTCACGGCGCTGGTCGTCAACACCGGCAGCAAGCTCGTTCTGATCGACACCGGCACCGGCGGCCAGATCTCACCCTCGGCCGGCGAACTGCGCGACAATCTCGTCGCCGCCGGGATCGACCCGAACGCCGTCGATGCGATCGTCATCTCGCATTTTCATCCCGACCACATCAACGGCATCAAGGACAAGGACAACAAGCTGATCTTTCCCAATGCCGAGATCATGGTGCCGGCGCCGGAATGGGCGTTCTGGATGGACGATGCCAACCTGAATGCCGCGCCGGCGGATCTGAAGCCGACTTTCCTCAATCAGCGGCGCATCTTTGCCGATATCGCGAAACACGTGACGCATTACGAGCCTGGCAAGGAAGTCGTGCCGGGCATCGTCACCCTGCCCGCTCCCGGCCATACCCCGGGCCATACGGTGTTTGCCATCCATTCCGGCAATCAGTCGCTGTTGGTGTTGAGCGACACCGCGCAGCATCCCGCGGTGTTCGCGCGCCATCCCAATTGGGAGGCCGCCTTCGACGTCGACGGTCCGGAGGCGGTGGCCACCCGCAAGAAAATCTTCGACCGCGCCGCGGCCGACCGTATGCTGATCATCGGCTACCACTTTCCGTTTCCGGCCTGCGGCCACCTGATCAAGACCGCGACCGGCTACGAGCATGTGCCGGTCGAGTGGCAGCCGAATTTGTGATCCGAAAAAGATCGGAGGCCGGTACTTCGGCCGGCCTCCCTGATCCTGAGCTTTTCGTTCTTATTGCTACAGGACGACTAAAGTCCGACTCACGGATGGGACGGCGGTTGACCGCCGGACACCCGCAAGCCGGTGCATACGATCCGGGCCTCGGTTCGCACCATTGTGGGATGCATATTCCGGATCGCAGGCAATCTCGCGCGATTACGACGCCTTGCCGGATTTTGCCGTTCCGGCCTGATGCGTCTTAGCCGGCTTGGCATGCCGCGCCTGATGCGACGCGCTGCTCTTTTTGCTGCGCGAGGCGTGATGGCTGACACGCTTTGCCGTGTGCTTGACCGCCTTCGTTGTCTTGACGCTCGGCTTTGCCGCCGGAGTGGACGCCGCTGGGGCGGCAGGAGCGGTTTGGCCTGCCGGAGCACTCGGCATCGCGCCGGAAGTTCCATTTGATTGCGCAAAGGCCGGCCCGGCGATCAGAGCGGCTGCGACCAGTGCGGCGGCGAATTTCCTCAACATCTTGTTCTCCTTATTGTTTCGCGGCGGCGATAACGACATCGCGCCGTTTTCAAACGCATGTTTAAACTTCACGGGGTGAATGGGTGCTGAAGTGCATCGGCAGAAACCGTTCACCTACGTGAAATTCCGGTAATCTCGCGGGAATAAGACCGGGCGCTGAACGATAGGGAACCGGGAGCGGGTTTCGGGATGAACTGCTAGGCTACCGGTGTTTACCGCTCACCAACTTCATGGAGCGTCGGGAATCGGAGGGGAGATCATGCAAAAGATTTCACTGATTGCAGCCGCAATTTTCTTAAGCGCCGCCGCCGGCGCGCCGAACGTCGCCAAGGCTATTGAGAGCGGCAGTCCCGCCGCGCCGCAAACCACGACGCAGCAGCCGCCCAGCACCACCGGCACCAAGAAGGCGCATAGCAAAAAATCGAAAAAGTCGAGCGCGACCGAGGATTTCTACAAGGGTTGGCACCAGGCCTATGCGCTGATTTACGACAAGGCGGACTATGTCGACGGCATCGCCGTGCTGCGCTCCATGGGTTACGACGACAATGCCGACGTGGCGACGCTGATCGGTTATGCCAGCCGCAAGCTCGGCCGCTATGACGACGCCAAAGTCTGGTACGACCGCGCGCTGGCCGCCGACCCCAATCACGCACTGACTTGGTCCTATTACGGCATGTGGCAGGCCGAACAGGGCAACATTCTCAAGGCCAAGGACGACCTGGAAAAGGTCAAGAGCATCTGCGGCACCGAATGCCGCTCCTACACCGCGCTCAAGGCGGCAATTGACGGCACGGTCACGTATTAAGGTGCACGAAAATCACTGCCGCTTGTCCCCGCGAAAGCGGGGACCCAGCTCACCGGCCTGGATTCCCGCTTTCGCGGAAGTGACCGGAGGCATTGCACAACCTCCTCATTTCCCCTGCTCCGTCTCCGCCACGATCCAGGCGTGGTAATCCGGATCGACGGTCTCGATCGGCAGCACCAGGATGGCGGGGGTCGTATACGAGTGCATTTCTTTGACCGCCGCGCGCACCGCTTCGGCCAGCGTGGCGCGGGTCTTGATGATCATCACCACCTCGTCGCCGCGCTCGATCGCACCCTGCCACCAATAGAGCGAGACCATGCCGGGCAGGATATTGACGCAAGCGCAGAGCCGGCGTTCGACCAGCGTTCGCCCGGCGCGCTCCGCCTCGACAACCGATGGATAGGTCGTATAGACGAACACCGCGCGCTGATTTGCAGTCATCCTGTTTGTCCCCTATCGGTGCCTCCGGCGCCGCGCCGCCCTACCCTGAAGCCCAATTGCTATGCCGAAACGCCGTCCCGCAGCCAAATTCAAGCACATTGCTTTCGTCGCCAGCGACGTGGCCGAGGCGCAGCGAGCGCGTCGCCTGCTGGTCAAGCGCTATGGCGATGCCCGGCCGGAGATCGCCGACGTCATCGTCGCGCTGGGCGGCGACGGCCTCATGCTAGCGACCCTGCAACGGTTCATGAATTCCGGCAAGCCGATCTATGGCATGCACCGTGGCACCGTCGGCTTCCTGATGAACGAATACTCCGAACACGGGCTCGTCGAGCGTCTGACGGCCGCTCATGTCAGCGTCATCCATCCGCTGTTGATGCGCGCGCGCGACGCCGCCGGGCGCATGCACCGGCATCGTGCCATCAATGAAGTCTCGTTGTTCCGCCAGACTTATCAGGCCGCAAAGCTGCGTGTGCTGATCGACGGCAAGGAACGGCTTGCCGAGCTCGTCGCCGACGGCATCCTGCTGGCGACGCCGGCGGGATCCACCGCGTACAATCTCTCGGCGCAAGGGCCGATCATCCCGATCGGCGCGCCGCTTTTGGCGCTCACCCCTATCAGTCCGTTCCGGCCGCGGCGCTGGCGCGGCGCGCTATTGCCGGACCGCGCCAAGGTCACCATCGAGGTGCTCGAAGCCGGCAAGCGCCCGGTTGCCGCGGTGGCCGATCACGACGAGGTGCGTTCGGTGCGTTCCGTCGAGATCAGCATGGATCACGCCACCGCCATGCACATGCTGTTCGATCCCGGTCATAGCCTCGACGAGCGCATTTTGAGCGAGCAATTCGGCTACTGAACGTCGCCGAATGCTTAACCGAGCGTTAACGACGATTCTCTACGTTTGATCCTGCACGGCCGACGCGAGCGCGTTCGCCGCGCCGAGGATCGTATGGTTCGCATCGATTTCAATCGCCTGCGTTTTCTGGTCATCGACGACAATGCGCATATGCGGCGTATCCTGCGCACGCTGCTGCATGGCTATGGCGCGCGCGAAGTCTACGAGGCCGAGGACGGTGCCGCCGGCCTCGAAGCCTTCACCCATTATATGCCGGACATTATCATCGCCGACTGGGTGATGCCGATCTTCGACGGTCTGGAATTGGCGCAGATGATCCGCCAGCCCGGCGCCAACGCCAACCCCTATGTGCCGATCATCATGCTCACCGGACATTCCGAAAAGAAGCGAATCGTGAATGCGCGCGATGCCGGCATCACCGAATTCCTGGCCAAGCCAATTTCGGCCAAGTCGCTCTACGAGCGCATTCTCAATGTGGTCGCCAATCCGCGGCCGTTCATCAAGAGCAAGAACTATTTCGGCCCGGACCGGCGGCGCAACGTCAATCCAAACTATGTCGGGCCGGAACGGCGCAAAGGCGCCAAGGCCGAGGTCACCCGCCAACAGCCACTGCTCGATAAAGCCAAAGTCCTGGTCTGACCTGGAGTATCACCGCAATGGCCTCTCGCAAGGACGATACTCCCTCGGTCGCGACCTACGGCGATCACGAAGTCATCACACCGCCCCATGAGCTGCGCAAGGCCGTGGCGCCTGCCGGAGCGGGCGACGACGATCCGGTCGCGCGCGCCGAAGCGGCGCTGGTCCTACTTTCCTGCGAATTCGCCGCATGGATGCAATCCGAATGCGAGCGCCTGGAAGCGGCACGCCTGGACGCCGCGCGGCAGGGCTTTACCGACCGCACGCACGATGCGCTGTTTCGCGCCGCGCATGACATCAAAGGCGAGGCCGCGACCTTCGGCTATCCGGCGGCTGCGGGCGTCGCCGAAAGTCTGTGCCGGCTTCTCGAACACACTCCGGAGATCGGTCGTATACCGATCGCGCTCGTCAATCAGCACGTCGATGCGGTGCGCGCGATTACGCGCGAATATACCCGCCCCGACGTCGCCGATGTTGCCGGCACGCTGACACTGCGTCTGCGCGACGTCACCGATGACTTCCTCAAGCGGGAAAACGACTTCCGGCCGGATTACCTCGAGAGCATTTTTTCGCCGCCGCTCGCGCCGGGCAGCCCGGGAACGTAGCGCGGCTTACGCCGCGACCGAATGGTCTTCGGCCGCAAAATCGTCGGCGACGAGCTCATCGCAGAACAGCCGGGCCTCTTCGCGCGCGGCTTCGGTCGCAAAGCGGCGCAACAATGTGAGGAGCGGCGCCAGATCGCCGACATCGGCATCCTCGCAGCGGGTCAAGACGCGCTCGATCATGCGCCGCTTGAGGCGGGTGGCGCCGCCCGGCTCATGCAGGATGCCCTCGCGCAGCGCCTCGATCGCTTCCTTGAACGCCGGATAGGTCGAGAGCGGCAATTGCGCTTTCTCGAACAATGCCCGAAAGCCTACGCTGCCGCGGTCGTGAATGAGCCCGGAAACGCGGGCGACCGGCATATCGGTCAGTTCAGCCAGCGCTTCCTCGAACAAGGCGATATTGCCGGACAACAGCGCGCGCAAAATGAGGCCGGCGGTGAGCTGACCGCCGGCGCATAGATGGCGAATGAGCGCCCGCAATTCGCTCTCCGGCGTGTCCGCGGCGATCGTCACCGTTGCCTTCTCGCAGGCGTCGCGGGCAATACGCAGAGCATGATCGACGTCGAGCCAGGCGCGCCCGGCGACAAATCCGGCCAGCGTTTCCGACAGTTTGATGACGAGCGTCTGTCGGGTCGCAGCCGGCAGGTCGTCGCGCAGCAAGAGCGCCTCCCGGACGGCGGCAAGATAGCCGAACCGCTCGACGATGCGGTCGATTGAAAGCGGTGCGATGTCGGCGGTGGGATTTTCCACGAGCACGAGGCAGGATTCGGCCGTGCCCACCTCAGCGATTGCCGCGGCAACGGAGCACGGCAGCGCGGCGCGGCTGGCGATCGCCTCCTGCACCGCGGCGCCGCCGGTGGCGACCGCATCGACCAGATCGGCGTCGACGAATAGCGGCGAGAGCGCATAGACCGGTGCGGCAATCTGCGGCTGATCGGCGGCGAGCGCGATGACGATGGCCGGCGGTGCGCTCTGGCTCGCCGCCAGCGCGTCTGCGAGCGCGCGGCGCACCAGCGGCGACGGATCGTCGAGCAGCATCAGCATTGCGCCTTCTGCGGCGGCAAGGTCGTCGGCCGACAGATCGGAATAAAGGTATGCCCGGGCCAGCGCGCTGGTGGCCTCGGCCCGTTCGCTGGCAGGCGCGGTGCGCACCCATTGCAGAAAATCGCGGACGATCATGGCTCGCTCACGCCACCCAGATTGACGACTGGGTCGATCCTAGGGTGACGCACTTAATAAACCGTTCACCATAAATCGCCGCGATTTTCGCGAGATAGCGGCGTTAGCCCCGCTGGTTGTCCTTGAACAGATCGAGCAGCGTCGCGGCAGACGGCGCCGGTGTCCCATCGGGGCCTGCGGGCGTGTTCGACACGCCCCAGAGCTGGCTCACCACGGCGGCGACCGGACCGGTGCGGCCGGGATCCTGAAACAGGCCGTGGAAGATCTCGTTGTCCTGCTGCACGGGCGCGCGGTTGGCATTGGCATACGCGCTGGTTATGCCGGCGGTGTCCGGAACCGCGGCGGCGACCGGCGTCGGCACGGAACTTGTGGACGATGGCGAAACTGGGGTGGCCGCGCCCGGATAGATGGGAATGGTGCGCACGAAATGAGTTGGGAGACTTTCAGATGCTGCCGAATTGGCAGATGCGGCGGCGCGTGTGGCTGGCGGAATATCAGCTGGTGGAATATCGGCTTGGGCGACCGCACTGGCCGGCATACTCGGCCGCGACCGCGCCGCCACGTCGTAGCGCGCGGTGAGAACGTTGCGCACGTCTGCGAGAGTCCGCGGCACGCCGGTCGCGCGATCGTAGAAGATCGAGGTATTGGCGTGCGCGGCGACCGGAAAATAGCTCGCGGCGCTGGCGTTGGGATTGGCGGCGGCCGACGAGATCAGCCGCGCCGCGCCGCCGGCGCCGAGAAAATGGGCGATGTAGAGCTCACCTTCGGTGGGGGAACGGCCGAGGCGCGCCGACAGCACCGCGGCGTTCGATTGAGTGAACGCACCCGCCATGGTCGCATTCGCGGTCGGATCATTGCGGAGCTTGAGAATTGCGCTGCGCATGACCGGATCGGCCACCTCGTAATGGCCGGACGCGGTCTTAGTGATGGCAGCGGCATATTGGCCGTAGCCCAGCGCCGCTCCAGATTGCTTCATGGTGGCAAGCCAGGTCTGGTCGATGAACTGGAACAGCCCGCGCGCCGACGACGTCGCGGCGCCGGCCTGCGGATTGAGACCCGATTCGACCTGGGCCGTCGCCAACAGGTATTGGAAACTCGTCCCGGTGGCTTGCGCCGCCTGGCGAATAGCACCGGTCACCGTCGCGCCGGCGGTCTGATTGCTGGGATCGACCAGCATGGCTTTGCTCCCCTGCCGGCTCCCACCGGCTTTACGAGCGTTAGCGACCATTAACGATTATGGTAAACATCGGCTTAACGGCTGCAGAGGAGGCGAAAATGGCGATGGAAACGGCCACAAGGCACAAGCGCGGCGGACTTTATTTCGAGGATCTCCTCCCCGGCGAGCTGGTCGAGCACCGTTATACGCGCACCGTGACCCAAATGGACAACATGCTGTTCTCCAACATGACGCTAAACCCGCAGCCGCTGCATATCGACCGGCATTTCTGCGAGCAGGAGACCGAATGGGGCCAGCCTTTAATGAACTCGCTATTTACGCTCGGGCTGATGATCGGCATCCAGGTCTCCGACATGACGGTCGGCACCACCATCGCCAATCTCGGCATGACCGACGTCAAATTCCCGCATCCGCTGTTCGAGGGCGACACCGTGCATTGCACCACCGAAGTGATCGGCAAGCGCGAATCAAAGTCGCGGCCCGGCGCCGGCATCGTCGAGTTTCATCACTGCGCCTACAACCAGGACAACAAGCTGGTCGCCGAATGCCGCCGTCAGGTTTTTATCCGCATGCGGCCGAAGTGAGCCCGCGTCCTGCCTTTGCCATGCGCTCGCTCCTCTTCGTTCCTGCCGACAGCGCCAAGAAGCTCGACAAGGCGATGACAAGCGGCGCCGATGCGATCATCGTCGACCTTGAAGATTCGATTGCGCCCGACGGCAAAGCGCGCGCCCGCGAGAGCGCGGCGGCGTTTCTAAAAACTGCAATGACGAGTGCGGCGCGGCCGTACATGATGGTGCGCGTCAACGGTCTGCAGACCGGGCTGGCCGACGCCGATCTCGATGCAATCGCGGCAGCAAAACCGGACGCCATCATGCTGCCGAAGGCCGAAGGCGGCGCCTCGGTCATTCATGCCGATGCCAAGCTCGCCGTGCGCGAAGCGCAATACGGCTTGCCGGACGGCGCCATCAAAATCCTCCCCATCGCTACCGAAACTGCCGCCGCCTTATTCGTCGCCGGCACTTTTGCCGGCGCCAGCGCGCGCCTGATCGCGCTTACGTGGGGCGCCGAGGATTTGTCCGCCGACATCGGCGCGCATGCCAACCGCGACACACGAGGCAATTTTCTCGATCCCTATCGCCTGGCGCGCGTCCTGTGCCTTGCCGGGGCAGCGGCCGCCACGGTACCGGCGATCGACACCGTCTATGTCGATTTCCGCAACGCCGATGGCTTTCGCCGCGAATGCGAGGAGGCTTGCCGCGATGGTTTTGTCGGCAAGATGGCGATCCATCCGGCGCAGGTGCCGATCATCAACGAGGTCTTCACGCCATCGGCGGCGGCGATCGAACGGGCGCAAGCGATCGTCGATGCCTTTAGCGCGACCCCAGGCGCCGGCGTGGTCGGTATCGGCGGCGTGATGTATGACCGCCCCCACCTCGCCCGCGCCGAGCAAGTGCTAGCGCGCGCGGCGACGAAAAACTGAACGTCTCGTCGTCCGGCATCGCCGCGGACCCTCATTAAATTGACGGCTTTTTTTATCGTTTAAACAGGGTCTTATTGGCAAAACCTATGCCTCCGGTTCGCGCGCCCATGCACAAAAAACGCCAAATAATCCGTGGAAAATTTGACGGATGGTTTCAGTAGCGCTGAACGGGCAAGGCCGAAGCTTTGAGGCATTAGTGGCTGGCCGGGGCGACATTTCCCGCGCGGTCATGCCTCCCGGGAAAGTGTGCTGACGCGCTGCAGAGTAGCTGGCATTGTTAGCGCCGCTACAGGAGCGATAATCCATGGCCCGCGACTTACCGCGTGGTTTCGGGTATGGCGACCGGAGATCCCCCTGACGTAGCGCGGTCAAAAAACTCATAAAAACAGACTTCATATTTGGCTGCTTTTTTGGCGCGACGGCTGTCGAGCAGATCTGGACTGCCGGGAGAGCGATAAAATGGAAGGTTGCTCGGCATCGGCGGATGCGCAGCGGCGACCATTGTAGGAGAAGGAGCTTATGTCATGACCTTCACCCTGAATATCAACGGCGACACCCACAGCGTCGACGTCGATGACGACACACCGCTACTTTGGGTGTTGCGCGATGTGGTGGGGATGACCGGCACGAAATTCGGCTGCGGCATCGCGCAATGCGGTGCCTGCACCGTGCATCTCGACGGTAACCCCCTACGCTCCTGTTTGCTGGCGGTTGGCTCGATCGGCGATCGCGCCATCACCACGATCGAGGGCATCGGCGCCACGGCGGCTGGCGCGAAAGTCCAGAAAGCGTGGCTCGATCTGGAAGTCATCCAGTGCGGCTATTGCCAGTCTGGCCAGATCATGTCGGCGGCGGCGCTGCTCGCCGGTAATGCGGCGCCCGACGATGCCGAAATCGACGCCGCCATGGCGGGAAACATCTGCCGCTGCGGCACCTATGTGCGCATCCGCGCGGCGATCAAGCGCGCCGCGGCGGCGGCATAAGGGGGCGGCCATGCGCGTTTTTGGAAATCACTTACCCGCTCCGTCACGCCGCGCGCTGATCAAAAGCGGATTGGCCGGCGGATTTGTTCTCGCCTTTCATCTTCCAGTCAGGGCCACTCCGGTCAACGAGCCGGAGCAGCCACCCGACGACACCGCCGGAAAGCTCGCGCCCAATGCCTTCATTCGCATCGATCATGCCGGCAAGACGACGCTGGTCATGCCGCAGGTGGAGATGGGCCAAGGCGTCTACACCGCGCTGGCGATGATCCTCTGCGACGAACTCGATGGCGATTACGCAGGGATCACGCTCGAGCATGCGCCGCCCAACGACAAGCTTTACGCCAATCCGATGCTCGGTTTGCAGGCCACCGGCAATTCCAACTCCATTCGCGCGTTCTGGAAGCCGCTGCGCACGGCCGGCGCGGCGACCCGCGCGATGCTGATCGAGGCCGCGGCAATGCGATGGCAGGTCGATCCGGCAACATGCACCGCGTCGAACGGCAAGGTCGTGCGCGCCGCGAGCGGACGCGCGCTCGGCTACGGCGATCTGGTCGATGCGGCGGGCGCGCTGCCGGTTCCGGCAGATCCGCCCCTCAAAGACCCAAAAAACTTCACCCTGATCGGCAAGCCCCTCAAGCGCCTCGACACGCCGAACAAGACCGACGGCAAGGTCATTTACGGCATCGATACGATGCTGCCCGGAATGAAATTCGCGACGCTCGCGCAATGTCCCGTCTTTGGCGGCAAGGTAGCTCATGTGGACGACAGCGCTGCCAAAGCCGTTACGGGCGTGCGGCAGATTGTCGTGCTGGACGATCTGGTCGCCGTCGTCGGCGATCATATGGGGGCCGCCAAGAAGGGGCTCGATGCCCTTGTCATCACATGGGACGAAGGGCCGAACGCCAAAATCAATTCGAACGACATCTGGGAGGACTTGCGCGCCGCGAGCAAAAAGACCGGCGCACTCGCAAAATCCATTGGCGACATCGACAAAGGTTTGGCCCAAGGCGAAAGATTCGACGCCGACTACGAGCTGCCGTTCCTGGCGCATGCCCCCATGGAGCCGATGAACTGCACCGTTTCGCTGACCCAAGGCGCCTGCGAAATATGGATCGGCACGCAAGTCATGGCGCGCGCGCAATCGGCGGCGGCACAAGCGGCGGTCCTGCCGGTCGACAAGGTGACCGTGCATAACCACTACCTCGGCGGCGGCTTCGGCCGCCGGCTCGAGACGGATATGGTGACCTGTGCAGTACGTATCGCCAGGCACGTCGACGCGCCTGTTAAGGTCGTGTGGACGCGCGAAGAAGATATCCGTCACGATATCTACCGTCCGGTCTATCGCGACGTCATTTCGGCAAGCTTGTCGGGCGGCAAGATCGTCGCCTGGAAATATCGCGTGTCCGGCTCGTCGGTGATGGCGCGCTGGCTGCCGGGCGGATTCCAGAACGGCGTCGACGTCGACGCGGTCGATAGTGCCGTCGACATGCCCTACGACATCCCGAACCGCACAGTCGAGTATGTGCGCGCCGAGCCGCCGGCGGTGACGACTGGATTCTGGCGTGGCGTCGGGCCGAACAACAACGTCTTCGCCATCGAATGTTTCATGGACGAACTGGCGCGCAAGGCGGGCATGGATCCGATCGATTTCCGCCGCGGCATGCTCGGCAATAATCCGCGCCTGAAGGCCGCACTCGATCTGGTGGCGGAAAAATCCGACTGGGGAAAGCCGCTGCCGCCACGCGCAGGCCGCGGCGTGTGCGTACAGCCCTCGTTCGCCAGCTTCATCGCCACCGTGGTCGAGGCCGAAGTCGCCGACGATGGCGAGGTGCGCTTGCGGCGCGTGACCTCGGCGGTGGATACCGGCATCGCCGTCAACCCCGACACCATCGCGGCGCAATTGCAGGGTGGCTTGGTCTTCGGGCTGACCGCCGCGCTTTATGGCGAGATCACCCTCGACAAGGGCCGCGTGCGGCAGTCCAACTTCAACGATTACCGCATGCTGCGTATCGACCAAGTGCCGAATATCGAGGTGCACGTCATCAAGAGTAGCGAGAATCCGGGCGGCATCGGCGAAACCGGTTGCACGGCCGGCCCGCCGGCACTGCGCAATGCGATCTACGCCGCAACCGGCGTGGCGCTACGCCGCTTGCCGATCGATCGCGCCGCGATCGCGGCCAACAAGGCGTGAGTGTCATGCGCGCACGTATCGCCCTCATCGTCGTTGTTGTGCTGATTGTTGCGGCCGTCATCGGCTGGAGGAAGTTTCTTCCCGGACCGATGGCATTCGCCGGCGGGTCGACGGTCGCGCTGGCGGACTATCACGGCGCCGATCCGACCGGCGTTCCCACAGCGCTTGCCAATGCAGACCAAGTCAAACGCGGCGAATATCTGGCGCGCGCGGCCGACTGCATGGTTTGCCACACCGCGCCGGGCGGCCAAGCGTTTGCGGGCGGTTTGGCGTTTCCGTTACCCTTCGGCACACTCTATTCAACCAATATTACGTCCGATAAGGCGACCGGAATTGGCGATTACAGCGATCAGGATTTTCTCAACGTGGTGCAGCGCGGCATTCGCCGAGACGGCGCGCGGCTTTATCCGGCGATGCCGTTTACGTCCTATACCTACATGACCGACGCGGATGCGTTGGCGATAAAGGCCTATTTGTTCAGTCTGCCGGCGGTGCAGGCCGACAATCGCGCAGACACGTTGGCGTTCCCGTTCAACCAGCGCTGGGCGGTGATGTTCTGGTCGTTGCTGTTCAACGCCGATACGCGCTTCGCGCCCAACACCGCGCAAAGCGCCGCATGGAACCGCGGCGCCTATCTCGCCGAAGCGCTGGCGCATTGCGGGGAATGCCATACGCCGCGCAATTTCGCCTTCGCGCTCGACAACCGCAGAAAATTCGCCGGTGCGCTAACGGCCGGCTGGAAAGCCTTCAATATTACCTCCGACAAAGCGACCGGCATCGGCGGCTGGACCGACGACGAAATCGCCGCCTATCTCGCACAAGGTCACGCGAAGGGCCGCGGCACGGCGGCCGGGCCGATGGGCGAAGCCGTCGACCAGAGCTTCAGCCAGATGGCACCGGCCGATATCCACGCGGTGGTCAGCTACCTGCGCAGCATTCCGCCGGTGACGTCATCGGAACCGGCAATGATCGCACCGCCGGCGCCGGCATCGCCCACCAAAGGCGGCGCCGTCGCGGACCTTGGCGGCAAGCAAGTGTTCGAAGAGGCCTGCGCCAGTTGCCATAACTGGACCGGCGTGAGCGCGATCTCGCCGTTCGCCACGATCGCCGGCGCCCGCGCGGTCAACGATCCGACCGCGACCAACGTCGCCCAGATCGTGATCACCGGCACGATGCGGCATACGCCGAGCGGCGTTATCTCGATGCCGGCTTTCGGCAGCGCTTATTCCAACGCTGAGATCGCAGCGGTCGCCAATTATGTCACCGGGCGCTTTGGTAGCGCGCCCTCCCATCTGACCGAGAAAGACGTGGCCGAGTTGCGCAACGAAACGTCTCGCTGAGTTTCGCGGCGATCGGAACAAAATTGCCTGACAATGGAGGCTTGAATGATCCGCAAGGCGAAAGCAGTTTGGCGCGGCACCGGGCGCGCCGGCAACGGCGATCTTTCCACCGATTCCGGCGTGCTCGCCGACACTCCCTACTCTTTCAAAACCCGCTTCGAAAACGAAAAGGGCACCAATCCCGAAGAGCTGATCGCCGCGGCGCATGCCGGCTGCTTCACCATGGCGCTCGCCTTCGGACTGCAGGCGGCAGGCTTCACCCCGACCGAGCTCAGCACCGAGGCGGCGGTCACGCTCGAACCAGAAGGTCAGGGATTCCGCATCAGCCGATCGGCGTTGACGCTGCGCGCTCAGGTGCCGAACCTCGACCAGGCGGCGTTCGCGCAAATCGCCGGCGATGCCGAGAAAAATTGCCCGGTCTCCAAAGTGCTCAACGCCGCGATCACTTTGGACGCCAAACTGGTCTGAAGTGTCCGTTCTCAGTCGACACTCGTGCGCACAGAATGGCGACGATCCACGTCAGCAAAAACGGCAATAGCCGGTTCGGGCGCTTGGCTCAGCTATTCGCGATACGCCGCCTTCGGATCGAACACACGCTCGCCAACAAATTCGAGCGTCACCGTACCAGGTTTGCCGAGCGGCACAGCGCGATAAAAGCACGAGCGGCGGCCGGTATGACAGGCGCCGGCGACCTGCTGCACTTTGATCCACACGGCGTCCTGGTCGCAGTCGATGCGCATTTCGATGACGCGCTGGGTATGACCGGAGGTCTCGCCCTTCTTCCACAGCGCGCGGCGCGAGCGGCTGTAATACCAAGCTTCGCCGCTCGCGATGGTCTTGGCCAAAGCTTCGGCATTCATATGCGCGACCATCAGCACGTCGCCGGAGACAACGTCGGTGGCGACGGCTGTGACCAGGCCGTCGGCATCGAATTTCGGCGTCAGAGCCAAACCTTCTTCAAGCTCGGAAGCCGAACCGGCCGGCTGGAATGGTGAATTGTCGGGCACGCAAACCTCGAACTTTTAAGGCCTCATCGGAAATTGCGGTCCGTGCCCGTTACCAGCTCGGGCGTCAGCGCGGTTCGGCAATACCACGCACCAGCGTCACAAAGCGCATCTGGTCTTCGCTGCTGTCGCGGAAACTTCCCAGAAATCGCGTCGTCACGGTCGAGACCCCCGGCTTGATGACGCCGCGGATCGACATACAGGTGTGCTCAGCCTCGAGCAGCACCGCGACGCCGTGAGGCTTTAGCACCTCATCGATGGCCATCGCGATCTGCGAGGTCAGGTGCTCCTGCGTTTGCAGGCGGCGCGCATAGACGTCGACGAGCCGAGCCAATTTCGACAGACCGACCACGCGCTCGACGGGCCGATAGGCGACATGCGCCTTGCCGTGGAACGCCATCATGTGGTGCTCGCAATGCGAGGTAAAACCGATATCGCGGATGAGCACAAAATCATCGTAGGCTTCGGTCTCGCCGAAAGTGCGGGCGAGCGCGTCGGCGGGAATTTCGTGGTAGCCGCGATAGAGCTCGTCCATGGCGGCGACAACGCGTTTTGGGGTCGCGGCAAGACCTTCGCGCGATGGATCGTCGCCGAGATAGGCGATCAGCGCGCGGACTGCTGCCTCGGCCTCCTCCCGCGACGGCCGATTTTCGACGGGCGCCGGCGTCGCCCGGACATGGTCCGGGTGCGGCTCGCGCGGCCATTTCTTGATAACGGCGTCCATTCTCACTCCATCGCCGGCTCAAACATGCCGGAACTTCAAATCCATGACGGCAGCGCCTATATAGTGGATTGCCGGACAGACTCAACAAACCCATCCAAACGCCCGATTTTGCGATGCTAAACGAGGTCTACAATCGCCGGATTATCGAGCTCGCGGGCACCATTCCGCGGATTGGACGGCTGTCCGCTCCCGATGCCACGGCAAGCGCATTATCGCGGTTGTGCGGATCGACCGTCACCATCGACCTGAAGATGGACGGCGACACGGTGACCGACTTCGCCCACGAGGTGAAAGCCTGCGCACTCGGCCAAGCATCGTCCTCAATCATGGCGCGCAACATCGTCGGTGCCAAGGCGGAGGAGCTGCGCGAATTGCGCGAAACGGTGCGCAAAATGCTCAAGGAGAATGGCGCGCCGCCGGCACAAGGCAAGTGGGCGGATATCGCCGTGCTTGAACCGGTGCGCGACTACAAAGCGCGCCATGCTTCCACGCTGCTCACCTTCGACGCCGTAGTCGACGCTATCGGCCAGATCGAGGCGAAGCGGAGCGCTAAGCTGGCGGTAAAATAAGGCGCGCCTCTTCGGTTGAATCAATTTATACTGTGTACCATAGGTTGCATCAAACGGGGACTTCCTGCGACATCTCCCTCGCGGGCAC
>JBAQAB010000255.1:0-3957 GCA_049285535.1 Xanthobacteraceae bacterium
CCGTCCCGGCAAACGGTAGCCCGCCAATCAATATGGTACGCGGCGAGGCCGGACCGGCCCGGGTCGGGCCCAACGAGCAACGGCGCACACTTGCCGACCGCATCCGCGCGCTGCAATCCGGCGCCTCGCGCGTCGCCTCAACGAACTGAGAGGCAGCGTCCGTCCGGCTCGCTTGACACCCTGCCGAGGCGCTCCCTAAATGCAGCCGATCCGCCATCAGGCGCGGGCGCTTAGCTCAGCGGGAGAGCGTTCCCTTCACACGGGAGAGGTCGTAGGTTCAATCCCTACAGCGCCCACCAGCCTTCGCTCGCGAAGCGAGTGAAGGCTGCCGCGCCGAAGCTTTAGCGTAGGCGGGCGGACGCTGCCGCGAGCTTCGGCTCGGCAAGCCAGCTGAACTTCTTCCTCACTCCACCCGAATGACGATCTTCCCGAAATGCGCGCCCGAGGCCATGTGCTTGTAGGCCGCTTGCGCGTCGGCGAAGGCAAACACTTTATCGATGACCGGCTTGATGGCGTTGACTTCGATGGCGCGGTTCATCGCCAAAAACATTTGCGTCGAGCCGACCGAGATGCCCTGCACATTGGCGCGCCGGGAGAAGATCAGGCCGGGATTGAGCTCGGTGGCGCCGCCGCTCAAGCCGCCAATCATCGACACTCTGCCGCCGACGCGGATAGCGTGAAACGACCGCGTTAGCGTCGCCGCGCCGCCGACCTCGATGACGTGATCGACGCCGACGCCGCCGGTGAATTCCATCGCCGCTTTGTCCCAGTCGGGCGAGGTCTTGTAGTTGATACCGAACGCGGCACCGAGCTTTTTGGCGCGCGCGAGCTTGTCGTCGCTCGACGAGGTGATGATGGCGCGGATGCCCATGGCGTGGGCGAATAGCAGGCCGAAGATCGAGACGCCGCCGGTGCCTTGCAGCAGGATGGTGTCGCCGGCCTTGAGTTTGGCGTGCTCCATCATCGCATGCCACGCGGTGACGCCGGCGCAAGGCAGCGCCGCGCCCTCCTCGAACGACAAATGCGGCGGGATTTTCACCACGCCGTCTTCTTCCAAGAGCGCATAGTCGGCCAGCATGCCGTCGATGCCGCCGCCGAGCGCGCTGCCATGCACCTCGGCTGAGGATTCGCCGCCCGGCCAGCGTTGAAAGAAATTGCCGGCGACGCGATCGCCCACTTTGACGCGCAACACGCCCGGCCCGATCTCGACCACTTCGCCGGCGCCGTCGGACAGCGGAATGACGTTCTCGCGCACGGGCACGCGGTAAGTGCCGCGCACGATGCCGAGATCGCGGAAATTGAGCGAGCAGGCTTTGACCTTCACCAGCACCTGGCGATGGCCCGGCTTGGGATTTGGACGCTCGACCTCGACCACCGACTCGATGCCGGCGCCGCCCTTGGGTATTTGATAGGCCCGCATCGGTTTCCCCATTTCTGTTCGCGCCGGATTCGGCGGACGCATTTATCGGTTTCTGTTGTCGTTCTTCGGCCCGCGCGGTCGCGGCCGGCCAGGCCCTCCCGGCGGACGATTGAGCGGTCGCGGACCGCCCGGGCGAGGATTCTGTTGTCCCCCTGGGCGGAAGTTTTGCGGACCATTCGGCCGAAGATTCTGCTGGCCCCCCGGACGGAAATTCTGCGGGCCGCCCTGTCGCCGCTGATTGTTCGGCCCCTGCCGATTGGGCCCGCGCAATTGCCGGCGCTGGTTGAGCAGCTGCCGGCCGATCGTGTGCGTCACGTTAAGCCGCTGCAACACGCCGCGGTCGCGCGCCGCCTCTTGCGGCGGAATCCGGTACGGTTGCGCGATCAGCCGGCCGCCGGCGCCCCGGCGGATCGTAAATGCGCTGGCGCCCTGCGTGAGCGCGCCGAGCCTGTTGCCCTGCCGGTCGAACAAGTCGATCTGCCCGACATGGCCGTCGGCATCGGGGTAAAGCTTGACCGTCGGCGCCGCCGTTCCGCCCGCCGCCGGCACCTCGACCACGCCGGTGGTGCCGCGAATGCCGATCGCGGCTTCCGGCGTCGTGATGGTCATGTTGCCGGTCTTGGCGACGAGGCTCGCGACAAAAGCGGCGGTACCGATTGCGACGTTGAACGAGGCGGCATTGCCGCTGCCGCCGTCCTCATAAACGAACTCATTGACGACGATGCGCGTATCGGCGGACAGGCTGAACGTCGTTTCGTCGTCGAAGGTGACGCCAAGCGCGGAATTCGCACCGGTCTCCAGCGTGTCGTCCTTGAATATCGGATCGGACACTTGCAACACCGCAACCGCGGCATTGGCTCGCATGACGGTGGCGCTGCCCTGCACGGTCGCGACCTGGCCGACTGAATTGTCGGCGGGCGCGGCGGCCGACGCCTGTTGTGGCGGCGGCTGCACCGGCTGGGGCTGATAGGCCGGCGCGGGATAGGGCGGCGGCATTTGATATTGAGCCCGCGCCGCAATCGGCCACAGACCCCGCCAGAACGCGACCGTGCTGGAGAGCAATGTTATGAATTCACGCCGCTTCACGACTGCCCAAACAGGCCTTTTGATGAAAGTTGGGAATAAGACGATCTCGATGTGGCCATCGTATCGACCCACCGTGGCATCGCAATGGCCAAATTTCCGTACCGGAACACCATCGGAGCAGCTATCGGCGCTCAATGCAACAAGGCCGCCAACTCCGCTGCACCGGGTTTTTTGCTTTCTTCGTCCATGCGCGCATTGGTTGCCGCCAGCAATTTGGCGACAACGTTATTGCGTTGCGCCACCGGATTATCGGCATAACCGCTCGGTTGGAAGAAGTTGGCGCTCGGCACCTTGTCGCGCCAGGAGAGCGGCATGGTCACCATATCGAACCCGTTGCCGTCGCCGGTGAGGTTCATCATTTCCAGCTCGGCGGCGTTCAGCGTGCGGACTACCCCTTTGCGGCGCGCGAACACGACCGAGTCTAGAAGCTTCTGCGTCTGCAGCAGCGGACCGACGTCGAGGTCAAGATTGAGCGCATGCACGCCGAGGCCTTTTTCGGTGTTGGCCAGGATCTCGTGCTGGCCCCAGGCATCCGGCACGCTTCTGGTAAACGCGATCATCCGGCGCAAAGCCTCGATCTTGTCCGCCAGCGCCCATTGTCGATCGATCGGCAATCGCGCGTCTCTCGTCTGCAAATCGCCGAGGAAATGGGTACCGTCTTCGGCAACGATCTCGACGGTATTGGTCGCCAGCAGCTGATTGTAGCCGAGCGCGGTGGTGATGGCGCGGGCGTGCGTATTATATTCGCGGCCGGCCTCGACGTCGTAGCTGCCGTTGCCAGTCGCTTCGAAGCCGTAAATGCGCAAGACCTGATCTCGAGTCAGCCCGGCGGCCAGCGCCACGCTAGCGTAAGCGCGTTTGAATTGATCGTCGCTTTGCGGCCGTTGCGGAGCAAATTTGAATTCGCGTTCCGCCGCGGAAAGAAAGTCGGCGACCACCGGTACATAGACCCGTTGCGGCGGCGCTTCCGGCTTGAGCGGATTGCGCGGTTTTGGCGGCCCGCTATAGACCGGCGGCTGAGTGAGCACATAGTCGTCGATCGACAGCGCTTCGCCGTTCGCGCGTTTGGCGTTGCGCAATTGCCGCTTCGCCGCGATCTCGCGCCAATACGCGCTCGCGGCAGCGGCGTAAGCGTCGTGGAATTGGTTGTAGGCTTCCAGTTCGGCGTGATATTGCGCCATCGCGGCGCCGAGATTTACCGGCCCGGCTCGCGGCTGACTGCTTTGCGCAGCGGCCGGCGCGCCAAGCGCAGGCGATGCAACGATGAGGCCGGCGGCGAGCAAACAGCGCGCGCAGCGGTATATCGGACCGATTCCCATTCTTTCGCCGCTTGTCCAAATCGGTTTCGATTGAGCCAGATCCTTCATAACCGATTCTATGACGCAAGAAGGGCGGCATTGCTGCCGCCCTTCTGTTCGAAATGCCGTCAGTAACGTGCGAGACAGCGAATT
>JBAQAB010000256.1:0-31116 GCA_049285535.1 Xanthobacteraceae bacterium
AGCGCGCCCGCGGCGCGCAACCGCGCCACCGCGGTCGCGTCCTCACCCGGCGAATAAAGAACAGCAGGGCATGCGGCGGTGGTCGGCAGGCCGGCGACGTCAATATTGTCCTTCACCGCAACCGGGACGCCGTAGAGCGGCAGCGATTTGTCGCCGCCGCGAGCAAGCGCTTGCGCTTCCGCGATGACGTCCTTCTCGTCGCGCAGGCTGATGAACATCGCCGGATCGTCGTGGCCGCGAAGCCGCGCAAAGCTGCGCGCGACGATGTCGGCCGGGGTAGCGTCGCCGGCGTGATAAGCCTTGAGGATTTCGGCGACTGTCTCAGGCACGTAAAAGTTGCCCCAATCCGCGTTTCGGGATTCGTTTGTATCACAAGGTTCCCTGAGCGCTAGCACGCCGCCCACAGGCGATTACACCCGCGATAGATGCCATCTAAACGCAACAAACGCCCCGCCGGCCGAAGCCGAGCGGGGCGGACTAACATCCGTGCATCTAATATATCGACGATGATACAGCGACGATTATGCGCCGGTCAGTCTCTCGCGCGCTTGCTGAGGACCATGCAGATCATGCACGACGCCATCCTACAGGTGATTTCATATGCGCTTCTGGGGAATTATCCGTGTGTCCGCCGGGACTGCCCGTAGACGGTGCATTGACCGTAACGCCCGTTCCGGCAAGGGTCCTTCCGAAAATCCGTCCTTCATCATGGTGTAGAGACTGGCTTCGCCCACGCTAAATGACGTACAGCCGGTCCGGCAATTCGTTTGCCGAACCGTCGGGCGGAGCGTGGGTCGCCAGAACGGCACCGCAGCGCTCGACCGCAGAGGTAAAACCCTGTGCGATGTGGCCCGCGCTCATATCGTCGATTAGAGCGTCAATTGCGGCCTGCCATTCTGAACTTTGCACTTTTTGCGTGATACCTTCATCCGCAACAATTCGAGCGTAGTGTTCGGCGAGCGACACGAATATCAGCACTCCGGTGCGATTCTTTGTGTGGCTTATCCCGCGTACCACGAATTGTTCGAGAGCAGCGCGATGAGCCCGCGCACGTCGAACTACGCGCGGTACCAGGGCGAGCCGCAATGGCATCCATGATAATACAAGTGCCGCGAGAATGAATGTCACGAGCTGCAACAGGAAAATCCGCTGAACGCTCCATTCAGTGAAGTGAATTAGCGGCCAAGGTACGAAGAGTGCCAGTGCACTCGCCCACAGGATTGGCACATGAGCATATTCCGACGATGCATGCGCCAGTACGCAGACGATTTGTCCGCTGGTGCGCTGCTCCGCGGCGCGGATGGCGCTAGAGATCGCCGTGTGATCTTCCGGACTCAACTGCATCACCAGCTCCCTGACGCCCCGCCTCCGCCCGAAGACCCGCCACCACCTGAGAATCCTCCACCGAAGCCGCCTCCTCTTCCAAATCCTCTGCTGCTCCAATTTGAGCCGCCATAAGGCACAAAAATCGGACCACCGCCGCGTCTGGTGGTGCCACCAGGTGGGCCACCATTGGCATTGCGGATCAAATACCAGCAGATGAAAACCAAAAGCAGAAAAAACAGAATTGGAAAAAGCTCATCGAAATCCGCCGAGTTGTCGTCCCGGCGGACATCGACTTTAGGCTGCCAATCCGTGGTATCGCCGCTGAGTATACTGATGACGCCATCGACGCCGCGCCCAATACCGCCAGAAAAATCGCCGGCTTTGAAACGTGGAATAACGGCACTCGAAATAATCACCGAGGACAATGCGTCGGTCAGTGTACCCTCGAGACCATAGCCAACTTCGATACGCACCTTGTGCTCAGCAGGTGCAACCAGCAACAGTACACCGTTATTCTTTTGTGCCTGGCCGATCTTCCAGAACCGGAACAGCTCGTTGGCGTAACTCTCGATATCGCTGCCCTGTAACGACTTCACAGTGGCAACGACAAGCTGGATGCCAGATTTATCTTCGAGAGCCTTGAGCTTTGACTCGATATCGCTACGGCTTTGCGCCGTCATGACGTTGGCCTGATCGACGACGCGGCCAGTTAGTGGGGGAAAATCGAATGCGAAGGCAATTGAACCCAGGCAGACAGCGAGCCCGACAGCAATCCATGTCACTATTAGAGAACGCATACGCCTGGGGCCGGAACTATCTACGCGCGAGCTTAAGGTCCGTCGCCGCAAACTGGTCGCATTATCTAGAAACACGCTATGGGACCTGGGTTACGAATTGCAAATCGCCACTGCGCGACTTTTGAAGCGACGGGCCGGCACCACGGTTCTTTAGAACTTTACCTGGGGAGGTGTTGCCGCACCTTCGTTGGCCGTGAATTCCGCCATCGGCTTTTCGCCGGAGAATGCAGTTTTCGCCCAAATGACGGTCGGAAAAGTGCGCAGTGAAGTATTATAGGCCCTAACTGCATCAATGTAATCGCGACGTGCGACCGCGATGCGGTTTTCAGTGCCTTCGAGCTGCGATTGCAGCGCCAAGAAGTTAGCATTCGATTTCAGATCCGGATAATTCTCTGTCACCGCTAGGAGTCGGCCAAGGACGCCGGTCAACTGGTTCTGCGCGTCCTGGAACGCCTTGAGTTTATCGGGATCGGTGAGATCGGAAGCGTCGAGCTTGATCTGGGTGGCCTTGGCGCGCGCCTCGACGACCGCAGTGAGGACACTTTTTTCCTGCGCAGCATAGCCCTGGACGGTCGCCACCAGATTAGGAATGAGATCGGAGCGGCGTTGGTACTGGTTCTGCACGTCCGACCATCTTGCCTTGGCCTGCTCTTCGAGCGTCGGGATCGTGTTGTAGCCACACGACGACAGCGCGAGGACCAGGCCCATCAAGACAAAAACAATGCGAAGCCTTGACATGATGCTAGGCACTTTCGCCCCTCCCCGCCAGCCTGGCTGTTGCTGCACGAAAGCGAAAAAGCAACTGGCCGTTCGAGCAATATAATGCCCGACTTGCCGCTTTACCACACGACCGCGTCGATGTCCGGCCTTACAGTGATCGTGCGTCACGGTTTTGGATCGCCCTTAATTATCACAAACCCCTTCGACCACCTTACCGTTTTGCCAATGGCATGGCCGGTACGGGGTTGCCTCCGTGACGTAGGAATCGGGTGAAAGCTGCTGCTCTCGCGGCCTAGTCAAAACACCCTGAACGGCATTAAGAGAAACCGCCCCACAGCAACCTCTCCATGTGTGCCACGCTGTCACCGACGATATGATCGACCAAGAAGCATGTTTGCCGCGGTGTGTGCGTCGCGCGGCTGGCCTTAACTGCCAACCGCGGATATCCGCTTCGTATCCCCGTGCTAAATTCTATACGCCTTAAGTCACCAATCGCGCAGATCATCGCCTTTTGGCGCGACTATCCGCTCAACAAGTGCCAACAGGGAGTGGCGTGTATCTTTGCTGCGTTCAAGACCTACAAGTGACGCGGCGCACGGAAACCGACGAACGGGGTTAGTACTGCATGTCCTTCGGCTTTCGAACGGTTCCGCATAATGCTAGCGTGGAATTGAAGCTTAGCGTCGGCCCCTAGAGACTCAACTGCCGATTTCCTAAAGGAGAAGAAAAGATGAAACGGAAAATCGCAATTATCATATGTGCGGCAACCTTTGGACTCGTGGCGCTATCTTCGCACGCTATGGCGCAACAAAAGACCGCCAAGGCATGCCGAGAGGAGTGGCAGGCCAATAAATCTGCCAATCAAGCAAACGGAGTAACCGAAAGAGCGTATGTCGACCAATGTCGTAGTGGCGCAGCACCTGTTCAAACTACAGCGGCCCCATCGGCTCCCGCCTCTGCCCCTGCTGCAGCGCCTAGCGGACAGAAGACTGCCAAGGCATGCCGAGAGGAGTGGCAGGCCAATAAAGCTGCCAATCAAGCCAACGGAATAACAGAAAGAGCTTATGTCGATCAGTGCCGTGGCGGCAGTGCGCCCTCCCAAACCACTGCGGCGCCGCCGGCTCCTGCCCCCACAGTAGCCGCTCCTCAACCGACTACGGGACAAAAGACCGCAAAGGCATGCCGGGATGAGTGGAGAGCCAATAAGGGGGCCAATCAAACCAATGGAATAACCGAAAAGGCGTACGTCGATCAATGTCGCGTCGGCGCCACGCCCTCTCAAACCACTGCCGCCCCGCCGACTTCTACCACCGCTCCTACAGCGGCTCCGGCCACCCCAGCTCCGGCACCAACAGCGGCCGCTCCTGGAGCCAGGCCCGCTGCCCGACCAACCTCAACCGCCAGAACGGTCCCCACCACTCCAACAAATCCAGTTGGGGCGAATGAATTCTCAACCGAAGCACAGGCCAAGACCCGTTGTCCTACGGATACTGTTGTGTGGGTGAATTTGAAATCTAAGGTCTACCATTTTAGCGGAACCAGATTTTACGGAGAGACAAAAAGTGGCGCCTACATGTGCGAACGTGACTCCCTGTCAGAGGGAATGCGCGCCGCTAAAAACGAGACCCACCCGTAGCAAATCATGATTCATGTATCGGACTAAGCCACGACTTCGGCGCTGGCGACCTGGCATAAGAAGCCGCTGCATCCAGCTTTTTCGATGCAGCGGCATGTATATTCTCACGACCAAGCGCGCGAATTGAGAGATAATTCCCACCTAAGCAAAGCCATGATAAACTCCTAAAGACCGCAATTAGCTGGCATCTTGCTCGTCAGTATCCCAGGACGCCTTTTCCGGAGAATGCGGGCTTCATAGTTCTCGATCCCGACCGTTTCGGCATGAGCGATCGTTGGGCGAGTCTCCGACCTTTGGGTTCCTCCCGCCGCTGAAGCGGCCGTTTTGTTTAAGATCGCGACAAAAGGCACGGCGTGTGTGGAATTCTTCCAGGCTTCTCACAGGCCTAACAGTCGCTCTGCATTGGCATGCGCGATGCGTTCCTTGTCGGCGGCGCTCGCTGGGATCTGCGCCAAGAAAGCGTGCGCCTCGGCCATCGACTGATACGGATAGTCAGCAGAAAACATTATCCGATCCACACCACCGAGCTCCAAGAACAGGTCAAGGAATGTGGGAGGAAAGTTCATGCCTGAGAAGGTGTAGTGAACGTTCTCTTTGAGATAAGATACGATCGGGCGCTTCAGCTTGGTAGTCGCCATCGGGATGATATCGAGCCGCTGAAAGAAAAAGGGCAGTCCTTCTCCCATATGGCCGATGATGAATTGAAGCTTGGGAAACCTGTCGAACACACCACCGCACACAATACGAATCATGTGAACCGCGGTTTCCATGTGCCAACCCCAAGCGCCGCCCGCGAGCATGTCGGTCACCATCGGCGCAAAGCCACCGTAGGAAATATCGATGACCGGTTGCGGTGGCGGCGTGGGGTGAAGATAAATCGGGACATTCAGTGCCGCGGCGCACTCTAAGATTGGCCAATAGAACTGGTTATCGAGATAGCGTCCTCGATTGTGACCGTTGATGACCGCGCCTTTAAAACCCTGACGTACCCGATGCTCCAGCTCCTTTGCGGCCTGCTCGGGCGCGCCTGTCGGCACAGTCGCGAAGCCGGCAAAACGCGCCGGATAATTCTTGATGGCATCCTCGAGATAATCATTGGTGTCGCGAGCCATTGGAATGGCATCAGCCGTTTCCATCTGCTCCACACCCGGTGCCGATAGTGATAGCACCTGCATGTCAATGCTGGCGGCATCCATTTCTGCGACCCGCTTGGCCCCGACATCGCAAAGCCGATCCAAGACTATGGAATAGCGACCGCCAATCTTCTCCGCCCTTTCTTTAACGAACCGCGCGGGGCCGTCGAAAAACTCCGGGGTCGCAAAGTGCTCTTCCAGTGTTATCGTGCGCATTGTGGACCTTTTTCATTTTTGTAGTGCTGCCTCGAGAGTAGGCACGGCGAGTTCCGTAGCCTGTCTGACGCGCCGCAGCCGGCTGAGCAGGAGCAAGAAGCAGATCAAGCAAAGCAAGGGACCGATGGCGGTAACATAGAAAAATACTGCCGCCGACATACCAAGCTTGGTGAGCAGGCTACCGAGCAACGGACCGGTGACCGAGCCAAGACGGCCGATGCCGAGCGCGTAGCCGACGCCGTTGGCGCGCAGCGAGGTTGGGTAGATCAGCCCCGCGCCGGCATTCAGGGCGTTCTGCATTCCGACCACCACGCAGCCGGAAAAAAACGCCATGGTCAGCAGCACGGCATCCGAAATCCCCGGCGTGCCAGTGAACGCCAGCACAGGCACCGCGATAGCGAATATGATCGCCAGCACCTTCAGCCCGAACCGGTCAATCATGATGCCGATGACCAGTCCGCCGGCCGAACCGCCGAGCTGATACAACGAACCCGCAAAGCTGCCTTGCGCGACGGTGTGGCCGCTCGTCTGCACAATCATCGGCAACCAGGCGTTCAGCAAGTTGTTGGCCATTAGGTTGAGAACGAAGATCAACCATACCAGCACCGTCACCGGCGCCCATCCGTTGCGGAACAGACCGCCCGGTGAACCGCGCGCAACGCCGCTGCCCTCGTCCTGGTCGAGGACGAAGCACGTGCCGAGGGGCACGGTCAGCGCCGGATCTAATTTACGTGCCAGGGCGGCCACCGCCACGTCGTGGCCACCGTGCAGCACCATGAACTTGATGGAATCCGGGATGGCGAAGAGCATACAGAGTCCGACCGCGAACGGGATGAGACCGCCGACCACGAAGATAATCGGCCAACCATAGGTCGGCATCAGGGTCACGCCGACGATGCCTGGCACCGCCGCGCCGAGTGAGATGCCCATCGACATCACCACCAGCATGGTGGCGCGCAGCCGCTTGGGCGTGAACTCCGCATTCAGCGCAATCACGTTCGGCAGCACGCCGCCGAGACCGAGTCCGCTAAAAAAGCGCAGCCACAACAGCTGGTGGAGATCAGTCGCGAAGGCGCAGGCCAGCGTCGTCACGCCGATAAAGAACAGGCTAGAGATGATGGCGAGCCTCCGACCGAACCGGTCGCCGAACCAGCCGAAGAAAGGCGCACCGACGAAAAAGCCGACGAGGCTGGCGCTGAATACCGGGCCGAGCGCGGCGCGATCGATTCCCCATTCCTTGATCAAGGCCGGCCCTGCAATGCTGGCGTTCAGTAGATCGAAGCCGTCGGCCATCATCGCCAGCAGGCACCAGAACGCCAGCCAGATGTGGAACGGTCGTAATCGCGCCGTGTCGACCAATCGGCTGATATTGATCTCTTTCATTGTTTTCTCCCCGCTGTCTCCTACCCTCGAAGCGGCGATCCCCTCTCGAGCGGCGTCAGACGGCGGCCTTTTCCGGAGTGATCGAAAAGCCCGAGATGGCGTCGTCCGGCATTTCAGCTTTCAACCGCGGAAACACGTGGCGGGCAAAATTGCGGATGCTGCGGACAGTTTCATCGTGCTCAAGAAAGCCGGCCTGGCCCATGATCAGTAAATGTCCGAAGCCCCCGGCATGATCGTACATTTTCCGGATCTGCGCATAAACCTGGTCCGGCGTCCCGGCCATCATCAGCCCGGCATTGATCACGCCGTCGACGGTCGCCCCGGCGGAGAAGTTAGCGTGCTGATCGCCGACATCGCCGCGCAGGATGCGGGCGAAGACTTGCGGCGGCGCATATCCGGGCGGGAACGAGAAGTGCTGCGGCACCTTGTTGGCCCGGATGTACCACATGATCTTCTCGGCGCCGGCGCGCGCTTCGGCTTCGCTCTCGCCGACATAGACCAGTGCAGCGTAGGCGAAACGATCGATCGGCACATCCTGGCCGCGGCCTGCCTCGCGCCAGCCGCGCCGATAGGCGTCGTAGACCTTCCGCGTTCCGTCGTAACCAGTGAGAAAAGTAGCCTGAACGAATCCTTGCGCGCCGACTCGCATAGCGCCGCTCGGCGTCGTCGTGCTGATCCACACCGGCGGATGCGGCGACTGATAAGGTCGTGGCCAGATATTGATCTGACGATGATGGAAGAACCGGCCCTCGTGGCTGAACGGGCCGTCGTGGCTAGTCCACGCCTTGATGATGAGCTCTAGCGCTTCAGCAAAGCGTTCGTTCGTCCGGACCGGATTGCTGTTGCCGGCAGAAATCTCGTAGGGCACGCCGCGCACGAAGCCCGCCTCGATCCGGCCGTGCGAGAGCACGTCTACAAGGGCCATTTCCTCGGCGACGCGCACCGGCTGCCGGCGATTGGCGATGGGATTGCCGAGGATCAATAGCCGCGCCGTCTTGGTGACGCGTGCCAGCGCAGCCAGCAACAGCGGCGCCGCGGGATCGACGCAGGTTGCCGTCTGATGATGCTCGTTGAGCATGATGTCGATGCCTTCCGCCTCGGCGACCTGCCACTCCTCGATAAAGCGGTCGTACAGCGCCGCGCCCTTCTTCGGATCGTAAATGCGGTTCGGCAATGATACGCGGATCGATTCGTATTCCGAGTCCGGCGGCAGATAGGGATAGGCGGTCTCGCTGAAATGCCAAGCCTTCATGGCGTTCCTCCTGGTTGAGTCACGCCTCGAGAAAGGCGATCAGGGCGCGCGCGAACTCTTCCGGCTGCTCGAGCTGTGGCGCGTGGCCCGCCGCGGCGATAGTCGTCACCTGCGCGTTGCGGATCAGCTTGGCATAGCCGTCGACATAGGACTGGCCGACCAGCCCGTCACTCGCGCCGCGGATGAACAGCGTGGGCGAGCTTACGCGGTGCAGACGATGGCGGAGCTTCGGATTGTGCATCCACGGCTCCCAGGTCAGAAGCGCCGTCGTCTCGCGGTTGCGGGCGATCGTCGTGAGGTCCTCATCGCTCATGCTGGCGACGTCGAGGCGGCCTTTTTCGAGGTCGTGGAATATCAGCCGCGCCAATTTGTCCTGCGACATGGCGAAGATATCGGGGATGTCGAGCTTGTCCGGCGGCCCGACCTTGACTCCGACAGGCCCGACCAGCACGAGTTTGCCGATCCGCTCCGGCGACTTTGTCGCGATCTCCGCGGCGAGCCAGCCGCCAAGCGAACAGCCGACTACATCGACGCGGTCCAGCCCCTTGCGATCCATGAGCTCCAGATAAAGATGCGCGATGTCATCGACGCTATCGAGCCATAGCGGCAGTCCGGAACGTCCGAAGCCCGGATGAGACGGCGCGATCAACCGGCGGCGACTTCCAATGAGGCCAACATAGGGCTGCGATGGCATGAAGCCTTGGGCGCCGTGCAGAAACAGGAGAGGAGTTCCGCTGCCGCGTTCGAAAAGCTCAATCTCTATGCCGGCGAGCATTATCGTCTCGCGCGTCATGGTCATGGCTGGACCGGACAATGCATTCCTCCCTACTGGCTATCCGGTCCGCTTTCGCTTCCGCGTCGGGGTCGAGACCGGATTCAAAGATTTTCTTATTGGCTCCGCCTGCGGCTGCAGCGGTGCTTGAAGCCTGCACCTTAGCGTCGCCATCGCGATGGAAACAACATGCGCGAGCGACGGGCTGCTACGCGCGCCCCGAAGGGCGACGAAAACCCACGGCATGCGGTTGTAGTCTCACGGAGTATCTATTTTCGCGTGCTCCTACAAATGGGGCCGACGGCAATGGCGATCTAATCGCCGGACACCGCGCGCAGCTTCGGCACGACCTCGGTCGCGAATAATTCGACCGAGCGGAGCATCTCGTCGAGCGCGAGATCGCCGAAGCGGAATTGGCCCACGAGGTAGTTGGCCATGCTGTGCTCAATCTGCGTAGCGAGCGCGGCAGCGGCGGTTTCCGGCGAACCGGCGATCCCCTGGCCCTGGTCGATCAGCGCATCAAAGCTGTCAACGCGCAGCGGCGACTGCAACTGGGCGCCGTTGAGTTCCGACAGATAGACGAAGCTCGCGCGCCAGCGCAAATAGGCTCGGCGGGCGATCTGCAGCGCTTCCGCATCGCTATCGGCAACCAAAATGAACCGCACGATGCCCATTTTCGGCTGGTGCGCCACGCCTTGCGTCGCGGACCAGACTTCGCGGTAGCGCACCACCATGGCGCGCGCCTGCGCCGGCATGTCGTTGGTGACCATGTTGAGGCCCTTGCGCGCGGCCCGCTCAGCGCTCTCCGGCGAATGGGCACCGTACCAGAGCGGCGGATGAGGTTTCTGGAACGGCGCCATCTCCATCGGCACGTTCTGGAACTGATCGTAGCGCCCGTTCCAGTTCAGCGTGGCGACGGTGAAAGCCTTGAGCACGAGATCGAGGCGCTCGGCATAGATCTGCTGCCGCTCCTCGGCATTCTGCCCGTAATAGGCGACCTCGAACGGCACCGAGCCGCGGCCGAAGCCGATCTCCAGCCGGCCGCCACTCATGTGGTCGAGCATGCAGATTTCTTCGACCACGCGCAAAGGATGATGAACCGGCAATGCATAGACGAAAGGGCCGAAACGCAGTCGGGTCGTGCGTTGCGCGATCGCGGAGAGGAACACGCTCGGCGACGGCGCCATACCGAGCGGCGTGAAGTGGTGCTCAGCGACGTGGTAGGCGTAGAAGTTGAACCGGTCGAATGCCTCGATCACGCGTAGACGCTGCTCATAGTACCGGTGCAGCGGCAAATCGTTGCGATCCAAATGATCGAATACGCCAAATTCCAAGCTCATGCCCCTGGTTCGTGTAAGGCGCGCTTGCTTGCGGCCGGGGCGATCATGAGGGTGCGACCCCGGATGGGTCAACTCGAACCCAATTGCCTCTGGCGAAAAGTAGCGGGGAGCGCATAGTATGCATGCCGCCAAAAAACGCGTGGTCAGGGGGAGGATTAAAATGACGCAGCGAAATATGCTGGTCCGCAGTGTGTCGCGGCGAGGGCTTATCCGAAGCGCGGTGGGCGCGGGAACGGCTCTCGCATCCGGCATCGCCGCGCCGCCCATTCTGGCGCAAGCCGACAAACCGATCCGGCTTGGCAATATCAATACCTACACCGGGGGCCTGGCCTATGCTGGTCAAGCCAATTGGAACGCTGCGAATCTATACTTCGACAGCATCAATTGGACGGTTGCCGGCCGCAAGATCGAGATCATCAAGGAAGATGACCAATTCAATCCGCAAGTTGGCTTGCAGAAAGCGAAGAAGCTGGTCGAGAGCGATCGGGTTGATCTGGTGTTCGGCATCCAGGCCAGCAACGTCGCGCTTGCCGTGCTCAACTACATGAAGCAGCAGAAGGCGTTCTATGTCGTCACCGGTGCTGGCACCGATGCCATCACTTGGAGCCCCTATCCCTATCTGTTTCGAACGTCGATCTCGACCTATCAGCTGTCGACGCCCATGGCCGGCTATATCTACGACAATCTTGGCAAGGAAATCGTCACGACGGCGTCCGACTACGCCGGCGGCCGCGATGTGATGGCGGCGTTCAAGGCCCCCTACATCGCCAAGGGCGGAAAGATCCTCAAGGAAATCTGGCCGCCGCTCGGCACCACGGATTTCAGTGCCTATCTGACCGACATCAAGTCGATCAACCCGCCGGTCACCTACGACTTCATGCCCGGCGCCGACGCCGTGCGCTTCGTCCAGCAATATTCCGAGTTCGGACTGAAGGAGAAAATGCCGCTCACCGGCTTCACCATGATCGACTCGCAATCGTCCAGCGCGCTCGGCAAGGCCGCGATGGGGGTGATCTCGGCCGTGACTTTCGTCAACACGCTCGACAATCCGGAAGCCAAGAAGTTCGTCGCTGAATACGAGCCGAAGTTCAAGACAACCGCCGACCTGTTTGCAGACTACGGCTATGTCGGGGCACGCGCGATCGGCGAAGCATTGAAACTCGTCGACGGCGACGCCTCCAACAAGGACAAGCTTGCTGAAGCGATGGCCAAAGTGCAGTTCAACGCGCCGCGCGGGCCGTTCCGGTTCGATCCAGCGACCCACAATCCGATCCAGGACGTCTACATCGCCCAGGTGATCGAATTGGACGGCAAGATAACCACTAAGACGCTCTCGACCGCAAAGCAGGTGCAGGATCCGGGTCACAAGATCTAGCGGGCGGCGCACCGGCGGCTCTTGCAAATGCTCGGCTGAGGACCCCATGGAGCTGCTCGTCGCCCAGCTGCTGAATGGGCTCGTCTATGGGGTCTTACTGTTCCTGATGGCGGCCGGGCTGTCGTTGATCTTCGGTCTGATGAACGTCGTGAGCCTCGCGCACGGCTCGTTCTTCATGCTCGGCGCTTTCGTCGGGCTATCGATCTTCCATCTCACCGGCAGCTTCTGGGTCGCGCTCGTGCTGTCGCCGCTGCCGGTGTTGGCGATCGGAGTGCTGATGGAAATCCTGTTCCTGCGCCCGCTTTATGCGCGCGGGCACATGGATCAGGTGCTCTTGACCTTCGGTTTTACCTTCATCTTTTACGATCTGGTGCAGACCGTCTGGGGCAAGGTGGTACTGACGCTGCCACCCCCCGAAGCGCTTCAGAGCACCGTGCATATCGGTGTCGGCGTTTTCTCCGCGTACCGGCTCTTTCTTATCGGCTTCGGCTTTGCCGTGGCGCTCTTGCTGTGGCTGTTGCTGGAACGCAGCCGGATCGGCGCCATGGTGCGCGCGGGGGTCGACAACGCCAGCATGGCCGCCGGATTGGGCGCCGATATCCCGGCACTGTTCACCGGCGTGTTCGGCTTCGGCGTCGCGCTGGCCGCGCTCGGCGGCATAGCGGCCGGCCCGGTGCTCGGGCTTTATCCAGGAATGGACACCGACATCCTCATCCCGGCCTTCATCGTCACAGTGATCGGCGGCATGGGAAGCCTGCGCGGCGCGTTTGTCGGCTCGCTGCTGATCGGAATCGCCGATACGTTCGGCAAGGCCTATTTCCAGAGCATCGCGCTATTTCTGATCTATCTGACGATGATCCTGGTCCTGCTGATACGGCCGCAAGGCCTGTTCGGCGTGAAATTCTCGGATGTTTCGCCGCCGTCGGCCGTGACGCGGACCGGCGGCACGTCTACGCGCGCAACATTCATCGTCGGGCTCGTGGCCCTAGTCGCGTTAGTCCTGCTGCCGTTCGCGTTGCCAGATTATCAACGCGCGCTGATCGCGGAAATATTCATTTTCGCAATCTTCGCCATGAGCCTCGATCTGATCCTTGGATTCACCGGGCTAATGTCGCTCGGCCACGCGGCGTTTTTCGGCCTCGGTGCCTATGCAGTCGCCGTGCTCGGCACCCAGTTCGGACTCGATGCCTGGTTCGGCCTTGGCACCGGCGTTCTGCTTGCGGCGGCCGGTGCCGCCGTAATCGGCTTCTTCTGCGTCCGAACCGGCGGCACGTCCTTTCTGATGCTGACGCTTGCTTTCTCGCAGCTCGTATTCTCGGTGGCGCTGAAATGGCGCGACGTCACCGGAGGCTCCGACGGCATGGCGCTCCCCGAGCAGCCGGACTTCTTCGGGCTGAGCCTGTCGAATTCGTTGGTGATGTACTTCATGACGCTCTTGTTCTTTGTCGCCACCTATCTGGCGCTGCGCCGGCTGATCAATGCGCCACTCGGGCGCGCATTCGTCGGCATTCGCGAGAACGAAGCACGCATGGCAGCGATCGGCTATCCGACGCGAACCTACAAGCTTATCGCCTTTACCATCGCTGGCGCCTTCGCCGGGCTCGCCGGCGGCCTTTACGTGATCTACAACGGCTTCATCTCGTCTGACGCGGTTTATTGGACCGCTTCGGGCGACATTCTCATCATGACCATGCTGGGTGGCGCGGGTACGCTGATCGGTCCGCCGATCGGCGCGGCCGTGTTCCTTTTGATGAAGAACGTCGTCAGTTCATACAGCAATCATTGGCTTTCAATCATAGGCGCCGCTTTCGTCTTCAGCGTCATGTTCATTCCGGGCGGCATCTGGGGCATGGTGCAAAAGCTGCGCAGGCAGGGATCGGCGCCGTGACCCTTCTCTCCATCGATCATCTCACCTGTGCGTTTGGCAAACTGGTAGTAACGGACGATCTCAGCCTGTCCATCGGCGAAGGCGAGCGTCACGTCATCATCGGCCCTAACGGCGCCGGCAAGACGAGCCTGATCAACCAGATCGGCGGCCAGCTCAGGCCGAGCGCGGGTCGGATTCTGCTGCACGGCCGCGACGTTACCGGCCAATCGCCAAGCCGCATCAGCCGGCTCGGCGTGGCGCGGACGTTCCAGCGCAACAACCTCTTTCAGAATCTGAGCGTGGCCGAGAATCTGCGGTTGGCGCTGGCGGTGCGGTTCGGCAATCCGCTGGACTTTTTCAGCGTCGCCGCCCGCGACGAGACGCTCGCCGCGCGCATCCGCCAGCTTCTTCGGCAGGTCCATCTCGACGAGCGGAGCGCGCGGATCGTACGCACCCTGTCTTACGGCGAGCAGCGACAACTCGAGGTCGCCGTGGCGCTGGCGAGTGAGCCGAAATTGCTGCTGCTCGACGAGCCGACGTCCGGCATGTCGCCGGCCGAGACCGCGCGCATGATCGAGCTGATCGCAGCACTGCCCCGCAGTTTGTCGGTGCTGATGATTGAGCACGACATGACGGTGGTGTTCTCGATCGCCGACCGCATCACCGTGCTCTACTACGGCAAAATCCTCGCCTCCGGTTCGCCCGACGAAATCCGCGCCGACGCGCGGGTGCGCGAGGTCTATCTCGGGGCGGCGCACTGATGCTCGAGCTCGAGAACATCGACGCCTATTACGGCGAAAGCCATATCCTTCACGGAGTTTCACTCACCGTGCGCAACGGCGAGGTCGCCTGTCTGCTCGGGCGCAACGGCGCCGGTAAGACCACGACGATTTTGACGATTATGGGCTATTTGCACCCGCGCCACGGCACCATACGTTTCAACGGGCGGGTTATCGGCGGGCTCCCGCCCTATGCGGTGGCGCGGCTTGGATTTGGCTTCGTGCCACAAGAACGGGGGATCTTCCCCAGCTTGTCCGTGCGCGAGAATTTGACCGTATTCGCTCGGGTTGGTCGAAACGGTTATTGGACGCTGCAACGGGTTTTTGAGCTATTTCCGGTTCTCCGGTCGCGGGAGCGCAATCTCGGCTTCCAATTGTCCGGAGGCGAGCAGCAGATGCTGTCGATCGCTCGAGCGCTGATGCTTAATCCGCTGCTGCTCCTGCTCGACGAGCCCTCCGAAGGATTGGCGCCGATGATCGTTCATGAAATCATAGAGGTGCTAAAGCATCTGAAAGGCGAGGGATTGGCGATCGTTTTGGTTGAACAGAACTTAAGCGTGGCGCTCGCTGTCGCCGACCTTCATCATGTTATGAACAAGGGTGAAATTTGCTTTACTGGCAATACGGCGGAGCTTGAAAATAACGAATCGGTCCTTCGCAATTATCTCAGTGTCTAGACCGCGCCGGGTCAAGACGCAGCGGATTAGTGCCTAATCCGAGTCAAGCCGTGGTTACCATCCGGCGGGGATCCCGATATTCCCAATTGGTTCGGAATGCAGACGCTCCGCATCCCAATCCTTTGCAATAATTCGCCGGCCACTGATTCCGTCTGATTGTCGTGACATTAGCCAAACGATCGGCGCCACCATGAGGTCAGGCGGTATCAACGTAGAACGGTCACCTATCTCCGCCTTGGGAATCATGCGAGTGTCCGCAGGGCCTCCCGGAGCCAGTGCATTGACCGTAACGCCGGTTCCGACAAGGTCCTTCGACCAAATGACTGTTGCCGATTCAAGCGCTGCCTTGGACGGACCATAAGGCGAAAATCCCTCCATCATCATGGTGTAGAGGCTGGTTTCAATATTGACGATCCGCCCCCAACCTTGCTTCACAAGGTGCGGCGTCGCCGCCTTCGCCATCAAAAATGCGCCATTGACATTCACGTCGACTGCTCTTCGCCAAGCATCCGCTTCTACTTCGTAGAATGGCTTGCGTTTACCGACAAGTACGTTGCCGATGCCCTGCATTCCGACGCCGGCATTGTTGACGAGTCCATGAAGAGCACCGAAATGATCGAGCGACCTCTCGACGGCCTCCCGGCACTGCTCCCATTTTGTCACATCCGATTCGATCGCGAAGAGTCGACTTTCCCATCCTTCTTTTGCAGCAAGAAAATTGAGCTCATGTATTTCCGCACTGCTTGTCGGCAGATGCGTTATGACCACGCGGAATCCGTCGCGCAGCAGGCCCAAAGCCATTGCGCGGCCGAGTCCGCGTGCGCCCCCAGTCACGATGGCAACACGGCCGGATTGATCGACATCTGGAGCTGAAGATGGCATCACCGCCTCCTGCCGGGCTTCTATCCGTTCCCGTTCAAAACTAGCGCGCGCTGACAAGTCCGGAAACGGAGCCTTCCCGCTTCGGCAACGCATCCAAAAGAATGACCGCCAATCGGCACGGCCTGTCGCTGCGGTTTGCCCATGCGTGATAGGTGCCGCGTTGGATGAGCACGTCACCCGCCCGAAGCGTGACGAATTGGGTGTCGTCAACAAACATGTCTATTTCGCCGGCAATGCAGATCACATAGTCCACAGTATCTGTCCGGTGCATGTGCGCCCCGTTGCCGGGATGGAACTCCATCATTGTAAAACGACTGCCGTTCGGCAGCGGAGAAGAGCCCAAGATACGGCTGCCCTCGTCCTCATCGACGTACAATTGCGTCGGTGAGCGGTCGGTCGACCACATCAACGTTGACGAAATTTTGTCGCTGGGAAACTTGTGATTGGTCGCATCGCCGTCAAGCCAAATCGTCGCTTTGCCGTTCGCGTCGTGGCCGGTGACGATACGCCGAAATTTTGGAAGCGGTCGGTCGGTCGCCTGTTCCATCGCGTTTTCACCTGTATGCATTGCTTGAGCGAAAAGATACGTGCTCAACCGATTCTCTGCAGGTCTTTGGAGAATGCATGCAAGGAGCGCGCCCCCTCGTCGCTAATGACGACGGTGTCCGCAAAGACGGCGCCGGTCTGACCATCATGCCATTTCGGATCGAACAGATCGATGTTGAAGGCAAAGACCATCCCGGATTTGAATTGGTCGCCAATGGTTGCGAGGGCGGCCTGATCGGCCTTGAGCGCATGAAACCGGTATCTCGGATATTCCAGGGACGCCAGTCCGTGGCCGTGAATGCCGGTCTCGCAAATCCCCAAGCCTGCGTCGTCGATAACGCGCTTTACTTCGTTCATGGCCGCGACGATCGATTTTCCCGGGCCAAAAAGCTCCATGCCGCGCCGGAACGCAGCAACGCAGCCTTCATAAATGCGCTGCAGCTCTTTGTCCGGCTCTCCCAGGCAGAATGTGCGTTCGACATGGGTGAAATACCCGCCGATCTTGGGATGGATCTCGCAGATGATAACGTCCCGCGGCTCCATCGGCCGCGTCGTCGGAAGCCGGAACGGGTGCGGAAGTGGATGACGGTCGCAAGCCCACAGGAATAACGTCGGTTCCTCACCGCCATCGGCCAGCATGACCTCCATCATGTGGCCGTAGACTTCGGATTCCCGAACACCCGGACGCGCGCGGTCTCGGCAGGCTTGAAGCATCTTGTCGCCGAGCGCCGACGCTTTTTCGAGGAGCGCAATCTCCTCGTCGCTTTTGATCGATCGTGTCGTCTCCAACAAATCGCCGAGGTCGGCAAACCGAACATTGGGCAAGCTCGCCTTTAGCGATTCAAATACGCTGTACGGAAGCCAGCCATCGGGATCGAGCGGGCCGGCGACGCCGTCCATACCGATGGTTGCCCTTTCAAGACCCATTTCCTTGAGGCGGGCAACGACCGTGTCAGACCATGAGCCGCGCCGGCTGCGAACGTCGCTCACCCAATCCTGGGCGCGCTTCCAGTATTCGACAAAGGTCGGCATGAACACGAAGGACGTCGGCTCGCCGACCAGGGGAAAAATCAGCGTATTGTTTTCCGCATTTCCGCCGATCGGGCACAGATAGCGGGCATTGGCCGTCGTGAAATCCCACATCGCCGGCCACCCCCAAAGCACTAGACAGTCGATTCCGCGCGCGCGCATCTGCTCGCGAGTCATGGACCAACGCCTGTCACGTTCGGCCTTCGACAGACGGGGCAATTCAAGCCGGTCACGCATTGGCAACTCCAAATAGGTCATTATTTGATCTAGGAGGCGGGCTTCCGACCGGACCCAGCGACGCGCGTCATCGCTACGCGTATTCCGGCTTCTGCCGCTCCATCGATGCATTAGACGTTGGCAGAGATGAGTCCCGGTAAGGCCGCAAGCCTTCGAGGTCGGCCTTGATAAGGAGAGCGGTATATCGCGAGTACGCGCGCGCCCCGGGCAGGCCACCGCCGGTGACATAAAAGCCCGGTTGCGCCGTTTGCCCGTACATATTGTTGAGCTCGCCATCCTTGCCAATTCCCCAAATCGGACCGACCCGATCGGCAACGGCGTCGCCCAACATGAATCGAACGGCCTCTTGCAGAGGCTTATACCCCGTGGCGAGGACGATGATGTCCGCAGCCATCGTGCTGTCGTCGGTGAAAACCACCTTTCTCGCCGCGAGCCGCTTGATATCGACGCCCGCCTTCAACTTTATCTTTCCCGCGACAAGGAGATCGGATGCGCCGATGTTCAAATAGTAGCCGGCCTGATAGCGCAAGAGTTTCAGGAAATAGCCCGTGTCGTCTTCGCCATTGTCGAGCAGGAAGCCGACTTTGCGCAGACCATCAAGAAGCTCCTTGTCGTCTTCGGCCATTTGATGGCTCTGAGGACGCTGCAGCCGCGCGAATAGGGAATAGGGGACGGAACTGGCAATAAGATCGGTATCCTCAATCGGCCTCACGCCGTCGTTCTGGCGATAGATTTCGTAGGGGCGTACCGAGCTGGGATACAAACTGACGACGGTTATGGATGAACGCTGCAACATCGTGACGTTGGCACCACGAAAATGCAGATTTTGCGCAAGGTCGTGTCCGCTTGTGCCAGCACCGACGACCAGCACCGACTTTCCCTTAACGTCGAGCTCATCGGTCGGGCTACTGGAATGCAGAATGGGGCCGGCGAAATCATTCGCCCCCTCAAAACGGGGAATGTTCGCAAGACCACTCACTCCGGCTGCCAGAACGATATGACGCGGCCGCATCGTTCGCACGCCACCATCGGATGTCCGTAGGCGCACGGTCCAATGCCCGTCAGAGCTATCGTGTTCGCCGCCCAAAAACGTTGTTTTTGTCCAAACGTTGAGCTCCATAGCCTCGGCATAGAACGCCAGCCAGTCGGCAAGTTTGTCCTTCGGAATGAAGACCGGCCAAGTGTCGGGGAACGGCAAATAGGCAAAATGATTCATGCATATTTCGTTGTGCAGCTGCAACGAATGATAGCGGTTGCGCCACACGTCACCGATGTCCTCGGTCTTTTCGATGACCAGCGTGTCGACGCCGAGCTGGCCTAGCCGAGCCGCCATCATCAGTCCTGATTGGCCGCCGCCGATGACGATAACGTCGGGATCCTTATCCTTGAACTGACCCGTCGCACGCCGGCGGTCGAGCCAATTCTCCGTTTGGGCCGACGTCACGCGCAGGTCGTCATGCGGGCGGTGTTTGCCCCTTTTTTCAGGAAAGCTTTTCAGCTCCTGCATGGCGGTCAGAAACGTATAGACCCTGGCGGTTGTCAGCGAAGTAGGATCGGGAACAAGCCGCGCGTAGCCGCGGCCGGAGACAATTGCCGTTTCAAATCTGAAGAAAAATTCCAAAGTCAGCGGATGTTCGCCAATCGCGCCGACTGTCGGATCGGACTCCAACCGGAAATTGCGGGCAGGTCTCGGATCGAACGCTTTTTGCAGCCATGCTTCCACTTCGCCCGGCCCGTGAAGAACCTTGAAGTGCCACTCAAACGTCAACAGGTCACGCCAGTAACCGTCGGAGTGAAACATCTCCGCTGCAGCGGTATAGCGCTTCTCCTCGAGTGCAGAGCTGAGTTTCGTCAACCAGCTCTCGACGACCTGACGACGATCAAGCGGCGAAGCATCAATCCAATCCGCCACGTGTGTGTTCCCTCCCCTAAGCGATCGCGGTGCCAATACGGTGCCGTCCGCCCTGCTGTTTCCTGGGAAGATTGGGCAAAATTCCAAGCTCGATGTCAATTACTTTGAGCCAATCGGCAGGCATGGCTGCAAAGCGAGACGTGCACCCCTGCTGCATCATACCCCCAAATATCGGGACTTCGTCTGTGCGTCGGACGCGAGCTCAGCCGGACTACATTGGTGGACGACGCGCCCTTTACTCATGATAAAGACGGTGTCTGCGTAGCGCAGCGCAAAGGTGAGCTGCTGTTCAATCAAGAGAATTGATGTTCCGGTCTGTTTGAGCGTTTCAATTGTTCGACCGAGCTCACGGATCATCAGCGGTGCCAAACCCTCCGTCGGCTCGTCCATGACAAGCAGCGCCGGGTTACTGACTAGCGCCCGCGCCGCCGCTAGCATTTGCTGTTCGCCGCCGCTGAGCTTGCCGGCCAGGCTGCGCAACCGGGCCCGCAAATTCGGAAAGAGCTCCATGACTGCGTCCAAGCTCCAGCGGCCCTGTCCGCGCGCCATGACATCCAAATGTTCCCTGACCGAAAGAGAACGGAAGATCTGCCGCCCTTGCGGCACGAGACCAATACCCAGCTGTGCGATCCTGTGAGCGGGCAAGCGGGTAATGTCGATCTGTTTGAACAGGATCCTACCACGCTTGGCAGGCGTGAGGCCCATGATGGAACGGGCCAACGTCGTCTTGCCGACGCCATTGCGGCCCAAGAGGGCGACCACTTGCCCAGGGTTCAGCTCGAGGGAAACGCCCTGCAGGATGTAGCTGTCACCGTAATAGGTATGGATGTCTTGGACACTCAACATCGCCACGACCTCAATCGGATCCAAGATAGATTTCGGTCACTTGCGGATTGCTGCGGATGGCCTCCACATTGCCTTCGGCCAGAAGGCGGCCTTGATGCAGAACGGTGATACGGTCGGCGAGCTCAAAAGCCACGTCCATGTCATGCTCGATCATAAGCACGGTCGTATCCCGCGGCAGGCTACGTAGGATGGTCTTGACGCGCGGAACTTCGGCGGCGGATAGACCTGCTGTCGGCTCATCAAGCAGCAGCACCCTGGGTTCGACAGCCATGGCCAGCAAAATGTCCAACTGCCTTTGCTGGCCATAAGAGATGTCTTGTGCGGCATGCTTGGCAAGCTCGCTTAGCTCCCACTGTTCGAGCAAAACATCTGCCCGCGCAAGCAGGGCACGATCCCGCTGCAGCAGACGAAGCGCAGGTGAGGTCGCCCCCTTCCCTGCCTGCAATGCAAGCAGAATGTTTTCCAGGACCGTCAGGCGATAGAAAAGATTGGTGATCTGAAAGGTCCGAGACAGTCCGAGTCGTGCTCGCGCGTGAGCTGGCAACCGGGTGATGTCGTGGCCGAAGAGAACAACCCGGCCGCTCGAGGCCGCGTATGAACCAGCGAGTATATTGAAAAGCGTGGTTTTGCCGGCCCCGTTCGGACCGATGATCAGGCGGCGTTCGCCGGGTGCGACTTCGAAAGAAACATTGGCCAGCGCCTGGACGCCCTCAAAATTTCGAGAAACGTCGGTGACGGAGAGCGCTATCATGATTTCACTCTGCGTGTGCGTAAATCACGAACAAAACCAATGATCCCGTTTGGCGCAAAGAGCGCGACCAGGATGTAGATAGTGCCGATCACGATCAGCCAGCGCTCGGTGTAAGCGCTGATAACGTTTTCGAGGAGCACGATGACCGCGGCGCCGATTGCGGGTCCGACCAAGGTGCCGGCACCACCCAGGATTACCATCAGCAAGACTTCCGCTGACCGGAACACGCCAAGGTAATCGGGGCTGACGAAACGGTTGTAGTAAGCATAAAGGGCGCCGGCGAGCCCGGCAAAAACCGCCGCAATAATGAAGGCGGCGAACTTGTAACGCCAGACATCATATCCAAGCGCCTGCATACGCGTTTCGCTTTCGCGGATGCCGCGTAGCGCAAACCCGAATGGCGATGTGACGACCTGCGTCAACAGCAACACCGCGACGCCCACGAGCAGTAGAATAAAGAAATAAAACGGCCGGTCGCCTGCAACGGACCAGCCTGCCGCAAATTCGGGACGAGGCAAGTTCGGCAGCCCGTCGTCGCCTCCGGTCAATGAACGCCAACCGAATGCGATGCCCCATGCCACTTGGGACAGCGCCAGCGTAATCATCAGGAAATAGCTGCCTCGGGTCCGGAGTGCCAATAAGCCGAACAACGTCGCCACAAGGGCAACGACGATCAGGGCGGCCGGAAGAGCCGACCAGACGCTCCAATGAAGCTTGATTGCGAGCAAACCGACCCCATAGGCGCCAACGCCGAAATAGCCTGCATGCCCGAGTGAGGCCATTCCGGCGTAACCGATCAGCAGATCGAGACTCATGGCGAACACGGCAAAAATCAGAATCTCGATCACCAGGCCGAGATAATAAGTGGAAAGCAGATACGGCAATACAGCGAGAACTAGTATCGTCAGGATTAGCGCGGCGATGCCTCGCGATTTCACAAAAGAGCTTGCGCCTGCGGCACTCATTCGTGCCCAAACAGACCGGCCGGCCTTATCGCCAGAATCAAGGCCATGGGTGCAAAGATTGTGAACAGCGCCAATTCGGGAAAAAACACCTTGCCAAAATTATCGAGCAAGCCGACGGCCAATCCGCCGACGAGCGCGCCCTTCAAGGAGCCCAGCCCGCCAATGATAACCACGACGAAACCAAGAAGAAGGACCTCAAAGTCTGCTCCGGGATAAACACCGAGGATCGGGCCACCCATGACCCCACCGAGCGCGGCCAAAAACGCGCCGAGCCCGAATACTAAAGTGAAGAGAAGCGAGACATTGATACCTAAGGCCCGGGCAATTTCCTCGTTATCGACGCTGGCGCGAAGCATCGCACCGAGCCGTGTACCATCCTGAAGCCACCACAGGAACATCGCGACGAATAGTCCGAATCCGATGATGAAGAGGCGGTATGTCGGATAATAGAAGCCGGCGAATTGAAGCGAGCCGGAAAAAAGCTCAGGGCGCGGCATTGTTTGCGGATTGGCACCCCAGATCACCGTTGCAATATCGGAAAATATAAAAAGGAAACCAAAGGTAACGAGGACCTGCGGCAATTGTTGTAGATGGAATCTTCTCAGAAAAAAGCGCTCCATCACCACGCCGATCAGAGCTATCGCCAAGCTTGCTCCGAGCACGGCAAGGATGAAGCTTCCCGTCTCCTGAAGCACGACCAAACCGAGATAGCCGCCGAGCAGATAAAACGATCCGTGCGTCAGATTAAGGATTTTCATCACTCCAAAGATCAGAGACAAACCGGACGCCAATAGAAACAGCAGCATCCCATACGAGATGCCGTTTAATGCTTGAACCAACCAAAATGTCATAGCGGTGAAACAGGCCTATTCGTTCACGTGCGGTGCAGGATGTTAGAGCCCGGACGGCAATGGGTTGCCATCGGCAAGATGGCGCAGCTGATCTGCGGCGGTTCAGAAGCCCATGGGTTCGTAGCTAAATCCAGTACTCTCAGGGGAATAGATCGTACGGGTCCTTTACCTGTGCGATGCGTTGGCCACAGTGATTTTGCAGCTTTCCGTCGGGGCCCTTCTCGATGGTAAGGTGATAGAAGTCGGCCACCATACCATGGTGTTCGTCAAAGCTCGTCATTCCCATCGGTCCCTTGACCGTTACCTTGCTGAGAGCCTTGATAAAGGCGTCGTGGTCTTCGGCTTTCCCGTCGATGTCCTTCAGGGCCGCAATGACCATTTTTGCCGCCATATAGCCCATATAAGAATATGAGCCGGGAACAGCGCCGTTGTGCGCCGCCTTGAATCCGTCAACAAACTTTTTGTTTTCTGGCGTATCCAGAGTGCCGCAATAGGTGTAGGCGCTTTGAATGCCGACGGCCTGGGGCGGCATGACGGCAAGCAATTCCTCGCTTGTAAACGAGGCGATGCCGAAAATAGGCAGTTTGTTATTGAGGCCGTATTCGGCATATTGCTCGACCATGCGCGGCGCATCGGCGCCCCACATGGCAGCGAACATCCCATTGGCCTTTCCGGCATCCATCGCGGTGAGATAAGGCGCGTAGTCGGAAGTGCCGATATTTGAGAACTGCGCGTCGATAAGATTGTCGGCGCCATAAAGCTTCTTCACGACATCCGCAGACTCGTGGCCGGGCGGCGCATTCCAACCGAGAAAGTAGACTTTCTTCCAGCCCATTTTCTGGGTCGTCTGAGCGGCGACCATTGCGTATTGGTAGGTCGACGGCACAAAGCGGAAAATGTAGGGACTTTTCTGCGCGCGGGTTAGGCTGTCGAGTGCAACAGTGCTGATCCACGGAATTTTCTGCTCAGCAACGTAAGGGGCCATTGCGGCTCCCACCGAGCTAACCAATTCGGAAAGAAGCAAGTCGACTTTGTCCCGCTCCACCAGCGCCTTAGTCTTGGTCAGTCCGACATCGGGACGACCTGTGCTGTCCTCATAAAGCAATTCAATTTTCCGTCCTGCGACCGCGTTATTTTCCTCGTCGAAGGCCTGCTTGATGGCGTCGCGCTCAGGACCACCTTGCGCGGAAATCGCCCCGGTAAGGGGAAACATCACGCCGATTTTGATCGGCTCCTGGCTGAACGCAGGTTGTATTATGCTGCCGAGCGCAACGATTCCGATGACGGCTCCGGCAAAACGATGGCGCATCATTCCCTCCCCTTTTCGGCGAGATTAATACATCTGTGCTCGGGCCAGCAACCGCATCGCTAGCGACGTTGCGCGTCTTTATAGCGCATCAGCGAGTTCCTTTGATCTTTCTTTTTTCTGCGCTAACGAAGGAGGACTGCCGCACGACCGCTATGAGTCACAACCGCAATCGAGCTTTGTCCGAGGTTCGCCGCGGCTGCGCGACGGCTGATCCGCACGTCGGACAGTCAACCTTCGATCGCTGGCGAGGCCGGCCGATCCGGTCGTTGGTCACGGAAGGGACTGCCAATGCGAAGGCCGAGAATCGACCTGCCCTGGCGGAGATCTCCAGTTAGAGTAAAAAGGCAAAAGCGGAGAAAGTTCGCTCGACTTCTCGCCTGTCGCAGACTGATAAGAAAGGAGCAATTTCATAGCGAGTACAGAACTGGAGAGGGACTTACGGTTTCATAGCAAGTGCCGAACGTGGCGCTGATTGGATATAAACTAGGGATATTATAGCGAGTACAAAACACGGCGCGGAATTGGATATAAATTGTGTATTTCCTGTCCCGGCTCTCGCGCAACGCGACATCACTGCTCGACCGCACGCTTAATTCCGGTATTGAGATCAAATCAAGTTGCTGAGAGGATCCGATGGGCATCGAAGACCGCAAAACACGTATCCTGACCACGCATGCAGGCAGCCTGCCACGGCCAGACGACGTCTCGGCGCTTCTTTTCGCCAAAATGGCTGGGCGGCCTTACGACCCCGCCGCACTCGCGGCTGCTACGCGCTCGGCAGTCGGGGCCATTGTCAAAAGGCAAGTTGATCTCGGGATCGATATCGTCAGCGACGGCGAGCAGTCGAAGCCGAGCTTTCAGATCTATGCGGTCGAGCGCCTCTCCGGTCTTGAACCGCTCAAGTCGCAAACAGGCCGTCGCCGCACGCGAGAAAATGCCGCATTCCCCTCTTTCTACAAAAATGGGGCGCATTCCGGCACCCAGCCGCAGGCATTCGCGTGCACTGGACCGATCACCTATTTGAGGAATACGATTCTGCAGGCTGATCTCAACAATCTCAAAATGGCGCTTAGCGGCGTCAGCACGGTTGATGTTTTTGTACCCTCCGTCTCGCCCTCAAGCTGCGCCGGGCTGATGGAGAATCATTATTACAAAAGCGATGAAGAGCACCTGTTCGCCGTTGCTGAGGCAATGCGTTCTGAGTATGAGGCCATCGTCGCCGCTGGTTTCCAGGTCCAAATCGACGACCCGCGGCTGGCCATGCACTATATGCTTAATCCCGACACGACGGTTGGAGAAACCCGAGCCTGGGTAACGCGCCGGATCGAGGCGTTAAATTATGCGCTCCGTAATATTGCGCCGGAGCGGGTCCGCCACCATACCTGCTACGGCATCAATATGGGGCCCCGTACCGGCGACATCGAGATGAAGCATCTCGCTGACCTGATCGTGAAGATCCGCGCAGGGTTTTACTCCTTCGAAATGGCGAACCCGCGCCACGAGCATGAGTGGAATGTGTGGGAGCACGTGAGGCTCCCGCAAGACAAGGTACTGATCCCTGGCTGTATCACCCATGCCTCCGTCATCGTCGAGCATCCGGAACTGGTGGCCCAACGCATCGTTCGCCTAGCCAAGCTGGTCGGGCGCGAGAACGTGATCGCGGGCTCCGATTGCGGCTTCGCCTCGACGCTTCAGCCCGGCGTGCCGCCCGAGATCGAACCAGAGATCGTATGGGCCAAGTTCCGTAGCTTGGTCGCGGGCGCGCGGCTCGCCACATCCGAATTATGGCGGTGATGCCGCAAGTTTGCGTGTGCTTTTGCCTTTCGAGTTCAAGGATTGATGAGCAGGTGTAAAGTATCGGCAATTCCGGCGATGATCGGGGTTTGCTGACATTCCTGGACATCTGATGGGAGAGAAGATGCGTAGCTTATGCGTACCGATCCTGTGCGTACCGATCCTGAGCCTGGTCATGGCTCTAACAGCGACTACGACCCATGCCGGAAGCTACCCGGATCGGCCGATTAGGCTGGTGGTTGGCTTCGGGGTCGGAGGGCCGACTGATATTCCAGCACGCTTCATCGCCGAGAAGCTTAGCCAGTCGCTCGGCCAACGTGTTTTTGTCGAGAACAAGCCGGCATCGGGCGGCATCGTAGCCGCGCGCGACGTGATCGCGCGGCCGGCCGATGGCTATACCCTCCTCCTCTGCACCCATTTCGAGTCGATCAATGTCGCCGCCTACAAGGATCCTGGTTTCAAGCTTAGCGATTTGGCGCCTATCTCCCTTATCGCACGATACTACTACGGCCTCGCCGTATCGAACGCTGTTCCAGCAACCGACATCCGCTCCTTTATCGCCTATGCCAAAGCCCATCCCGGCCAAGTGAACTACGGCACCGTTGGCTTCGGTTCCGCGCAGGAAATTCTCGCGCGTCAGCTCCAGAAGCTTACCGGCATCACGATGACCCAGGTGCCTTTTCGCGGTGGTGCGGGGCCAGTACAAGAGCTCATCGCTGGTCGCATTCAGTTCTATGTTGCGCCGCCACTTGCCTTTCTGCCTCACTATCGGAACGAGCAACTCAAGATTATCGCCGTCACAAGCACGCAGCGTTTGAACGCTTTGCCGAACATTCCTACCTTGACGGAAGCCGGTATTGACTTCATCCGCTCCGGCTGGTTGGGCGTCTGCGCGCCAGCCGGCACTCCGGCACCGATCATCCAAACCCTGAACCGGGACATTGCGTCTATTGTCGGTTCAAACGACTATCGCGCGCTGATCGAGAACTCAGGCTCGATCGCCGAGTCTTCAACTCCGGCTGGACTAGAGACGATCATGCAGCGGACGCTGACCGAGGTGGCACCGACGATCACCGAATTTCACCTTCAGCGGGAATGAAGCCAGCATTTCAAGTAATTATTGCACCAATCGTATGCGGCCCCATTGTCCCACCACGCCGCAAATTTCGGCTTACGATTTACCCGGATGGTGCCCGCGATCAACTTGTCAAGAAATGCGTCTTTCTAAATCAGTCTCCTAATTGTCGAACCGAGTCTCAGGCGCCCAAGTTCGGATATTGAAAAATCACCACCAAAGACTGAGGGCGGAATACGCCATTTGTTCTATGGTGGTGCGTAAAGGCGAGCGCGACCCCGAAATACTGAGACGCGCCGCCCTGATTACATTCGAGCGGTGGGCGCCTTCACTTGCACTTGGTCCACCCGAGAACCGGAAAAGTGTGGCCGGCGTCGACAGCAAATAGGCTGACGTCCCCGAGTGATAGCCGCCGAGCGTTCATTCGGCTAGGATAATGCTCGCGCGTGGGGGCACATGAAAACCGTTGCCGAGTATCGAGAGTTCGCGCGCCTATTCCGCGAACTCTCTGCCGCGCCCATCAATCTGAACGACCGACGCGTAACGGGATGGCGTTGTCGTGGGAGAAAGTGCCGGACAAGACCGACATCACGGGCCCAGAAATTCTAAGCAAAGAGCCACGGAAGAATCAAATCCGCGAGCGCTTTCCAGGTGTTACCGTGGGCTACGATCATGTTAACAAAAGCTAAATACTTAAGGTTGATATTAACAATACGTTTTAATGGTCGGCTTCACTACTCACCGTCACAGTATCCGACGTTCTGCGCTCGACCCGACGGACGCTGCGCGAGTGGCCCCCAAAGGTGCAATCATGAAATATCTGATCCGACATTTTGTAGCCGCCGCAGCGTTCGTCACTCTTTCCATGGCTCCCGCCCTTGCTCAAGAGCGGGGAACACCGGAGCAGGCTCAGGCCCTCTGTGACCGTGCCGTGGTTCACATGATGAAAGTGGGACCCGAAACGGCGATCAAGGATTTCAACGATCCGAAAGGCGGTTATATCGATCACGACCTTTTCGTAATCGTGTACGATCCAAATGGTACGATCATGACGGGGGTTCCCGCGCTCATTGGGAAAAATGCGCGCTCACTCACCGATGTTACGGGCAAGGAATTCGGCAAAGACATCATCGCCGCCGCGCATAAACAAGACGGCTCGTGGGTGGAATATCACATGACTAACCCCACAACGAAGAAGGTTGAATCGAAAACATCCTACGTCCGCAAATTCGATGATTATGTCGTATTTGTTGGCGCCTATAAGTCGTAGCCCGTCGGCCGGGGGCGCGACGCTTGTTCGCGGATTGGCCGATTAGAGTAAAGGTCATGGCGGCGCCGGCATTGGTTCTGCTGGCGCTATTGGTCATGGCTGGCGCTGCGCTGGGTTTTCTGCAGGCGAGCGCCAAAAGCGTCCATCAACTCAATGACGTCGCATTTGAACGCTATCATCAAGCAAGCGAACTTGTTGACGCTACTCAGAACGCTCACAGATTGCTCTTGAAGACCTTGTCGATTGCCGCCACGGAATCGGACAAAGTCCTATTAAAGGAAAGTATTCAAGCTTCGTTTGCCGCCGAGAATGTGATTGCCGATCAATTGTTGAGGGCCGAAGCGCAGTTCCAAGGTGAGGATAACGTCGCCAAAATTCGACCAGCATTCGAAAACTATCGAAATGCGGCGAAGGACGTTCTCGATGTTGTCCAAAGTGATCCAGCAAGCGCCACGCTTTTGACCTTCGCTGCCGATCGGGCCGCCGACAACTTGCTGTCACTTCTGGAGCAATTTAAGGTCGATGCCGACCTTATTCGATCGCAGAGCTCAAATCGCACGGTCGGCCTGGTGGCCGAGGGTCGTTTTTGGCTACTAGTGATTCTGGGCGCGGCGTTAATACTCTCTGCGACGGCGTCCACACTTGTCACAAGCGCAATCGTTAAGCCGATCCTGGAATTGACTGAAGTTATCCGTTTGATCGCGTCAGGCAAAACTGACGTTTCGATTCCGGGTCTCGATCGCCACGATGAGATTGCGATCATTGCCGAGGCTACAAAGCTTTGCCGGGACAGCGTGATCACCGCGACTCAACTTACAGCAGAGCGGGAGAGTGAGCAACGCAAGGTCAGAAAAAAGCGACGAGAGACTGTAGAGACCCTGGCTGAGCGATTTCAAGCTTCTGCAGGTGAACTTGTTTCAACGCTGTTATCAGCGGCTGGAACCTTGAAGTCCAATGCGGAAATCATGGCTCGGTCAACAGAAAGTACAGGCCAAAGCGCATTAGACGTCAAGTTAGCTTCGGAGCAGGCATTTAAAAACGTCACTGATGTCGCACAAGCTACCGAGGAACTCGCAGAGTCAATTGGCGAGATCGATAGGAAATTTGATCGCTCGACCGCGATCTCCGAAACGGCTGTGACGGTAGCCCGGCGCACTGACGCAGCCGTGGCGGCTTTGGTGACCGATGCCGACAGAGTTGGCGAGGTCGTCCAGTTGATCAAGCACGTCGCTGCGCAGACTAACCTGCTTGCCCTGAATGCGACGATAGAAGCGGCTCGTGCCGGCACTGCAGGCAAAGGCTTTTCTGTAGTTGCAAGCGAGGTCAAAGCGCTTGCGGCACAAACCGCAAAAGCGACCGAAGAGATCGGGGCGCGCGTATCCCAAATACAGGCGACGGTTCGGAATTCAGTTGGTGAACTTCGGAGTATCACCAACACGATTGTACAAATGCAATCCATCGCGAGCGAGATCGGCGAGTCGGTGCAACAGCAAACTGCTGCAACGCATGACATAGCGCGTAGTGCACAACTAGTGGCAAACAGCACGCGAGAAGTCACGCAAACGGTCGCGGCAATCGAGGAAGCGTCGAATCGAAGCGGCGATGTTGCAAGCCAAGTGCTCGAAGCCGCCGTTGTACTGTCTCAGCACGCCGATAAACTTGCGACCGAAGTCGGCCAATTTATCGTGGGTGTGCGCTCTGCGTAACACCCAATGGCACTTGTCGTCGACCAGCTGCGTCGTATCGCCAAATGGTATTGCAATTGGAATCCCTCGGAGCTGCCGGGCAGGAGGCCGTTTTTGGCCCGAAACCGACGTCGCCGCAACCTCTGCGATTCTGTCACGGTCGGATGAAAGCAGGGATGAACCGGACATTGCGGAAATGAAGCGATTGACCCGAAGCGGTACTCGCTGTGGCAGTCCTCCACCGTCACTAGTTTGCGGTGCTGTGGCAAAAGGTGGTGGCGAACAGCAGTGGCATGAGACGGCCGCGCCGAGTCAGGCGGAAACGCTCATTTCTGGCGGCTCGCGCAATACATAGCCGCGTCCCCAGACCGTCTCGATGTAGTTCTTGCCGCCAGATGCGTTGGCGAGTTTCTTGCGCAGCTTGCAGATGAAGACGTCGATGATTTTCATCTCGGGTTCGTCCATGCCGCCGTAAAGCTGGCTCAAGAACATTTCTTTGGTGAGCGTCGAGCCCTTGCGCATCGCTAGGAGTTCCAACATCTGGTACTCCTTGCTCGTCAGATGCACCCGCGAACCGTCAATCTCGACCGACTTGCTGTCGAGATTTACGCATAGATCGTCAGTATTGATGACCGACTGCGCGTGTCCTCGCGAGCGTCGCACGATAGCGTGAATGCGCGCGACCAGCTCG
>JBAQAB010000257.1:0-1740 GCA_049285535.1 Xanthobacteraceae bacterium
GCTTTCAATGCAAGCCGCTCCTGGATTGCTTCGTCGCTTTCGCTCCTCGCAATGACGAGATAGCCAATCATGAAACCGCGCCCCTTCGACTACATCCGGCCGGATACGGTCGAGGAGGTTTTGGCGCTGCTTGCCGAATACGGCGACGACGCGCGCATTCTTGCCGGCGGCCAGTCGCTCCTGCCGATGCTCAATCTGCGGCTGATCGATCCGGCGGCGCTGATCGATATTTCGCGCATCGCCGGGCTCGACGCCATCCGCGATCGCGGCAATATCATCGAGATCGGCGCCGCGGTGACGCAGAATAAGTTGATGGCGTGGCCGCAGCTCAAGCTGAAGCTGCCGCTGCTCGCCGCGGCGCTGCCCTTCGTCGGCCACTTCCAGACCCGCAACAGAGGCACGGTGTGCGGCTCGATCGCGCATGCCGATCCAAGCTCGGAAATTCCTCTCACGCTCGCGGTCTGCGGCGGCGCCGTGGTGCTGCGCTCGCAAAAACGCGGCGAACGCGTGCTTGCCGCGGAGGCCTTTCAGCAGGACATGCTCACCACCGCCCGCGCCCCCGATGAGCTGATCGTGGCCGTGCGCTTCCCGGTCATCGAAGGCAAGGGCACGGCCTTCGACGAAGTGGCGCGCCGCCACGGTGACTTTGCCATCATCGCGTTCGCGGCCATCGCCGACGAACGCGGCTCGGCGCTGCTCGGCGTCGGCGGCATGGCCGGGCGGCCGATGGTGCGCTCGATCGACGGCGATGCCGCGGGCGCGATTGCCGCCTGGGCGGAGGAACTCGAAGGCTACGAGGATTTGCATGCCTCGGGGGCGCTGCGGCGCGATCTGTTGCGCAATCTCGGGCCGCGTGTGGTGGCGGAGGCGATCCGATGCGCCGCCTGAGCAAAGACGATCGCGTGCGCGTCGCGCTAACACTCAACGGCCGCAAGCTCGCCGCCGAAGCCGAGCCGCGCACGCTGCTCTCCGATTTCCTTCGCCAAGGCCTTGGCGCTACCGGCACTCATGTCGGCTGCGAGCACGGCATCTGCGGCGCCTGCACCGTGCTGATCGACGGCGTCGCCACGCGCTCCTGCCTCACGCTCGCGGTACAGGCCGAAGGCCGCGAGGTCAAAACCGTGGAATCGCTCGCCGCGGCCGACGGCGCGCTCAACCCGCTGCAAACCGCGTTCCGCGCCCATCACGCGCTGCAATGCGGCTTTTGCACGCCCGGCATTCTAATGTCGTTCACCGACTACCTCGCCCGCAACCCGCACCCGACCACCGCCGAAATCCGCGAAGTCTTGAGCGGCCACCTCTGCCGCTGCACCGGCTACGCCGGGATCGTCAAAGCGGTGGAGGAGGTGGCCTCTTCATCCGCCCCCGCGAAAGCGGGGGAGGGGGACCATGCGAAGCATGGTGGAGGGGGCGCGGGCGCCGAGGTAAGTCTCAAGCGTTAGCGCAAGCTCTACCGCCGAAGCCCCTTCCACCACCCCGCTGCGCGGGGTGGTCCCCCTTCCCCGCTTTCTCGGGGCAGGATGAAGATGACGCTTGGCCCCCATCTTGCTATGAATCTCACATGGCAAATCGGGCCCGCCGGGGGCTGCGCGGAGCGGACCAAAAACCATGAAAGACATTCTCGACAGGCTCGAAGACCGCCGCGCCAATGCGCGTGCCGGCGGCGGCCAGACCCGCATCGAGGCGCAGCACAAGCGGGGAAAACTCACCGCGCGCGAGCGCATCGAGTTGCTCATGGAC
>JBAQAB010000258.1:0-19126 GCA_049285535.1 Xanthobacteraceae bacterium
CCGGCTGCGTGCTTGCCAACCGGCTCACCGCGAACGGCCGCCACCGCGTGCTATTACTCGAGGCCGGGGGTCCCGACAGCAATATCTGGATTCACATCCCGCTCGGCTACGGCAAGCTGTTCTCCAACCCCAAGGTCAACTGGCTCTATACGACCGAGCCTGAGCCCGAGCTCAACAACCGCCGGGTGATCCAGCCGCGCGGCAAGGTGATGGGCGGATCGAGTTCGATCAACGGGCTACTTTATATTCGCGGCCAGCACGAGGACTACGACCATTGGCGGCAGTTGGGCAATGCCGGCTGGTCGTTCAGCGACGTGCTGCCGTATTTCCGCCGCGCTGAGGATCAGGAGCGCGGCGCCGACGAATTGCACGGCGCCGGCGGGCATCTGAAAGTTTCCGACGTCTGCGAGCCGCACCCGTTATGCGAGGCTTTTATCGCGGCCGCGCAAGAATCGGGTTTCCCGCGCAACGACGATTTCAACGGCGCGACCCAGGAAGGCGCCGGATATTTTCAATTGACGACGCGGAATGGCCGCCGCTGGTCGACCGCGGTCGGTTATTTGAAAGAGGCGAAGCGGCGGCCCAATCTTAAGGTCGTCGCCAACGCGCTCGCCGGCCGCATTCTGTTTTCCGGTCGCCGCGCCATCGGTGTCGAATATCGTCAAGGCGGTGTTACGCACACCGCACACGCCAATGCCGAGGTTATCGTCTCGGGCGGCGCATTCAACTCGCCGCAATTGCTGCAGCTCTCCGGGCTGGGACCGGTCAAGATACTGCGCGACCTTGGCATCGACGTCGTCGCCGACATGCCGGGGGTCGGCGCCGATCTGCAGGATCATTTACAGATCCGCATGCTCTACCGCTGCACCGAGCCGATCACCATGAACGACGTGATCAATAATTGGCGCCACCGCTACACCGCAGGACTGCGCTATCTGTTGTCGCGCAAGGGACTGCTGACCATCGGCGCCGGCTATGCCGGAGCGTTCCTGCGCACCCGACCGGATTTGGCGACGCCCGACGTGCAATTCCACTTTTTGATCTTTTCCGCCGACGCCGTCGGCGCGACGCTGCATGCGTTCCCGGGCTTCATGGCCTCGATCTGTCAATTGCGGCCGGACAGCCGCGGCTTCGTGCGTATCAAATCGCGCGATCCGGCCGTGCCGCCGGCGATCCAGCCGCGCTACCTCTCGGCCTGCACCGACTGCGATTGCGTCGTTGACGGCCTAAAGCTCCTGCGCCGGGTCATGAACCAGCCGGTCATGCGCCGTTACATCGCCGAAGAGCACGCGCCCGGCGAACAATGCGCGAGCGATGCGGACCTGCTCGCTTTCGCGCGACAGACTGGCACCACGGTCTATCATCCGACCTCGACCTGCCGCATGGGCTCCGACCCGAACGCGGTAGTCGACGAGCGCTTGCGGGTGCATGGCTTTGAGGGTTTGCGCGTCATCGACGCCTCAATCATGCCGACGGTGGTGTCGGGCAACACCAACGCTGCCGCGGTCATGATCGGCGAGAAGGGGGCGGATATGGTGTTGGCGGACGCGCGCGCGAGCAGGGCGGCTTAGTTTTCGTTTCGCTAAGCGGCCGCTAAAGTGGCGATACGCACCGGGCTGCGCAGCGCCGCCGCGGCGCCGAGCAGAATGCCGGTCGCGGCCAGCACCGATGGCACCGCCAGAGTCGACAGCCCGGTCAGGCCCTGGCCGATCGAGCAGCCGTAATCCAAGGCGCCGCCGCATCCCATCAGCGCCGCGCCGCCGATCGAGCGCAGCATGTGGCGTGTCGAGCTGTAGCCTTCGACTTCGAGGCGCCGCGTGACGAGCGCGGTGGCAAAGCTCCCCAGCAGCACCCCGGCCACCACGACGATGCCGAAGCTGAGCGTCGAGCCGGTCGAGAGCATCGCATATTGCAGCGTGTCGGCGATCGGGGCGACGAAGGTCAGCGAGGCCACCGGCGCCGGAGTAAACGGATCGGCGCCAAGATAACCGGTGGCGAACCAACCGGCCGGGATCAGAAGCCCGATCGCCAAGGCCGCCGCAATCTGGCCCTTCGCGTGCCGGAACGGCGCATGGGACAAGGCAAACGCCGACAGCGCGCCACTCGCCAGCACGACGGCGAGGAAACGCCCGAGTGATTCGCTTGGACCCCACGCGGAGATCAAAGCCGGCACTGAAATGTCATGCTGCAGCGTCGTTTGCGACCAATGCAGGACGGTGAGGCGCAGCGGTGCGATCAGGCCCTTGAGAGTAATCTCCGCCGTCACCCCGACAGTGGCGACCACGACCAGCGAGCGCAGATTGCCGCGGCCGAGCAGCACCAGGGCGCGCGAGGCGCAGGCGTTTGCCGCGACCATGCCGTAGCCGAACAACAGCCCGCCGAACAACATCAACGGTGCGGAGAACGTCGTCTGCAGATAGATCGACTGGCCAAGATCGACCATGGCAAGCGCCGCCAGGAATTGCGTGCCGGCAATCGCCACCGCCAGCGCCAGCGCGAAGCTGCGCACCAGGCGGCCGTCGCCTTGCGTCCACCAATTGCGCAGGCCGCTGGTCAGGCAAAAGCCGCTGACGAGCCCGACGGCACCGAAGACGAGGCCGATGAACAGGCCGGCAAAGAGGACGATATTTGGGATGGCGGTCACGAGCGCACCTGAGGCCCGCGGTAAGCGGGATCGGGTGCTTGAATTGGCGTATTAGGACCGCAGGTTCAATGACTTGGCGGATCGCCGCCACAATAAAAATGTCATGCTGCGAATGAACGCAGCCGCGGGATAAACATCCTCATCCAGGGCGTGAAGTTGGAACGAATGTCTATCGCTCGGGCGCGCTGAGCGAGATCAGGCCAGGCCGCCGAAAGACACTATGAGGTTTTGGCGACCGGCTTGGTGTATTCGAGCGTCTTGAATTTGCGCCGCTTATCCGCCTTGGTGTGGACCGGATTGCAGCCATTGCCGCCGCAGATGATCGCGGCTTCATGCACAAGCTGCGAAATTCCAACGGTCGATGGCATTGCGATGGCCGTCGCGTCGGCCCGGGTTGTGGGCATTCCAACAGAGAAGAGAGTCGCCGCAGCGAGCGCCGTCAGTAATGTCTTGTGCATGGGTGTTCTCCGTGGCGTTTACCCCTGTTCGCTCGTTAGAAGGTTATGGTGAACGAAGCGTTAACGGCGCATTGCACGAGCCCCGGCGCGGGTGCATCATTCGCAAAAATACGGCGCAAAGTCGCAACCCAGGGAGTGGCCCTCATGCATGACATCGTCATTCGCGGCGGCACCATCGTCGATGGCACCGGCAAGGGGTCCTTCTCCGGCGACGTCGCCATAAAGGACGGCCGCATTGCCGCGGTCGGCGGCAAGCAGGGACCGGCCCGGCGCGACATCGACGCCGATGGACTCCTGGTTACGCCTGGCTGGGTCGACGTGCACACCCATTACGACGGCCAGGCGATGTGGGATCCGCTGTTGGCGCCGTCGTGCTGGCATGGCGTCACCACGGTGATGTTCGGCAATTGCGGCGTCGGTTTCGCGCCGGTGAAGAAAGAGCACCGCGGCGCGCTGATGGATCTGATGGAAGGCGTCGAGGAAATTCCCAATCCGGTTCTGGCCGCCGGCCTCACCTGGGAGTGGGAAACCTTCCCGCAATTCATGGACGCGCTGGAGCGCCGGCCGCGCGCGATCGACATCGCCGCGCAGGCCGCGCATCTGCCGACCCGCGTCTATGTCATGGGCGATCGCGCGGTGCGCCGCGAACCGGCGACGCCCGACGACATCGCCGAGATGCGCCGGCTCACCGTCGAGGCGCTGCAATGCGGCGCCTTCGGCTTTACCACCTCGCGCACCGATTCGCACAAGACGCCGGACGGCGAGCTGGTAGCCTCGCGCGATGCCGACGACCACGAATTGCTCGGTATCGGCTCGGCGCTGGGCGTCACCGGCAGCGGCGCCTTCGGCATGAACTCCGACTTCGATGACGAGGAGTTCGAGCTGCGCTGGATGCGCAAGCTCGCCAAGGACACCGGGCGTCCGATCTGGTTTCTGCTCACCGACCGCTACGAGGATCCGCAGCGCTGGCGCCGCCTGATCAAGGCGGTGCACGAGATGCGCGCGCAAGGCCTGCCGATCACCGCGCAGATGGCCGGCCGCCCGATCGGCGTGATGATGGGCGTCGGCACTGCGCTCAACCCGTTCACGGTGCGGCCAAGTTACAAGAGGCTGGAAAGCCTGCCGATCGAGGAGCAGCGCAAGCGGCTGCGCGATCCACAAGTGCGGGCGCAAATCCTCGCCGAGAAACCCTCGGACGCCGAAGTTGCGAAACTCGCGCAGTTCCGTCAGGCCGTCACCCGCAAATGGGAACGCTTCTATGTGATGGGCAATCCGCCGGACTACGAGCCCGGGCCCGAGAAGAGCGTCGCCAACATCGCGGCGCGCACCGGTCGCCCGCCCGATGAAGTGGCCTACGACACCATCATCGAGGACGGCCAGTATCTCTATTTCCCGGTGGTGAACTATGTCACCGGCGATCACGCGCCGATCTATGAAATGCTCAACGATCCGGCCTGTCTGCTCGGCCTAAGCGACGGCGGCGCGCATTGCACCTCGATCGTCGATGCCGGCGTGCCGACGTTCATGCTCACGCATTGGAGCCGCGACCGCTCGCGCGGACCGAAGCTGCCGGTGGGGATGCTGATCAAGCGGCAGACCAGCGAGACCGCCGATTTCTTCGGGCTATCGGATCGCGGCCGACTCGCGCCCGGGCTGCGCGCCGACGTCAACCTGATCGACTACGAGCGGCTGCAAGTGCAGAAGCCGGAGCTTGTCCACGACATGCCGGCCAATGGCCGGCGCTTCGTGCAGCGCGTGACCGGCTACGAGACGACCCTGGTCGCAGGCGAGCCGATCTTCGAGCGCGGCGAGCATACCGGCGCGCTGCCGGGGCGGCTGGTGCGCGCCGGCCGCGAGCCCGCGGTTATGGCAGCGGAGTAGCCGGCTGCCGCCGCGACGGCTCCCGGCACCGGGCAAAAAAACCAAAGCCACAATATTATTATTGAGAAGTGGCAATTATATCACAGCCATCAGAGAGTCTGTTTGATACTTTTTTCGAGCAAATGTTGCGTTCATGTGGGGGGTAAACATGAAGCGTTTTGCAATCGCCGCGCTTATTTCTTTTTTTGGAACTTCGGCCTTCGCCGCTGATATGGCGACCAAGGCGCCACCGCCGCCTGCTTCACCACCGGTTGTGATGAACTGGACAGGCTTCTACCTCGGCATCAACGGCGGCTGGGGCGGGGGCACCACCGATCATACGGACGAGTTCGGCGTAACGACCAACAGGTTCAACCAAAGCGGCGGATTGGTGGGAGTCACCTATGGCGCTAACTGGCAGACCGACCGGTATGTGCTCGGCTTCGAGGGCGATTTTGATTACGCGAACATCAATGGCAATTTCAACAGCACGGTGCTGTGCTCCATAAGTGGCGGCTCGACGTGCTTTACCGACCTCCAGAACTTTGGGACGGATCGGTTCCGGGCTGGCGTCGACGTGAATGGATGGCTGCTGTACGGAACAGCCGGCATAGGGTACGGACAGGACAACGCGGGGCAGACTCCTTGCGCTTTAACGGCGTTCGGCGGCTTCAGTTGTCATAAAGAATGGCGCAGCGGTTTTGTCGGGGGCGGGGGCGTGGAAAAGATGTTCGCCCCGCATTGGTCGGCAAAGATCGAGTATCTGCATTACAATTTCGGCAACAAGATAGGGTACACTCCCACAACAATCGGGGGTGGGAACTCCGTGAGCGTGCTGGAGCACGGCGACATCGTGCGGGCCGGCATCAACTACCAGTTCGACCTCCTCCATCGGAACTGATCCATCAGTCTCGGCCGCGGATCTCTGCAGGGATTGCCGTCACAATCCGAGCCGATGCGGCAGCCATAGCGATATGGCGGGCAGATAGGTCACCAGCATCAGCACTGCGAACATCACGGCATAGAACGGCCAGATTCGGCGGAGCACTTGTTCGATGGTGACATTGCCCACCGCGCAGCCGACGAACAGAATGGCGCCGACCGGCGGGTGGCACAGCCCGATGCCGAGATTGAGCAGCATGATCATGCCGAAGTGAACCGGATCGACGCCGAGCTTGAGCATCACCGGCAGCAAGATCGGCGTCGAGATCAGGATCGACGGCGCCATGTCAACCAGACAACCAAGCAATAGCAACAGCGCATTGACCAGCATCAGGATGACGTATTTGTCGCTGGAAATGCCAAGGAAGAACGCCGTAATCTTGGCCGGCATCTGGGTGAGCGCCATGATGTAGCCGACGCTCGAGGCGCAGGCGATCAGCGTCAGCACCATCGCCACCGTTCGCATGGTCCGGTACACCAAAGCCGGAAGATCGCGCCAGCGATAATCGCGATAAACAAACATGGTGACGAAGAACGCCCAGACGCAGGCGACCGCGCCGGCCTCGATCGCGGTGAACACGCCGGCCAGGATGCCGCCAAGAATGATCAGGAGCGTAATCAGGCCCCACAGCGCGTCGAATGAAATTTTCGCCGCTTCGCGCAGCGGCACGGCGCTGCCGCGCGGGTGGCCGTCGCGATAGGCGATGACCAGGCACAATATGACCAGCGCCACGCCGAGAAGAAGGCCCGGCACCACGCCCGCCATGAACAGGCTAATGATCGAAATTGTGCCGCCGGTCGCCAGCGAATAGATCACCGCATTGTGGCTCGGCGGCACCAACAGCGCCTGCACCGAAGCCGAGATCGTGACATTGGTGGCGAAGACGCGCGGGTAGCCGCTCTTCTCCATCTGCGGGATCATCACCGAACCGATTGCCGAGGTGTCGGCGACGGCCGAGCCGGATATGCCGGACAGGAACGTGGTCGCCACCACGTTGACTACCGAAAGCCCGCCGCGCACGCGAGTGAAGCCGACCAGCACGTCGGCAAAGGCCACCAGCCGCCGCGCCATGCCGCCCTCAGCCATGATCGCGCCGGCCAGCACAAAGAACGGAATGGTGAGCATCGCGACTTTGCTCACGCCGTTGGAGATCTGCAGCATGACCGCTTCCAGCGGGATGCCGATCCATAGCGCGCCGGCAATTGCGGCAAGCGCCAGCGCATAGGCGATCGGCATGCCAATCAGGAAGCCGGCGAACATCGTGGCGAGCAAAACGAAAATGTCCATCGCCGTGCCCGTCGCCTAATCGAAAGCGGCGCTGTCGACGCGACCGGCATCGACCGGCGCGCCGATGGTCACACGTTCGATCACGAAGAGAAGCAGGACCGCACCGCCGAGCGGGATCGGCAGATAAGTGACGCCGACCGAGAGCGACGGAAAGTCCGCAATGGAATTTTGCCAGGTCGCCGCCACCAGCCGGGCGCCCCAGTTGATCATGAATAGCGCGATCAACCCCATCAGCAGCTCGACGGCGAGCGCGGTTGCGCGCTGCAGGCGCGGCGGCAACAGCGATACGAAAAACGACATCCGCATATGCAGGCCGGCGCGGTAGCAGACCGCCGCGCCGAAGAACGTCAGCACGATCATCAGCAATACCGCGGTCGGCTCCGGCCACGACGCGGCGCTGTTGAGCACATAGCGCGTGAAAACCGCCCACGGCATGATCGCCGAGATCAGCACCAGCGCCGTGCCGGCAATGGCCGCGCAAAGCGCATAAAGCGCGTCCATCAGCCGGCGGATTGCATGCGCCATGGTCTGCGCAATCAGTCGACGGCCTGGATGCGCTTGACCATTTCGGCAAAGCGCGGCCCATATTTATCCCAGACCGGCTTGACCGCGCTCTGGAATGGCGCCTTGTCGATGGTCTCGACGATCTGCACACCGCCCGCTTGCGCCTTGTCCATCGCCTGCTTCTCGTAAGCCGCCCACAGCACGCGCTCGTCGGCCTGCGCCTCGCGGGCGAGCTTGCGCAACAGATCCTGGTCGGCCTTCGCCAGCGTATCCCAGGTCTTGCGCGAGAAGATAAGGATTTCCGGCACGATCAGGTGTTCGGTGAGCGTATAGAATTTCGCCACCTGATAATGGTTGTCGAACACGAAGCTCGGCGGATTGTTTTCGGCGCCGTCGATGACGCCGGTCTGCAGCGCGCTGAACACCTGGTCGTAGCCCATGGCGACGCCATTGGCGCCGAGCGCATTGGCCATGTCCACGAACATCGGATTGCCAATGACGCGCACTTTGAGGCCCTTGAGATCGGCGATGCTTTTGATCGGATGCTTGGTGTCGTAAAAGCTCCGCGCGCCCGCATCCATCCAAGCAAGGCCGATAAGCCCGGCTTTGTCATTCGCGGTGACCTTGTCGAGGAGCTCCTGGCCGATCGGGCCGTCGATCACCTTCTGCATATGCGCAGTGTTGCGGAATAAGAACGGCAGATTGAACACATTGAGATCGTCGATCACCGGTCCGATGGCGCCGACGCTGATGCGGGCGAGCTGGATGGCGCCGACCTGCGCCTGTTCGATCGCCTCCTTCTCGCCGCCAAGCTGCATCGAGGCATACATCTGCACGCCGAGCCGGCCATCGGTCGCCGCTTCGAGCTTCTTGCCGAGATTCTCGACGGCGACGACGGTCGGGTAACCGGGCGGATGAACGTCCGAAGCCTTGAACTGGGTTTTCGCCTCTGCCAGGGCCGGGACTCGTGTCGTCTCGGTCGCTGCCAGCGCGCCAAAGAGGGCCGCTGTGCCGCGAAGCATGTCACGTCGGCGCATATTGTTCCTCCCTTAGTTTCGTCTTTTATATCGTATTAATCCGATTGCAGGTCATTCCCTGCGATCGGCGTCGTACTCGTTGCTGCAATAGGGTCCGCCCTGAAAGCGCGCCGCGACCGGGTCAGGGGGCAATTTCTTCTGCGCGGCCATCGCCTCGGCGCGGAAATCCTCGGCGCGGCCCGCCGGACGATAGCCGAAACGCCGGGCGTTGCTGTTGTCCCACCAGCTCGCCGCATTATCGGAGACGCCATAGAAGATCTCATAGCGGATATCCGGATGCTCGAGGCCGATGCGCACGAGCTGCGCCAGATCTTCTGGCTTGATCCAGATCGACAGCCGCCGCTCGTCGACCGGTGCGTCGGCGACATTGCCGATACGCAAACAGGTCACACGCAGGCGGTGCTTGTCCGAGTAAAGCGCGCCGAGCGCTTCGCCGAAGGCCTTGCTGACGCCGTAGCGGCTGTCCGGGCGCACCGTGACGTCGACGCCGACACGCCGACTACGCGGATAGAATCCGACCGCATGGTTGGACGAGGCGAACACCACGCGCTTGACGCCGGCGCGGTACGCCGCCTCGAACAGATTGTAGCAGCCGACGATGTTGGCGCGGTGGATGGTGTCCCAGCCGCCCTCGACGGAAAATCCGCCGAGATGCACGATGCCCTCGACGCCGGCGACCATGGCTTGGACCTGTGCGGGATCGGCGAGATCGGCGGCGATAAAGTCGTCGTCGGACGCGAGATCGGATGGCGTGCGGATATCGCTCGACCGCAGGTGCGGGTAGAGGCCCTTGACCAATCGGCGCAACCGGGTGCCGATGTCGCCGGCTGCTCCGGTGATGAGGACGGATTGCATCGGGGCGCTCCGGCAGGGTTGCTGTTACGGGCTCGTATTGTCCATTGTCCGAATACAGGGTCAATCGCGACCAGCCGGAGATATTCTTGCACTTTTGCTCGGGCCGGTCGATGCTCGCGGCAAAGGCGGCGAGGGAGGACAATGCTGCAGCAATCCGGCGTCACCGAGCGTCTGGCGACCTTCGTGGTTGCGACGCGCTGGAGCGATCTGCCCAATGAGGTCGCGCATCAAGCCAAGCGCTCGCTCCTGAATTTCTTCGCCGTCGCCTTGACCGGCTGCAGCAACGAAACCTTCGAGATCGCGCTCGGCGCGCTGTCCGCATTCTCCGGCGGCGAGCAGGCGACTTTGATCGGCCGGCGCGAGCGCATCGATGCGCTCAATGCCGCGTTTCTCAACGCCGCCGGCGCCAATGTGCTCGATTTCTGCGATACCCACGTGCCGACCGCGATTCATCCGACCGCGCCGCTGGCGCCGGCGCTGCTGGCGCTCGCCGAGCTGCAGCGCGTGAGCGGCCGCGATCTGCTGCTAGCTTTCGTGCTCGGGCAGGAGATCGAATGCCGCGTCGGGCTTGCGATGTCGCCCAGCCATTACAACAGGGGCTGGCACATCACCGCGACCTGCGGTGTGTTCGGTGCGGCAACCGGCAGCGGCAGACTTTTGGCGCTGAGCCCGCAGCAGATGGTGTGGGCGCTCGGCAGCGCGGCGACGCAGGCCGCCGGCCTGTGCGAATGTCTTGGCACCGCGGCAAAAAGCGTCGGCGTCGGCAATTCGGCGCGCGGCGGCCTGCTGTCGGCGCTGCTGGCGGCGAAGAATTTCGCCGGCCCTGCCGAGCCGCTCACCGGCACACAGGGCTATTACAACGCTCTCAACGAGACGCCGGACTTGGCGGCGATCACCGAGGGTCTCGGCGAGACCTGGGAGATCTTGAAGACCTCCTACAAGCCTTATCCGTGCGGCTTCGTGCTGCATCCGGTGCTCGACTGCGTGCTCGATTGGCGGCGTGACAATCCGGCGGCCGTCGTCGAGCGGGTCAAGGTCGCCGGCAATCCGCTGCTCGGGCTGCGCGCCGACCGCCCGAAGATCTCGACCAGCGCCCAATCGCAAGCCAGCGTGCAGCACGCCGTCGCCGCCGCGCTTGTCACCGGCAAGGCCGGCGTCGAACAGTTCGCCGCGGCTTGCGTGAACGATCCGAAGGTCGCCGCGCTGCGCGGCAAAGTCGAGGTGACGCGCGATGAAGGCTTCGCAACGGTAGCCGCCGCGGTCGACATCGTCACCGCCGACGGCAAGCTGCACAAGCTATCGCAAACCGCGGCGCGTGGCAGCGACTTAAACCCGATGACCGACCGGGACCTTGAGGACAAATTGCGCAATGCCGCCGCGGGCTGGAATCCGCGCCATAACGTGGCGCCGTTGATCGCCGCGATCTGGGACCTCGACAAGGTCGAGGACGTATCCAAACTGGCGGCGCTTGTAGTGCCGCGGACGTGAACGGAGACGATGCAGACGGGGTGCGTCATGAAAACTTACGAAGGCAAACGCACCATCGATGGTCTGGTCGTGACCGTCGACGGCCGGCCGCTTCCTGAACATTACGAGGTCAGGCGCTTCACCCGGTTCGGCTTCGAATGGACTTACGAAGGCGAAAGTCCGCAGCAGCTCGCGCTGGCAATCCTGGTGGATTATCTCGGCGACAACGACAAGGCGATCCGGCTGTCCGAGCCGTTCATGGCCAAGATCGTGGCCAATTTTGATAACGATTGGCGGCTCACCGGCGCCGAGATCGATGCCGCGCTTCGCGACTTGGAAAAGTAGTGGGGCGGTTCGCAAGCTCGTAACCGGGTGCTAAACTACAGAAAAACAAAACACATGGATGGAACGCCCATGATCACCCAACGCCAGATCGATTTTCGCAACGAATACCGCTCCCGCATCGTCGGCTGGTACAACGGCTACTTTCACATCGTGCTGATCTACGCGATGGGCGCGGCGGTGCTCTATATCTACATTTCGCATATCCACAACGTGACGCCGCTGGAATGGCTCACAGTGCCGCTGACGTTCCTATTCACCAACCTGTTCGAATGGCTGGTGCACAAATACGTCATGCATCGCCCGGTGAACATCAAGGGCCTGCGCGCGATCTACGAGCGGCATACGCTCAACGATCATCAATTCTTCAGCGACGAGGAAATGCGCTTCCGCGACGACAAGGATTGGCGCGTCACCGTATTCCCGCCTTACGCCTTGGTGGTGTTCACGCTGATGTCGATACTGCCCGCCGCCGCGCTCGGCTTTGTCCTCTCGCCGAATGTCGGCTGGCTGTTCATGTGCGTCACCACCGGCATGTATCTGATCTACGAGTTCATGCATTTCTGCTGCCATGTCGACGAAGGCTGGTTCGTCAAGCACTGCCCGCTGGTCAATACGCTGCGGCGTCACCACACCGCTCATCACAATGCGCGGCTGATGATGGAGGTGAACATGAACCTGACCTTCCCGATCGCCGACTGGGCGTTCGGCACGTCCGACCTCGATCGCGGGTTGTTCGGCACGCTGTTCAACGGCTATTCGACGCGCTTTCTCAAGCGCGATTTGCGCGGCAAGCCGAAGGGGCCCGAAGAGGCCGCGGCCGCGCCGGTCGGCGTCCATTGAAGCGGCGCGGGGTCTCGCCATGCCGACCGATGTGAAAGCGGCCGTTTCCGCGGTGGTCATCGCGGTGGCGCTCGGGCTGATACTATGGAGCGGCTCGCCGATCCAGGCGGACTTTCACAGCTTCGTCCTAATCACCGCCGTCTTCTTTGTCATCGCCATGTGGATCTTCCCGGAAGCGGGCGGCAAGAAAAGCAGCGGGAAGCAATAAGCAGTTCCGCCTCGCTGGCGCCAACGCGGCCAATCGCAAACGCGGCCGTCAGCCGGGTCAGGACTCGTATTTGAATGACAGCGCGACCCGGGTGCGGAACGCCAGAACTTTGCCGTTCTCCACCCGCATGTCCATCTTGGTCACTTCGGCGACGCGGAGATCGCGCAGCGAACCGGCGGCCGTTTCCACGGCGCGCCGGCCGGCATCCTCCCATGATTTGTCGCTGACGCCGACGACGTCGACAACACGGTAGACGCTGTCCGTTTGCTTCTTAGCCATTGGATTCCTCCTTCAAGGGTGAACCGAACACGCACGATCACAAACGTTACGCAGTGAAATCATCGCCGCGGTCATGCCGCCGGCTTCTCGGTGACTAGTTTTGCCCGCAGGCCGACTTCTTCGTAGCCGCCGCCGCTTTCGTCCGGCCACGATACGGCGGTCTGGAACGCGGGTCTGGCGGAGAGGCGTGCGTACCAATCGTTGATGCGTGGCCGGCGGTCCTTCGACCAGAACTGGTCGCTGCCCAGCGCTGAGAGCCGGAACACATAGGGCGCAACGGCGATATCGGCGAGCGTCAACGTCTTACCGATGATCCATGGCTCGGGATCGAGCGTGCGCTCGAGGCGGTCGAGCAATTCTTCGATCGCGACGCGCGCTTCGGCAAGCTCGGCGGCGGTGATTTCGCCGCGCACCGCGCGGGAATGGACGTCCTGGTAATAGCGCATCGGGCGCTGTGCCGCGCGCTTGATCAATTCGTCGTCGCTCCAGCGATTGCGCAGCTTCGGCAGAATATATTTCACCATCGTCAGCTTCACGATCCCGTCGAAGCCGTCCTCGCATTTGCGGATGAATTCGCGCATGCGCGCCTGCTGGAGCGGCTCGCGCGGGGTGAGCGCGGGGCCGGGAAATGCGGCGTCGATATATTCATTGATGATGGTCGATTCCCGGATCGGCTCTCCGTCATGGACTAGCGTGGGCACAATGCCGTCGGGATTGATGGCGAGGTATTCGGGCTTGAGCTGATCGAATTTGAACAGATCGATGTAGCGGCTGGTCCATTTGACGCCCTTTTCCTCGAGCGCCATGCGGCAGCGCACCGAGCAGACGGAACTCCAAAAGTGGTACAGCTCGACCATTCGTCACCTCCCTTGCGCGCCGCCTCCGGCTTGGCGCGCGGGGTGGCTTGGAATTTATGGTGGCTTGATGATACCAGTTTTCCGGATGGAAAGACGCCAGCTTCAGGCGTCTTTGGGGTCCAGGTAATCAGGGGGAAACGTCGGCAATGAATAACGTGGTCAACAGCAAGCGGGTATTTTGCGTCCAGCCGCATCGGCCGATCGGCTTTGGCGAGATGCTCGGCAAGCGCGGCGACATCCGCCTCGATATGCTCGAGCAAAAAAGCCCGGACGATGCCGCGCTGCAAATCCTCGGCGCAGCGCATGCCTATCAGATGAGTTCGGCGCGCGACGAGCTGGCGCCGCATTACCATGCCCGCGCCGAACTGTTGGGCCGCACGCCGAATTTGTTGATCGTTTCCACCAACGGCGCCGGCTACGACACGGTCGACGTCAATGCCTGTACCCAGCGCGGCGTGCTGGTCGTCAATCAATCCGGCGGCAACGCCGAAGCGGTCGCCGAGCACGTGCTCGGCATGATGCTGTGCCTGGTCAAGCGCGTGCCCGATTCGGATCGCGCGCTGCGCGCCGGCACGATCAAGAACCGCAACGATTATACCGGCGGCGAGGCGTACGGCCGGACCGTTGGCGTTATCGGCCTCGGCAATGTCGGACGGCGGAACGCCGAGCTTGCCGGGATTTTGTTCAAGATGAAGGTGTTGGCCTACGATCCTTATCTTTCAGCCGATGTGGTGAAAGCGCGCGGCGCGGAGAAAGTCGAACTGGATGAGCTGCTCAAGCGCTCCGATTTCGTCTCGATCAATTGTCCGCTGACGCCGCAATCGCGCAAGCTGATGGGGGCGCGGGAATTCGCGCTGATGAAGCCGGACGCCTATTTCATCACCACGGCACGCGGCTCGATCCACGACGAGGAGGCGCTGGAACGGGTGCTGCGCGATAAGAAGATCGCCGGCGCCGGGCTCGACGTGTGGGAAAAGGAGCCGCCGCCGGCCAGTCATCCGCTGATGCAATACGACAATGTGATGGTTACGCCGCACATGGCGGGCGTCACCAAGGAGGCGCGCATCAGGATGGGCCGGATCGCCGCCGAGCAGATGCTCGATGCGCTCGACGGCAAGCCGGTGCCGCGCATCATCAATCCGCAGGTCTGGGCGGATTATGCCAAGCGCTTCGCGAAAACGTTCGGCTTTGCGCCAGCGCCGCCGCCGGACGAGCCGAACTGGCACGCCGCGGAGAAGCATGGGTGATGTGTCGTCATTCCGGGGCGCGGGCGCTGGCCCGCGAGCCCGGAATCCATAATCACTGTCCGCGAGTATTCTGCAAAAATCGAGATTATGGATTCCGGACAACCGCTTCGCGGTTTCCGGAATGACAGATCGCTACCCCGTATATTCCAGAATGTGCATGCCCTGGCCCCAGCGGTCGATCAGATAAAGCCGGCCGTCGCCGTCAGTGCCGATGTCGTTGGACTGGATGCCGGGCGCGCCGTCGGGCGTTTCCGGCACGTAATAGCCGACTTCCTTCGGATGCAGCGGATCGCTGACGTCGATGGCGCGCAGTCCGGCGTTGAAATAAGTGAGAAAGACGATGTCCTTCCACGGTCCCTCGGCGGGCAGGTGTTCCAGGATATTATGCGCGCCGAAGCGGCCGGGCCGGTCGTAGTATTTCTCGCGCTCCGGCATATAGGTCGCGATCGGGATCGGATTGGTTTCGTCGCGCGCGTCGATGATCCACATGAATTGCGCGTCCCAATATTTCTGCTTGGCGCGCGCTTCGTCGGTGACGACCAGATAAGGGCGGTCGCCGATCGGCCAACAGGTATGGTTCGAGCCCGGAAACGGCGGCGACCATTTGGTGTGGCCGACGAGTTTCATGTCGCGCAGATCGCTGCAATCGATGATCGACATGCCGCCGCCCCACCAGGCGCAATACATGCGGTTGCCGCGGATCATCGGCGGGCCGTGCAGCGTGGTGGCTTCCTCGGCCGGATGCGGGTCGTCGCCGACTTCCGTCGAATCCGTTTTCATCCACGGCAGGCCCCAGATGCTGACGACTTCGGGCTTGAGCGGATCGGAAATGTCGAGCGTCCAGATCACCCGCTTGGTCCAGCCCGGCGCGTCGTTCGGCATGAAGGCGAGCTTGCGCTTGAGATCGACGCCGAAGCGGTGCGGGCCGGAACCCGGCATGTCGTAGAAACCGATCGGCTTCGGCGATGACGGCGTTGAGATGTCGAAGATGAAAAAGCCGGCGCGCGCGTTCTTGCCCTTGTCGCCGGCGAGCCGCTCCGAATTCACGTAAAGCAGATCGTCGCCGACGATGCGCAGCTTGTGGCAATGAATGCCCGGCGGCGCGCGGAATTCGCCGACCTTGTGCGGCTTTTTCGGGTCGCGCACGTCGTGCACGGTAAAGCCTTCCGGGCCGTTATAGCTCGAACCGCCGACCGCGCCGACATAAGCGTGGCCCTTGTGGATTTGCATGAGCGAGCCGCCGCCCCAGGCCGCCGACGCGTCGTGGCCGATCAGACGAAAGTTTTTTGCTTCTTCGGGAAAGGCGGACATGCTCACTCCTTATTTTATTCGTCATGCCCGGCCCTGTGCCGGGCATCCACGTCTTGCTGCACGCGAACCTAAAGACGTGGATGGCCGGAACAAGTCCGGCCATGACGTCTGAAGTTGCAAGCGCCTACTGCTTCACCAGCCTCATGGCGCGGTCGTAGTAGGACAGATCGATGTAGCGTTGCGGATCGGCCGGTTGGCCGCCTTCGACTTCGGCGCGCAGCGCCAGCACGTTCTTGAATCCGGCCATGTCGAATTTGGCGTCGCGGGCGAAGCCGAAGCCGGGCTCGGCGATCAAGGTCAAGCTTTTCTCCGCCATGTCTTGCGGCAGCTTGAGCTTGTCCACGAGCATGGCGACGGCCTCGGCGCGGTTCTTCGGATCGAGCGACCAGCGCAAGGCTTCGATGTAAGCGGCCAGGTAATTGACCAGCGTTTCGGCATGGTCGCGCGCCCAGGCGCGCTGCACGAAGGCGCCATCGGCCTGATACGGGCCGAGCAGGTCGGTGGTGCGGCCGAGGCTGTGCATGCCTTGCGCGGCCGCCTGCAGCGAGAACGGCAGATTGAGGATGGCGCCGGCATTGTGCTTGTCCGTCAGCAGCGCCTGCAGGCGATGGGTGCCGTTGCCGACCGGATTGAGCGTATAATCGGCACTGGGTTTGAGCCCATGTTCGAGCAGGATCTTTTTCGCCTGCAGGGCGTAAGCGGTATTGCTGGCATCGACGGCGATGGCGCGTCCGCGGATGTCGGCAAAATCGTGGACGTCGCCCTGGACATAAAATTCGTTGGTGCCGCTATCGCCGCCGCTGACGATGACGACATCGGCCTTGGCGACATCGATCATGGCGACGGCATTGTCGACCGCCGAATGGGCGATATCGACGCTGCCGTCGGCAAGACCGGCGCGCTGGCGGTCCGAGCCCTCGGTGAATGCGAGGTCGACGTCGAGCCCGCGCTTGGCGAAAAAGCCGCGCTCGATGCCGGCGAAGAACGGCAACGAGCGGGCGGAGCGGAAGATGTTGACGTGCAGCACCGTCGGCGCGGCGGCGGGCGCCAGAGCGGCGAAAATCCATAGTCCGCACGCCACGAGAATTGTCCGGCCGAGCATCGTTCCTCCGTGGCGCTGAGACTCTTTTATTGTCATCATCCGCGAATGCGGATGATCTAGTAATCGCCGGCCATCCGGGATTATTCAAGCCCTGTCCGCGAATACTGGATGCCCCGCATTCGCGGGGCATGACAAGTAGGATGCACCACGTGGCTGAGAATGTCTCGGCGGATATTCCCAACCCGGCAGTCGCCACGTTTGACCTGTTCGGCCATCCGCGCGGGCTCACGTACCTATTCACCACCGAGATGTGGGAGCGCTTTTCCTATTACGGCATGCGCTCGCTGCTCGTGCTCTATATGACGAAATATCTGCTGCTGGCCGATCATTCGGGCAACGTCATCGGCCTGCTCGCGCTCAAGCGCGGGCTCGAAAGCATCTTCGGCCCGCTCGATGTGCAGCCGCTGTCGTCGCAGATCTGGGGGCTCTATACCGGGCTGGTTTTTTTCACCCCGATCTTCGGCGGGCTGTTGGCCGACCGCGTGCTCGGTCAGCGCCGCACCGTCGTGATCGGCGCGGTGCTGATGGCGATCGGCCATTTCATGATGGCGGTCGAGCAGCTTTTTCTGTTCGCGCTGCTGGCGCTGATCCTCGGCTCCGGCTGCTTCAAGCCGAACATCTCGACCCAGGTCGGCGGGCTTTACCCGGCGGGCGATCCGCGCCGCGACCGCGCCTATTCCATCTTCTATGTCGGCATCAATGTCGGCGCGTTTCTGGCGCCGCTCGTTTGCGGCACGCTCGGCGAGGAAGTCGGCTGGCATTACGGCTTCGCCGCCGCCGGCGTTGGCATGTGCATCGGGCTTTGCATTTATCTTTATGCGCTGCCCCATCTGCCGCAGGATGAGCTTCACAAGTCGAAAGCCGCTCGCGCCGAACACCGTCCACTGAGCCGCGACGAATGGCGCGCCATCGTCGCGCTGCTGGTGCTGTTCGTGCCCAACACATTGTTCTGGGCGTGCTACGAGCAGATCGGCAACACCACGATCCTGTGGATCGACGCCGATATCGACCGCGGCATCGATCTATTCGGCTGGATTGCGCAGATTCCGACGACCTGGTTCCTCGCCTTCAATCCATTCATGATCTTCGCCTTCACGCCGTTCGTCGTCGCGCTGTGGGCGCGCCAGGCTGCGCGCGGCAGCGAGCCGTCGACGGTGACGAAAATGGCGCTCGGCTGCTTTGGCGTGACCGCCGCCAATCTCATCTACGCCTTTGCCACCGTTCATGCCGGCAACGGTCAGGCGAGCTGGCTCTGGGTCCTTGCCGCCATCGCTACTTTCACGGTGGGCGAGCTTTATCTGTCGCCGGTCGGGCTGTCGCTCGTAACCAAAGTGGCGCCGGCGCGGCTGCTCTCGATGATGATGGGCATCTGGCTGGCGACGAGTTTTACCGGCGGCTTTCTCGCCGGCTACATCGGCAGTTTCTGGAGCCGCTTGCCGCATATCGAATTTTTCCTGATGATCGCTGCCATCGCCGCCGGCGCCGGCCTGATAATCCTCGCCTGCCACCGCCCGCTGAAGGGGGCGCTGGGGGAGTAGTTTTCATCCCGCCCCGCTTCATGGGAAGGCGAAGGCGCGGCTTCCCTTATCACCTCCCCCTGCAGGGGAGGGTCAAGCAATACGATCCCGGTCTCGCGGCGCGAGAGCGATGTCAAACAGCGATGTCACGAACGCCGTAGCTCCTACCCCGTAGCCCGGATTGAGCGGAGCGAAATCCGGGAACGATCGAGAAGCCTTACTGCCGCTCCCGGGTTTCACTTCCACCTACGCGCTCTGCGCTTCGGCGGACTGATACCCGCCGAAGCTCGCAGAGCGAGCGAAGGCGGGTCGTTCAATCCGGGCTACGAAGAAAGAAGGGAAGCGGAACGCCGGCAGACGCGGTA
>JBAQAB010000259.1:0-19890 GCA_049285535.1 Xanthobacteraceae bacterium
CTGTTACGTCGGCCAGCCGATCGCCGTGGTGATCGCCGATTCACGTTACATCGCCGAGGACGCCGCGGCGGCGGTCGTCGTCGATTACGACGTGCTCGCCGCCGCCGGCGATTGCCGCGCCGCCATCCAGGACGACGGCCCGCGCGCGCATCGCGATCTTGCTTCGAACGTCATCGCCCGCTTCCCGCTCGCTTACGGCGACGTCGATGCAGCGTTCGCGAATGCCGCGCATGTCTTCGAAGAAGTGCTCTGGCAGCATCGCGGCGGCGGCATGGCGCTGGAGACGCGCGCGGTGCTGGCTACTCACGATCCGGTGGCCGACGTGCTGACGGTATGGTCCGGCACGCAAACGCCGCATCTCGGCCGCGGCACGCTTGCCGATCTGCTCGATCGCAATCTCGAATCGATCCGCATGATCGCGCCGGATGTCGGCGGCGGTTTCGGGCCGAAGGCGATCTTCTATCCGGAGGAAGCGGTGATTCCGGCAGCCGCGCTCAAACTCGGCCGGCCGGTGAAATGGATCGAGGACCGCCGCGAGCATTTCCTGTGCGCGACGCAGGAGCGCGATCAATATTGGGACATGGCGATCGCCGTCGACGACGCCGGTAAAATCCTTGGGGTGCGCGGCCGCATGCTGCACGACAGCGGCGCTTACGTGCCGTGGGGTATCATCATGCCCTATATCGCCGCGGTGACGGTGCCTGGTCCCTATGTGGTGCCGGCCTACCGGCTGGAGACCGTCGTTGTCCTCACCAACAAAGTGCCGACCACGCCGGTGCGCGGCGCCGGCCGGCCGCAGGCGGTGTTCGCGATGGAGCGGCTCGTCGACCGTGTCGCGCGCGAGCTGTCGCTTGACCGCGCCGAAGTGCGGCGACGCAATTTCATCCAGCCGGAACAGATGCCCTACGCAGTCGGGCTGCTGTTCCGCGACGGCAAGCCGCTGGTCTATGACAGCGGCGATTATCCAAAGGGACAGGACGAAGCGTTGCAGCTTGCCGGCTATGAGGGCTTCCGCGAGCGGCAGCGCGCAGCACTCGAGCAGGGCCGGCTGATCGGCATCGGTATCGGCAATTATGTCGAAGGCACCGGGCTCGGGCCGTTCGAAGGCGTCACCGTGCGCGTGCTGCCGAGCGGCAAGGTCGCCGTGGCAACCGGCGCCACCAATCAAGGCCAAGGCACCCGCACCACGCTGTCGCAGATCGTTGCCGAGCAGGTCGGCTGCCGTATCGAGGACATCGTGATGACGATCGGCGATACCGGCGCCATCGCCCAAGGCGTCGGCGCTTTCGCCAGCCGCCAGGCGGTCAATGCCGGCTGCTCGGCGCAACTCGCCGGCGAGGCCGTGCGCAGGCAGATCATTGCGCTGGCGGCGCGTACGCTCGGCATCGAGGAAGACAAGATCGATCTTGAAGACGGCTTGGCGGTCGCGACCACGGGCAATAAGCCGACTATTCCGTTCGGCGAACTGGCGCGTTTGGCGCAAGGCATTCCCGGCGTGTCGTTGCCGGCCGGCCAGGCGGCGGGACTCGAGCACACTGCTTATTACACGCCGCCGCAGGCCGCCTATTGCTCCGGCACCCATGTTGCCGAAGTCGAGGTCGATCATATGACCGGCGGCGTGAAAGTCATCAACTACACCGTGGCCCACGACAGCGGCCGCGTCATCAACCCGCTGATCGTCGACGGCCAAGTGCAAGGCGGCGTCGCTCACGGCATCGGCAATGCGCTTCTGGAATGGATGCAATACGACGACAATGCTCAGCCGCTGACCACGACCTTCGCCGATTATATGCTGCCCATGGCGACCGACGTGCCGACCTGCACTATCGCCCATGTGGAGACCATCAATCCGCTCAATCCGCTCGGCGTCAAAGGCGCCGGCGAAGGCGGCACCATTCCGGCACCGGCGGCAATCATCGCCGCGATCGAGGATGCGCTGTCGCCGTTCAACGTGCATTTCGCCGAAACGCCGCTCACTCCCGAACGCATCGTCGCGGCGCTACGCGCCGCCGGCGCTTATGAAAGGATGTTGCCGCATAGCGCATGATCCCGAAAAGTGGGCACCGGTTTTCGGACTAGATCATGCGCAAACGGAAAAATAGACATAGCATCAACAGGAGCGGCTATGACGAACGCCGAGACCAAAATCGCGATTACGCCATTCTGGCGCTTCTCGCTGAACTTCTATCGTCAGACCGGCGTATCGGACGCCTGTATCGCCTTGCAGGACGGCTGCGGGATCGACGTCAACCTGTTGCTGTTTCTGTTCTGGCTTGCGTCGGAGGGCCGCCAATTGTCGCCGGATGACGTCAAAAGGCTCGACGATCAGGTGCGCAGCTGGCGGGAGCTCACCATCATTCCGATCCGCGACACGCGCCGGAAGCTCAAGGGCGCGGCGACTCTGGTCGAGCCCGGCAAGCAGGAGGCGTTCCGTAACAAGGTGAAAGCGGTCGAACTGGAGGCCGAGCAATTGCAGCAAGAGGCGCTCTACAGCTTCACCAAATCCGGTCCCCTTGGCGCGCAGGGATCGCCGCCGGCGGCGGTACGGGCGAATATCGCGGCCTATGAGCGCGCCGTGGGCGCCAGCTTTCCCAAAGGCGCCGTCGACCTCCTTAGCGCTGCCTTCGACAATATCGCAGCCTGACAGCCCCTACTGGAACGGCGCGCCGCGCCGTGGCACAACCTCCGCAAAGAGCAAGAGGGCAGGAATGGCCAAAACTGCGACGCGGCTGATTGTCGGCATATCCGGCGCCTCGGGCACGGTCTACGGCGTGCGGCTCCTCGAAATGCTGCGCAAGGCCGAGATCGAGACCCATCTGGTCATGTCGAAGTCGGCGGAAATGACGCTGGTCTATGAAACCGACCTCAAGCCGAAGGACGTGCGGGCGCTGGCCTCGGTGCATTATTCGCCAAGCGATATCGGCGCGGCGATCTCTTCGGGGTCGTTCCCGACCATGGGCATGATCATCGCGCCCTGCTCGATCCGGACCATGAGCGAGATTGCGACCGGCGTGACCGCGTCGCTGTTGTCCCGCGCCGCCGACGTCGTGCTCAAGGAAAAGCGCCGGCTGGTGCTCGCGGTGCGCGAGACGCCGCTGCACGGCGGCCATCTGCGCTCGATGACGACGCTGGCCGATATCGGTGCGGTAATCGCCCCGATCGTGCCGGCATTCTACAACCGGCCGAAATCGGTCGACGACATCATCAATCACACCTGCGGCCGGCTGCTCGACCTGTTCGGCATCGATACCGGCACTGTCAAACGCTGGAAGGGCGGCCCGGCGGAAACATAATTTTGCGTCATTTAGGAGCGAGGAAACACCATGGACCAGAAGCGTTACGACATCGGTCTCAAGATGCGAAAGCAGGTGCTCGGCGCCGAATATGTCGACCGCGCGCTGGCAAACGTCGATGATTTCAATCGCGATTTTCAGCGCCTGCTCACTGAATATTGCTGGGGCGAAACCTGGGGCGACGATACGCTCAATCCGCGCGAGCGTTCGATCCTCAATCTCGGCATGATCGGCGCGCTCGGCAAGATGGAGGAATTCGCCACGCACGTGCGCGGCGCACTCAATAACGGGCTCACCCCGAATGAAATCCGCGCCGCACTGACCCAGGTCACCATCTATTGCGGTGCGCCGAAAGGGGTGGATTGCTTCCGTATCGCCAAACCGATCATCGCCGAGCACCTGAAAAACAAGAAGTAAAGCCGCATGCTCGATCAGCCCGATCCGCGCCAGACTAAAACCCAATCGAGCGGACCACCGCTCGATTTCCAGGAGCATCTGGCGCGGCTCGAGGCCGAGGGCCTGCTCACCCGCATTGATCGGCCGATCGACAAAGACACCGAGCTGCATCCGCTGGTGCGCTGGCAATTCCAGGGCGGCTTGCGCGAAGACCAGCGCCGCGCATTTCTGTTCACTAACGTCACGGACGGCGAAGGCCGCCGTTACGACGTCCCGGTGGCGATCGGCGCGCTGGCGGCATCGGCGCGCATTTATGCGATCGGCATGGGGCGGCCGGTCGAGGAGATCGGCAAGGCCTGGATGCAAGCCATCGCCAATCCGATCGCGCCCGTCGAGGTGACGGCGGCACCCTGCCAGGAGGTCGTCATCAAAGGCGATGCACTGCGTAAAACGGACGGCGGCCTCAAACTTCTGCCGGTGCCGATCTCGACGCCCGGCTATGACTCGGCGCCCTATCTCACCGCCACGGTGTGCATCACCCAGGATCCCGAAACCGGCATCCGCAACATGGGAACCTATCGCGCCGGGCTGAAAGCCACCGATCGCCTCGGCGTGCGGATGGCGGCGCGGCCCGGCGGCGCCGGCGGCTACGTTCACTGGCAAAAATACCGCAAGCTGAAAAAGCCGATGCCGATCGCCATCGTGGTCGGCGCGGCGCCTGTCGTGATGTTCACCGGACCGCAAAAGCTGCCGATCGATTGCGATGAGATGGCGGTGGCCGGAGGGCTTGCCGGCGCGCCGATCCGCGTCGTCAAGGCGACGACCGTCGATCTCCACGTCCCGGCCGACGCCGAATTCGTCGTCGAGGGTCTGATCGATCCGGAATTGCTCGAGCCGGAAGGCCCGTTCGGCGAAAGCCACGGCCACGTCGCGCTCGAAGGCTTCAACATGTCGATGCAGGTCACCGCGATCACGCATAAGCGCAAGCCGGTCTGGGTCTCGATCCTGAGCGAAGTGACACCGAGCGAATCGAGCGTGATGAAGCGCGTTGCCTACGAACCGCGTTATCTGTCCTATTTGCGCGACACGCTGGCGATCAAGGGCGTGCGCCGTGTCGCGCTGCACGAGCCGCTGACAAATCTGCGCAAGGTCGTCTTCGTGCAATTTGCCCCGGGCGTGCCGCGCACCGAAATCTGGCGCGCGCTGCAAGGCGCGGCGACGCTGCAGGCCGACATCGGCAAATACGTCATCGGCGTCAGCGAGGACATCGATCCGGACAATCCCGACGCGGTGTTCTGGTCGCTCGCCTATCGCGCCAATCCGATCGAGGACGTGCACGTCATCCCCTATCGTTCGGAAGGCCATGGACCGAAATCCGGCGGCCCCAGCGAGGAATCGACGCTGCTGATCGATGCCACGCAAAAGGAATCCTATCCGCCGATCTCATTGCCGAAGCGCGAATATATGGAGCGCGCGCGGGCGATCTGGGAGGAGCTAGGGCTGCCGCCGCTCACGCCGAAACAGCCGTGGCACGGCTATTCGCTCGGCGACTGGGACGCGGTGTGGGACACCTATGCGAGCCGCGCCGTCAAAGGTGAGTGGGAAGAGACAGGCAAGGAAACCTTCGCCCGCCGCCGCGCCGGGCTGACGCCGGAAACGCCGGTGAAGAGCGTGAAGGAGTGATCTCGTTCCCCTCCCCTTGTGGGGAGGGGTTGGGGGTGGGGGTCGAGAGGCGACGCGCAGGCGCGGAGGATTCTTGTCTTGTGCGCGCGTCATCTCACGAGGGTTACCTCCCGACCCCCCTCCCCACCCTCCCCCACAAGGGGGGAGGGAAAGATCACCGCGGCCGCAGCACCGTATCGACCAGAGCCGGCTTACCGGCTTTCACCTGCGCGATGGCGCGGCGCAGTGCCGGCGCGATGGCGGCGGGATTTTCGATCGGGCCTTCGGCGTACCAGCCCATGCTTTTCGCCATGGTCGCGAAATCCGGATCGGGACCGGTGATGTCCTGCGCGATATAAGCGCGCTCGACCGGGGTGCCGCGATGATGGGCGACACGGATCTGGTGCTCCCAGTCGTTGTAGTAGGCGCGGTTGTTGTACATTACGATCAGCATCGGAATGTTGTTTTTAGCCGCGCTCCAAAGCGCGCCGGCGTCGAACATCAGATCGCCGTCGGGCTGGATATCGATGACGAGGCGGCCTTTGTCGCGATGAGCCAGCGCGACGCCGAGCGACACGCCGATCTGCGTGCCGGTGCCGAGCGCCTGGCCGGGATGGCGATACGGCTTGTCGAAGTCCCACAGCTTGTAGACCCATTCCTGCAGATTGCAGGCGGTCAGCACCCAATCCTCGTGCTTGATCACGTCCCACATTTCGCTGGCGAGCCGCGGCAGCGTGATCGGGACGCCGTCCCAGTCCTTTTTCGCCGCCTCGGCCCAGCCTTTGAACAGCACGTCGTGTTTTTGCGTCACCGCCTTGGTGCGCTCGGCAACGCGCTTGGCGATGGCCGGATCTTTGGCGATGCGCTCACGGCATAGCCGCGTCAGTTCCGGGACAGCGGTCAGGGTGTCGCCGAGCACGCGCTGGCTGCACTCCGGCATTCGCCCGTAGTCCATCGACCATTTGCTCAAATTGATCTCGCCGAAGCCGATGTCGATCATCTGGCAGTCGGGACCGTAATGCGGCACCACCTCGCGCTTGCTGCGGTCGACGTAGTGCGTCGATTTCTCCCAATCGCGCACGTCGAGCATCAGGATGAGGTCGGCGTCGCGGAAGACCTCTTTTTCACAGCTGAGATTGAGCGGATGGCGGTTTGGAAAATTCAGCCGCGCGTGAACGTCGAATACCGCGGCGCCGACGGTTTCGGCGAGCGCCACCAGATTGTCGAAGCCGTCCGATGAGCGCGCCACATATTCGGCCATCAGCACGGGAAATTTTGCCGCCAGCAAACAGTCAGCGACCTCGGCCAGCGCCGCGTTGTCCGCGGCCATCGGTACCGGCACCTTGTTGGCCGATGGCGGCGGCAGCGCGACGTCTTTTTCCAGCGGCTGCTCCTGCAGCCAGGCGTCGTAGCACATGTAGATGGGGCCCTGCGGCTCGGTCATCATCGCCGCGTAGGCGCGGGCAAAGGAATCCGGCACGCCTTCGATGCTGGCCGGCTGGTAATCCCACTTCACGTAGTGGCGCAGCTGCTCGCCGTTGACATTGGCGGTGTGAATCCAATCGATGAACGGCCGGCGGCGGCTTTCGTCCATCGGCCCGGTGGCGCCGATGACGAAGACCGGGCAGCGATCGATATAGGCGTAATAGATGCCCATGGTGGCGTGCAGCATGCCGACGATGTCGTGCACGATCGCCACCATCGGCCGGCCGGTCGCCTTGGCGTAACCGTGAGCGATCTGCACGGCGATCTTCTCGTGCTGGCACAACAGAATCGGCGGGTAATTGCCGCCGTAATTAACCAGCGAATCGTGCAAGCCCCGATAGCTGGCGCCGGGATTGAGCGCGATATAGGGAAAGTCGTAGCGCCGAAGCAGATCGACTATCACGTCCGACTGCCAGGCTTTCTTGGCGTAGCTGGCAGGCGCCTCCGCTTTGGCGACGTCGTTCATTTCACTTTCCTTATGATGTTGCTATCGGGCCGCCGTGGCGTCGCGGCGTTGCGAAATGCTCTCGGCTGCGGCGTGAATCGCAGCGCGGACGCGCTGATAGGTCCCGCAGCGGCAGATATTGCTAATCGCCGAATCGATATCGGCGTCGGTCGGTTGCGGCCTCTCCTTGAGCAGCGCCACGACCGCCATCATCATTCCGGTCTGGCAATAGCCGCATTGCGGCACGTCGTGATCGATCCAGGCTTGCTGCACCGGATGCAGCTTGCCGTCATGGGCCAACGCCTCGATCGTGGTGACGTGCGCGGCGCCGATGCTGCCGATCGGGACTTGGCAGGATCGGGTGGCGACGCCGCCGATATGCACGGTGCAGCAGCCGCATTGGGCGATGCCGCAGCCATATTTGGTGCCGGTGAGCCCGATGGTGTCGCGCAGCACCCACAGAAGCGGCGTATCGGCCTCGACGTCGACGTTGTAGGTCTTTCCGTTGACCGACAGCGCAATCATGCTCGACTTTCCTGCAATAAGACTGCGTCGGCCGGCAAGGTTACCCGGTTCGATTTCATTGGCAAATGCCCATTTGGTGGGCGCTAGCCGCTCGGTGGGCACTTTTCGGGCCGTATCGCCGCTAGCTGCGGACGTCGGCCCAGGCTTGGGCAGATTGCCACGCTCCCGGCGGCTCTCTTTTCACGCGCGTCAATCCAGGGCATTCTTGACCCGACACTGCCGCGTCATGCCCTACAAGGCCTGCTCGTCAGCACCACGAATCAGAAACACGCATCTTTGGAGGAAACCAATGAGTTATCGTATCACCCGGCGCGGCATTAACGCCGGCATCGGCGCTGCGCTGATTTCGCCCGCGCTGGGCCGGACGCCCGCGTTCGCGCAGGGCGCCGCACCGATCAAGATCGGCTTCAGCATGGCGCTGACCGGTCCGCTGGCGGCGAACGGCAAGCAGGCGTTGCTCGGCGCCCAGATCTGGGCGGAGCAGGTCAACGCCAAGGGTGGCCTGCTTGGCCGCCAAGTCCAATTGGTGAATTACGACGACCAGTCCAACCCGGCGACTGTTCCCGGCATTTACACGAAGCTGCTCGACGTCGACAAAGTCGACCTCATCGTCTCCGGCTACGCGACCAATATGGTGGCGCCAGCAATTCCGATCGCCATGCAGCGGGGCAAGGTGTTTATCGGCCTGTTCGCGCTCGACGCCAACGGCGAGTTTCACTATCCGAAATATTTCTCGATGCTGCCGTCCGGCCCGACGCCGAAGGAATCTTTCACTGAAGGCTTCTTCCAGATCGCTGCCGCACAGAACCCGAAGCCACAAACCATCGCCATCGCGGCTGAGGATGCCGACTTCTCGCACAATGCCGCGGACGGCGCCCGTGCCAACGTGAAAAAATACGGCTTCAAATCGGTGTACGACAAGACCTACCCACCGAACACGACCGACTTCTCGCCGATCATCCGCGCCATCCAGGCGGCCAATCCGGATCTTGTGGTGTTCTGCTCCTACCCGCTGAGCTCGGTCGGTCTGACGCTGTCGGCCAACGAGCTCGGCCTGAAGCCGAAGATGATGGGCGGCGCCATGGTCGGATTGCAGGCGACCGTGTTCAAGAACAAGCTCAAGTCCAAGCTCAACGGCATCGTCAACTACGAAACCTGGGTGCCGTCGCCAAAACTAATGGCGCCGGCCGCCGACTTCTTCAAGATCTATCAGTCGCGCGCGCCAGGCCTCGGCATCGATCCGCTCGGCTATTATCTCGGCGGCTGGGGCTACGCCTATTTCCAGGTGTTGCAACAGGCCATCGAGGGCACCAAGAGCATCAACGACGACAAGCTCGCCGCCTATATGCGCAGCCATCCGTTCAATACGATCATGGCCTCCGACATTAAGTTCGGCAAAAACGGCGAGTGGACCAAATCTGGGATGCTGCAGGTGCAATATCACGGCATCACCGACGCCGCCGACCTCGAAACCTGGCGCGGCATGAGCTACCAGACCGTGCTCACGCCCGCCGACGAGAAGACCGGCAACGTCATCTATCCGTACGAGAAGGCGCTGGGATAGAGATTGAAGCTGCGGCCCCCGCATGAAACCGCGGGGCCGCACGACATTTTGCCTGACGCCGATGGCGTCAGGCCTAAGCCCGGCGGTCAGACCGGGTGCCATCAAACAGAAAATCCGCTCTGTGGAGGGACCCCATGAGTCGTCGCATAACGCGCCGCGGCGTCAATGCCGGCATCGGCGCCGCTATCCTGTCACCCGCACTCGCAACAAGATCCGCCTTCGCCCAAGGCGCCGCACCGATCAAAATCGGCTTCGGCATGGCGCTGACCGGCCCGCTTGCCGTCAACGGCCAGCAGGCGCTGCTCGGCAGCCAGATATGGGAAGAAGAAATCAACGCTAAGGGCGGCCTGCTCGGCCGGCAGGTCCAGCTCATCCATTACGACGATCAATCAAATCCGTCGACGGTACCGGGCATCTACACGAAGCTGCTCGACGTCGATAATTGCGATCTCGTGCTGAGCGGTTACGCGACCAACATGATCGCGCCTGCCATTCCGGTCGTCATGCAGAAGAACAAGGTTTTCATCAGCCTGTTCGGACTCGATGCCAATTCCGAGTTCCACTATCCGAGATACTTCTCGTTCATCCCGACGGCGGGACCCAATCCGAAACAGACGATCAGCGAAGGCTTCTTCCAGGTCGCTGCCGCACAAAATCCGAAGCCGCAAACCGTCGCGATTGCCGCCGAGGACGCCGAGTTCTCGCGCAATGCGGCCGAGGGCGCACGCGCCAACGCCAAACAATATGGCTTCAAAGTCATCTATGACAAAACCTACCCGCCGAACTCGACCGACTATTCACCGATCATCCGCGCGATCCAGGCAGCCAATCCCGATCTCGTGGTGGTGTGCTCCTATCCGCTCAGCTCGGTCGGCATGCTGTTGTCCGCCAACGAGCTCGGGCTAAAGCCGAAAATGTTCGGCGGCGCCATGGTCGGGTTGCAGGCGACCGCGATCAAGTCCAAGCTCAAATCGCACCTCAACGGCGTCGTCAATTACGACAACTGGGTGCCGTCGCCGAAAATGATGGCGCCGGCCGCGGACTTCTTCAAGAAATACCAGGCGCGCGCGCCGGGGCTGGGCATCGATCCGCTCGGCTATTATCTCGGCGGCTGGGGCTACGCACGCATGCAGCTTCTGGCCGATGCCGTGACCGGCACGAAGAGCCTCGACGACGCCAAGCTCGCCGATTACCTGCGCAGCCACCAGTTCAACACCATCATGATCGACGGTGTGAAGTTCGGGAAGAACGGCGAATGGGTCAAAGCCCGGCAGTTGCAGGTGCAGTATCACGACCTCACCGACGCCGCCGACCTCGAAACCTGGCGCGGTATGAGCTATCAGACTGTGCTTACGCCTCCGGAAGACGCGACCGGCAAGGTCATTTATCCGTTCGCGAATGCGCTGAAGGCTTAGCCGTTAGGTCGTCAAAGCATCCCGGGCGCGGCGCAGCACGAAAGTGCTGCATCGCGTCCGGGATCAGTTATTGTTGAGGAGCGATGCTGCTACCCACCTCTCTTGTCGGCTCCTATCCGCAGCCGGAATGGCTGATCGATCGCGTCAAGCTGTCGAAACAGGTGCCGCGGGTCCGCGTCGACGATCTCTGGCTGGTGGCGTCCGACAGGCTCGAAAGGGCGCAGGATGACGCCACGCTTCTGGCCATGCGCGATCAGGAACAAGCCGGGCTCGATATCGTCACCGACGGCGAGCAGCGTCGAGAGAGCTACTCCAACCGCTTCGCCACTGCGCTCGACGGCATCGACGCCGACAATCCGGGGACGGTCATCAACCGCAACGGCCGGCCGATCCCGGTGCCGCGCGTGGTCGGCCCGATCCGCCGCACGCGCCCGATCGAACTGCGCGATCTCGAATTTCTGCGCGCCAACACCGGACGCGCCGTCAAGGCGACGCTGCCTGGTCCGTTCACCATGGGCAAGCAGGCGCAGGACGATTACTACAGAGACGAGGAAGCGGTGGCGCTGGCTTACGCCGCGGCGGTCAATGCCGAAATCAAGGATTTGTTCGCCGCCGGCGCCGACGTGGTGCAGATCGACGAGCCGTGGATGCAACAGCACCCCGACAAAGCCCGGCAATACGGCCTTAAGACCCTCGACCGCGCCCTCGACGGCGTCGGCGGCACGGTCGCGGTGCATCTGTGCTTCGGCTATGCCGCCGTGGTGCACGACAAGCCGTCCGGCTATTCGTTCCTGCCGGAACTGGAAGGCTCGAAGGTGCAACAAGTTTCCATCGAGGCGGCACAGCCCAAACTCGACCTCAAGGTTCTCAATGATTTACCGTCGAAGACCATCATCCTGGGCGTTATCGATCTGGCCGACATGACCATCGAGACACCGCAGATCGTCGCCGGCCGCATCCGCCATGCGCTCGATCACGTGCCGCCGGAACGAATCGTCGTGGCGCCGGATTGCGGCATGAAATACCTGCCGCGCGCCATCGCGTTCGCGAAGATGCAGGCGATGGTGCAAGGCGCGGCGATCGTGCGCCGCGAACTTACGGGCCGGTGACGGGGCGCTCCAACGCCTTGCGATCCCATTGCGCCAAGTCCGCCGCGGCGGCGTAGGTTTCCTGCAAAAATCCGAGCAGCAACGCATCAGGATCGCTTGCCTGACGAACCGCGTCGTAGGGCAGAATAAATTGGCCAAGATCCTTATTGTAGACCGCTCCGGCGGTGCGAAGGCGCGTGTCACCGTAACCGTCCGGCTCGGGATAGGCATAGACGTAGAACGCTGCTTGACCAAAGCCGCCATTGCCGGGCCAGTAACCGCAGCTCGAGCATTCGTGCGAATAGGCTTCCGCCATGATCCGTTCCGCGACATACGGCGTGTGGCCCCTCGGCGGCGGTGCGGCGCGCCCGGAAAACCGCGTCACCGCAAGGTCGAAGCTGCCCCAGAAGAAATGCACCGGGCTTGCCTTGCCGACGAAGCGCGCGCGAAACTCGTTCATCACGCGGTTGGCCTGCAGCAATGCCTGTAAGAATTTGTGTGCATAGACCGGATTGTAGTGCGCATGCGTGTGATCGCGGTCGAACGGCACCGCGATCTCGATTTCACAGGGCATGGTCCGAATTGGCACCTCGATGCCGAGCCGGCGCAGCCGCTCCATGAATTCGGCGTAGAAATCGGCAACCGCCATCGGCCGCAGCGCGAGGCTGTCGGCGCGGCCGTCGCTGGTTTTCACCTCCAGCCGGTGATCGGCGAAGTCGAACAGGATATCGAATGTGCCGCCGGCATAGGGCATTGCCGGCGCGGCAAGCCCCCGCGCCGTCACCAAAAACGTCGCGTTCCACCAATGATTGATGAGCGGGGTGAGTTTGATGCGGACCTTGCCGGCAATCTGCGTCCACAGCTGCAGCGTGTCGCAAGTGTCGCTCCACGCGGCGTATGGAACATCGGGCCATTGCGGATTGCCAGTCACAGCATGTCCTTGATGGCGCGGATGAGACTGCGGTCGACGCTGATCAGATCGGCGTCGCGCGGCAATGCAAGCTTCTCGCGCTCCTGAGCCGAAAGGCCGCTGCCTTGCAGGATCACGCGGCCGTCGGAAGTCAAGAAAATCGACGAGGCCCCGTTATCGTCGCTTTCCTTCCAGATCAGCTCGACGCGAAAGTTGACTGCCATTGTGTTGACTTACTCGGCCGCGGTCGCATGCGCCGATGCGGCCCCCCGCTCCTCGCGATAGAGCCGATCGACGATGCGGCGCGCCTGGATGCCCCCGGCGTCGGCGTTGATGTCGACTTGCGGCGCGTCCGGGCGGAGGCAGATCATGCGCTGCTGCGCCGTGAACACCGCGACGTCTTCGAGAAATGCGGTCTTGATCTGCTGGAAGACGCGTTCGGTCATCGTGGCATTATGCGGCTCGAAATCATGCGCCTGCCCCCAGAAGTAATGCGACGTGGTTTCGGTCTCCGGCGTGATGGCATTGAGGTTGCGCATGCCGATGCCGCCAACGCGGCGGCCCTCCGGCGCGCCGGTGCCTGTCGGGCAAGCGCCGACGTCGAGCCGCAGAAACGTCGGCGGCGTGTAGTCGATAATCTGCCAGCGGTCGACGTTACCGGTGAACTTGCCGACCTTGACGAACGTCGGCGGCGCCGGCTGATCGATGATCCAGCGCGTGACTAGAACGTTGTTCGGCGCGCGTTGCACTTTGACCGCGGCGTGCTCGACCAGCGCCATATTGCCGATCGTCGTTTCGTGGACGAAGGCGAGATGGGTGAGATCGAGCAGATTATCGACGACCAGCTGCCAGTTGGCGTCGACATGAAGGTATGACGGCTTGGCGCCCCAGTCCGGATCCTGGAGCCAGTGGAAGTCGCAAATCTGCGCCGGATCGGCTAAAGCGGGATCGCCCATCCAGATCCAAATCCAGCGGTAGCGTTCGACCACGGGATAAGTGCGCACGCGGGCGTTTTGCGGGATGTGGTCCTGCCCGGGCACCCGCACGCATTTGCCGAAGCCGTCGAAGCGCAGGCCGTGATAGTGACATTGCAGCGCGTCGCCGACGATCTTGCCCATCGACAGCGGCAGTTGGCGGTGCGGGCAGCGGTCTTCGAAGGCGTGCAGCGCACTGTCGGCGGTGCGGAACAACACGACCGGTTCGCCGAGGATGGTACGTCCGAGCGGCCGGTCGCGAACCTCCTCATCCAAGGCGGCGACATACCAGTAATTCCGCAGAAACATCGCATCCTCCCTGCGGCGCATTTCCGGCGCCCACTTTAAGCGTACACCGCGCCGACCTCAATCCGCCCGTTCCGGCAAACCGTCATGACGTGAGGATTTTCATTCATCGCGGAATGCTTATAATGCTAAGGAATTCCCGAGGGCACGCCGAGATGCCGGAAACTGCCGGGCCGGAACTGCTGCGAGACTGGATCGAGCGGGCCGCGCGCCGCGGCCCGGACAAGACTTGGGTGGTGTCGGCGGAAGACGGCCGCAGCGTCAGCTACGGGCAATTGCGCGACAGCATCGGCCGTTTCGCGGCGTTGCTGCGCGCGCGCGGGCTCGGCCGCAACGACCGGGTCGCGCTCCTTGCCAATAATTCGATCGAGCACTTGCTGTGCTATTTCGGCGTGATGGCGGCCGGCGCGACGGTGTGCACCGTGCACATCGAAATGAACCGCAATCAGTTGGGCAATATTTTCGAGCGGCTCAAGCCGCGGCTCATTCTTTATCAGGATGGGTTGGCGCTCGACGACCTCCTTGCCGCGACCGCGGTACCGCGTTTGCGCCTTGGGGTCTGGGACAAGCCGGAGACCGGCACGCTGTTTGCCGAGCTTGCGCGTCTGCCGCCGAGCGAACAGCCCGCTCCCTACCCTCCCCCGCATGTGGGGGAGGGTAGGGAGGGGGCTGGGCCGGACGATGACGCCATCATCCTCTTCACTTCGGGCACTAGCGCCACGCCCAAGGGCGTGGTCCTAAATTTCCGCGAATATCTGCTGAATATCGATCCGCTCGCCGAAGGCTTCGGCATTACCGCCGACGACCGGCTTTACGATTTCCGTCCTTTCAGCTGGAACTCGGCGCAAACCTTAGGCGCGCTCGCGGTGGTCAACCGCGGCGCCACGCTGGTGCTTTCGGAGAAATTCTCGGCTAGCCGGTTTTTTCAGCACTTGCGCGAGCACGATGTCACGATCTCCACCGGTAATCCGACCACGATCAATATTCTGCTCAACAGCGAGCAGACTTTGCATGGGCGCACCTGGCATCGCGACAGCCTGCCGAAGCTGCGCTTTGTCACCTCGAGCTCGGCGCCGCTCCTGCTCGAAGAGTGGAAGCGCTTCGAGCAAAGATTCGGCATCCCGGTGGCGCAGGGCTGCGGCGCCAGCGAAGCGAGCTGGATTGCCGCCATTCCGGGCGAGAAACGGCGTCTCGGCACTGTCGGGCGGCCGTTTACCTATCACGATCTCGCCATCGTTGATGCCGAAGGCCGGCGCTTGCCGGCCGGAGAAATGGGCTATGTGGAGCTCGGCGGGCTCGGCGATCACCCATTCCGCTATCTCGGCGACGATGGCGAGGTGAAGGTTCATAGCCGCGGCCGCTTCCGCACCGGGGACCTCGGCTCGCTCGATGCCGAAGGCTTCTTGACGCTCAGCGGCCGCGAGAAGGAGCTGATCATCCGCGGCGGCGCCAAGATTTCGCCGGTTGAGATCGATTCGTTCCTGATGCAGCACGCCGACGTGATCGAAGCGGCGACTATCGGCGTGCCGGATGCGATCTACGGCGAAGAAGTGATGAGCTACGTCGTGGCGCGGCCCGGCGTCGATGCCGACACGCTGCTACGCTATTGCGCCGGCGCGCTGCCGGCCTTCAAGGCGCCGAAGCGGATCGTGCTGAGCCCCTCGTCTTTGCCGAAGACCGAACGCGGCAAGCTCGATCGGCGGGCCTTGGCGGAACGGTGGAAGAACGAAGCCAGCCAGTAGCCCGGATTGCGCGCAGCGAAATCCGGGAATGCCCACCACCGAAACCCGGGTTTCGCTACAGGATCACCGCCCTGACTTTGCCAGCGAATGCACCCAACCGTGCATCCGTTTCTTGGCGTTGGCGATATCTTCTTTCGTGAACCAATCTTCCGGCCTTACTCTATCGACCGGATAGACCGGCCGCAGGAAGTCGCTCTCATAGCCGAACGGCACCGTGGCATCGATGCCCATGCCGCCTTCGAAGCGGGTGTTCGATGCCGTCCATTGCTGGCCGCCCGCGGTCATGCGCTCCGACGGCATAAAAGTCTGGCCGCGGCCGCCGGGGATCGGATTGAGGATGTCAGTCTGCGGATTGACCCGCGTGGTCAGGCACCACATCACGTCATCCATCGAATAGGGATCGACGTCCTCTGAGACCGCGATCGCGATCCGCATGCCTTGCGAGCACGATAAGATTGCGCCCAGGAAATTGCGCTGCCAGCCCTCGTCGATCTGGTTGCGCTTCTTGACCTGGATGACGCAGCCGCCCCAATCCGTCATGCAGTAGGGGATCACCACGTTCTGCACGATGCCGGGCTGCAACCGGTTGCACAGCTCGTAAATCGCAGCCTCGCGCACGCTGGTATCGATATTGTGGTCGTCGAGCATGTGCACGCCAAGCGCGAAGATGATCGGCTTGGTCTCCGGCTTGCGCATGGTGATGCCGGTAACATGGAAGGTCGGCGCCTTATAGGCCTTGCCCATATAGCCGGCCCATTCCGGATGGAAGTGGTGGCGGCCCTGCACGCCGGCGTCCTCGGATTCCTTGGTCTCGTAGCGGCGATCGCGTGGATTGACGTAGCCTTCGAGCACCAGCTCACAGTCGGCGAGCGCCATGGCGTCGACGGTGCGCGCCTTGACGAGGCGGATCGGCGCGCCTTGCACCGCGGATGCGATGCCGATCTCGTCGCAGCCCATCGGCAGAATGGCGTAGTCGAAGCCAGCACCAGCGAGGAGCGTGCACGCCGGCGGCACGCCGAAGCACATGGTGATCGGCACCGGCTGGTCTTCCTTGTAATATTTGTTAACGACCTGCCACATATGCGAGCCGGGCGAGATCTGGAACGTGCCGACGTTGCTCCAGCGGAAGTTCATGCGGTTATAGCCGAGGTCGGAGCCGCCCTCGAATTGCGGGCCGGTGACGCAGCGGATGCCGGAGCCGACGGTGAGCTCGGACTCGTAGGTGGTATGGCGGATCGGCACCATCCATTTATTGACGTCGTCGGGCTTCTCGACAACGAATTCCTGGCACGGCGCTTCGCTCTGGGCGATCTCGACGGGTTTGACCGGATGCGACAACGCGTAAGCCAGCTTGCGCACCCGCTCGGCGTCGTCCTTCCAGCCGAACATGCGGTTGATGATCGCCATGTCGCCAAACAAATTAGTGATGACGCGATGGTTGGGTTTACCCTTGACGTTGTTGAACAGCACCGGGCAACCGCCGTCCATGTGCTTTTGCAGGCCGGTGACCTGGAGGTCTGGATCGACCTCCTTGTCGGTCTCGATCAATTCGCCAGACGCGCGCAGCCATTCCAGGGTGGAGCGCAGATCGAAGGCATGGTTCGGCGTTGCGGCGGGTTGGCCCTTGCGAAGCGGTTGTTGCATTGACGACGTTCCCATTGCATAGATTTCTAAGTAATTATCCTGCACCATGCCGCGACCTGTCAACGCCGATGCCATCCGCGACGAATCGCACCAAAATCACGGCGCACCGCCAAGTGGAACTGCCGCCGCAAAGCAGTTCGGGCTACCTGGTGCGCGACGCCCATCGCACCTTTCAGCGCCTGCTTGAACGCCGTATCGCCGCCTACGGCGTCAGCCGCGGCCAGTGGTATTTTTTGCGTGTGCTGTGGATTACCGACGGTCTTTCGCAACGCGAGCTTTCCGCGCGGGTCGGCATGATGGAGCCGACCACGGTGATCGCGTTGCGCAGCATGGAGCGCGCAGGGCTGATCCGCCGCGTGCGCGGCGACGACGATCGCCGCAAGGTGCTGGTCTATCTCAGCGCCAAAGCCAAGCGCCTACGTAACGAACTGCTCACGGTGGCGCGCGGCATTACCGACGTCGCCGAAGAGGGAATCGCGCCGCGCGACCTCGCCTCGTTCCGCCGCGTGATTGCGCGAATGACGGCGAATTTAGACCGGATCGAGCGTTAGCGCGTGCCGCTGATCCGACGGCAGACTCTGTGCAGGAGCGGACCGACGGCCGAGCGCAGGCGAGATACCCAGAGCCACAACAGCGGCGTTGTCTTGATGAAGCGCTTGGTTCTCCGCCGTACCACCGAGAGCAGATGGGCGATCCGGCCTCGCCATGTCGTCCCCTTGCTGTAATCGAACAGCTTCAGCCGCAGGTCGGACCATTCCAGCTTGTAGTGCTCGTCGCCGATGGTGAAATCGAAAAGCCGCAAGCCGCTCTGGATGGCATAGGCCAGCAACTCGCGGAGATGCAGCGTGCCGGGGCCGTAGCGGGTCAACTCGCTGTCGCAATAGCTCGACAGCACATGGTAATAGCAGTCGCCGAACACGATCGCGAAATTCGCCGCCGCGCAGGCCGAGCCGATCTGTACGCGGCTGACGTGGGCCAGATGCCGCGAACTCGGATTTGCCGCGAAATCGGCGAAAAACTCCCGATAGCCGGGTCGCGCAAAGATGTCGGGGATGCCCTTGCGCACAAAGACGCGCTTTTTCTGCTCCCACAACGTATCGAGCGTTTGCCGCAAATCGTCCGGCACAACGACGGTTTCGAAGCGAAGTTCGCCGAACTCGGAGAGGTGCTTGCGCTTGGTGCGGTCGCGCCGGCGCGTCGCCGAAGATCGCCGGGCGCGATAGAAGCTCTCCCAGTCGTCTCCCAATTGCGTGATGTGCGCATTGTTGGCGTTCGGCGTGACTCGGAGACTGGTGAAGGGATTACTCTGGACGCCGACCGTTTGCGGCATCTTCTCGAACTCGATCCAGTCGTAGCGAAGCGCGGGATCGGATTGCAGGCGCGTGAGCAGCTCACGCCACAGCGCAAGGAAGTGAACGGGCGTGACACGCTGCGCGAAATCGCGCGTCAATAGCGGCGCGTTGTAATCGCCGAGCTCCTGGCCAAGCCAGCAGAGTCGCCGCACCGAACGCTGTGTCTCGACCGCAAGCGGCAGGATGAAAGCGGTTGCGCCGTCGGCGAAACGCCCGACCACGATGATCGGCACGGTACCGTCATGGCCGCCAATGTGGCGCTGCCACGCCGCCAGCCACTCGAAACTCTGAAATGCCGTGCATTCGGCGCTTTGTTGGAAACGGCGCCATTCGTCTTCAACGTCGTCGAGGCGGGTGTGGATGCTAACGCTCAGTTCGGGCCCAAGCTCCCGCGACAAATCCGCCAAGCGCGACAGCGCGGCTTGGCCGGCATCAACCGGCGCAGTCGCCGAGCGAAACGTTGCTGCTGGTGTGGCGCTCTTTGTCACAAAACCGGTCACGAACTCGGCCTGGTCGGGGGAAGCCGCATCGCAACCGGTCTTAAGAGGAAATCCTTAAATGTGCATCCTTGGGGACGCAGTTACGTGAGGTTAACGTAAAGAGACCGCTGCACTCTATCGCTGCCCTGCCGTGTCGGTTTAGCGCAGCCGGCCCGGTAGAAACGCCCGCAGGGCCGCCGTATCCTTTTGAATTAATGATTTCGACAGACGCGCCGGCCCCGGCGCAATGGGGGAGGATATCATGCATGACCTTCGGCAATGGTTCCGCAACATCGGCCTGGGCGTCTTGGCGATGACGGCGGCAACGGCCGCGCATGCTCAAGCCGATAGCTACCCGAACAAGGCGGTGACGATCATCTCTGACGCGGCGCCGGGCTCCACGCCCGACGTCGATGCCCGCTTTGTTGCCGAAGGGCTCACCAAGGCGTTCGGTCAGCAGTTCATCGTTGTCAATCATCCCGGCGCCAACGGCAGCATCGCCGCCCGGGCCGCTTCCGAAGCGATACCCGACGGCTACACGCTATTCATGCCGGCACTGTCGACCTTCGTCGCCCTGCCGTCGATTGCGCCAAACCTGCCGCTGCAGCTG
>JBAQAB010000260.1:0-16296 GCA_049285535.1 Xanthobacteraceae bacterium
GTCGCACGCCGGTACGCGAAGCCTTGCGCAAGCTGGAAGCCGAAGGGCTTGTCGCCCATGCGGGCTCGCGGCTGGTCGTGCGCGCCATCAGCGAAGAGGATTTGACGGAGCTGTTCTACGTGCGCGAAGCGCTCGAAGGCATGGCGGCGCGGCTCGCCGCCGAAAACGCTACACCGGGCGAAATCGCCGCGATCCGCGAGCTTCTTGAGGACATGGAGGCGGTGCTGCGGCGCGGCGACGTTGGCGCCCTGCGGCGGCTGACCGGCGAATTTCATCAGCTCGTGTGCCGCGCCGCGCATAACAACCGGCTCCTTCAATCGCTGCAATCGCTGCTCGATCATGTGCGCGGCTTTCAGACCAGCACGCTCTACAGCAAAGGCCGGCCTCCCGAGGCCCTGGAAGAGCATCGCGCGCTTCTCGCAGCGATCGAGGCCCGAGACGGGGATGGCGCCGAGCGGCTCGCTCGCGTGCATCGCCGCCGCACGCTCGAATTGCGCAGGGGCATGCTGCGGGAGCAGTTGCGCAAGAGCCGCGCCGACGGCGGGCAGGGGGGCGGATAATGGCGGGCGAGACGCGCAGGCTTGCGGAGTTCGCGGCGCTATTACGCTACGAGGATATCCCCGCGCCCGTGATCGCCATGACCAAGGCGTGCGTGATCGATGCCGTTGCCGTAGCCTTGTTCGGCAGCAGTCTGCCCTGGAGCAACAGTGTGGAGCAGTTCGCGCGCCATGTCGGCAGCAACGGTTCGAGCACGATCTTAGCTCCGCAATTGCGACGCTCCAGTGCGCCGGCCGCAGCGCTCGCCAATGGCACCTTCGCTCACGCCTTCGAGTTCGACAATCTGCGCCAGCCTAGCGTCGGCGTTCATCCCGGCTCGACCGCCACCGTCGGCGCGCTCGCAGTGGCGGAGGAATGCGGCGCGTCGGGACGCGATTTTCTAACGGCGCTCGTTGCCGGAAACGAATGCATGCTGCGGACTGGGCTCGCAGCCAAACAAACCAGCGAGCTCATGGGCTTCCATGCGCCGGGCCAAACCGGCGTGTTCGGATCGGCAATAGCCGCAAGCCGGATCATGAGGCATGACGCGCACCAGACCACGATGGCGATCGGCATCGGCGGATCGCTGTGTTCGGGATTGCTGGCTTTTGCAAAGGCCGGTAACGGCGGCATGGTGAAACGGCTGCACATGGGCCGAGCCGCGGAAGGCGGTGTGACCGCCGCCTATCTGGCTGCGCGCGGCTTCGAAGGACCGGATGTGCTCCTCGAGGGCAAATTTGGCTATCTCGATGTTTATGCGCGGGACGGCGATCCGCAGTTGCTGACCGACGGTCTCGGCTCGCGTTGGGAGAGTCTCAATATCTGGTTCAAGATGTTTCCGTGCCACGTCACCGCCCAGGCGCCGGTGCGGGCGATTCGGCAGCTGCAGCGCGAGCACGGCTTCGGTCCGCAGGATATCAGCAAGATTGTCATCGAAACCTCGGAGAAAGTGCTGTCGCATCACGCGGATCGCGCGCCCCGGGATGTTGGCACGGCGCAATACAGCGTGCCGTTCAGCGTCGCGCTGGCGCTGTTCCGCGACCCGGCCGATCCCCACGCATTCCTCGATGGCCCTAACCAGAATCCCGCGATCCTTGATCTATGCAAGCGGATCGAATTGCGTCGCTATACTGGGCCTATGGCCGTGGGCCACAATGCGAGCTGCCGGCTTGAAGTTTTTCTCGCGGACGGCCGTTCCGTGACGATTACCAAGACCGATTTCGACAATGACGACGGCGAAAGCCTGGAGCAGCGCGTCGAACGCAAGTTTCGCAATCTTTCTTCGGGTCTTCCCGACGACAAACAGGAAATGCTGCTCATGCGCCTTAAAGCGATTGAGCAGCAGGACAACGTAACGAGGCTTCTGGATCTATAGGATATTTAGCTTTTCAAACCTGCCGTGCGCACGACTTCGGTCCAGCGGGCGACGTCGTCGCGAATGTGGGCGGCGAACTCATCAGGCCCAACATCGAGCGCTTCATAACCCTGCTTACGCAATGCCTCGATCGCGTCCGCGGTATGCAAGGCCTTGTGCGCAGCATCTGCAAGTTTGTCGACAACGGGCCGCGGCGTATCTGAAGGCGCGAGCAGTCCGAGCCAGAGATTGAAGCCAAACCCCGAAACGCCGCCCTCGGTCATGGTCGGCACGTTGGGCAGCAGAGTCGCGCGCTTGGCACCCGTCGTCGCCAGGGGCAGGAGCTGGCCGGCATTGATCTGGCCGATGGTTGATGATCCGACGACGAAGGCCATGGTGATACGGCCTGCGATCAAATCAGTGACCGATTCCGGGCTGCCGGGATAGGGCACGTGCACAAGCTTGATGCCGGCACGCTGCTCGAACAGCACGCCGCATAGATGCGGCAAGCTTCCGGCGCCGACCGAGCCATAGCTCAGTTGGCCGGGCTTCGACTTGGCGAGCGCCACGAGCTCGCCAACGCTGTGGACGCCAAGCGACGGATTGACGGTGAGAAAGAATGGTCCCTCGGCGAGCTGCGCGACCGCAGCGAAGTCCTTGCTCATGTCAAGCGGCGGAGAAGTCGGGTTGACGATCTCATTGGTCAAAGTCGAAAGTGCTGGAAGGAAGAGCGTGTAACCGTCCTTTGGCGCGTGGGCCACATAGTGTGCGGCGATGCTTGATCCTGCACCCGGTTTGTTTTCTACGACGATTTGCTGCCCGAGGATCGCACCGGCGGCGTGGGCAAAAATGCGTGCCACGACGTCGGAAGCTGCTCCGGCGGTGAAGCCGACGATGAGCCGGACCGGCCGCGAAGGATAAGTGTCGGCATGGGCAACGCGCGCGATGGCGGGCAGCGCGGTAGCGCCAACCGTGATCCGCAGCAAACTCCTGCGATCGATTTTCATGATGTTTTGCTCCCTGGTTTATTGAGCCGTCACCTGCACCCGATCGCCTTCTGGCTTAAGCGCGGCGCCGAGCTTGTTGCTCCGTGCTGTGAGGTCGGCGAGAGTTTCATTCTCATCGGCAAGGCGGCACATATAAGATGAATTCGCTTCATCGCTGCGGACGAAGCGGAAATGGCAGCCGGAGACAGCGCCGCGTTCGAAGGTGACGTCCACCAATATGCCGATCCATCCGGCGTGTTTGCGGCCAATATGGCCGGTCGAAAACGCCAGATTGCCGAGGCCGTAAAAAATAGGCCGGCCGTCGTAGACTTCGATCGGCAGCGGATAGTGCGGCCCGTGTCCCATGACCACGTCGGCGCCGGCATCGATCGCCGCATGCGCGATATCGGTCATGTATTGCAGCGGCTCACGCCCAAGGCCCCAATGACAGGAGGCAATGACGATGTTGGCCTGCAGGCGGAGCGCCGCGATGTCTTTGCGAAAATCGTCGAGATAGGCAGCATCCGCCCACGTCACAACGATCGGCGGCACTCCCGGCCGGTTCGGCGGCGGCATGCCGGGCGCGACCCGGCCGATGGGAACCTGATAGGCGGTGTGGCCGCGCATTACGGCGATACCGGGCGAATCGGGAGCGGCTTCGTGGTCGGTTGGCCAGTACACCGAGCTTCGCTGCACAGCGGCGACGCGCAGTCCGTTGCGGGCGATGATGGCGGGAGCACGCGCCGCGGCAAGGTTGGCGCCGGCTCCGGTATGTGCGAGCCCGATCTGATCGAGCCGCTTGATGGACGCCGCGATGCTTTCGGCGCCGTAATTGACATTGTTGGCGATGCCCACTGCGCCGATGCCGGAAAGCCGCAATGCTTCACCACCAATCTGCGGATCGACAAAGAAGCCTTCAGTCGCATGCGATCGCCGCGATGGCAGATGCAGGCAGCATTCCAGATTGGCGAACACGGCATCTGCTGCATTTAGTTCAGCGGCGACCCGCCGAAACGGAATTGTGGCATCGGTGACATTCATGAGATTGACGTCACCGGCCAAAATAAGTCTGAGGGTCATTTCCGATAGCCGGCCAAAGATGAATTAATTCGAGGCGCAAGCCCGACGTCTGTTTCATCAAACCTACGCTAGAAGTGAAGTCAATTGGAAGCGGATGCGCGTGCCGCCAAGCGCCCGGCTGGTTGAATCCTAACGTCGCGGATTACCCTGAGGATAGCAGGGCAGGGCGGTCCAAATTCCCTGTTCCGAGGATTTGCTTCCCTGTTCTCGCTTCCGAATTCCCTGTTCGGGTACGCAGGGAATTGGATCAAAAGTCCCGATTGCATCAACACTATTCGGGACTTCCGGAGCCGCAGTCAGCCCAGTTTTGCGAAATTCCCTGTTTTTTTCCCTGTTATCAGGGAATTCAGCGCGGAGACCGGTTCGAGATACACTGGGTCGTCAGCCAGGCAGTCCCGTCTCCAGGGGCCATTTCCGGTTTTCAAAAAGTATTGCAGACGCTTTCGGGGGTTAGCTAGCGGTCAACGCGTCTCCGGACCGTGTCTTGCACGGTTCCAGCTCGGTAATTCGCGAATTTTGGCGGCGAGTCTCTGACAGCGATTTTTCAATATCCGAATTTTCTTAGAAGAGACTGGGTTCGAATGTGCAGAGACCGGTTCGCATGTCCGTGATCGGGCCGCGTGCTGCGCACTATAGTGCTGTTCTCCAGCAGCGCATGCCGGCTACTCATCGAACACCCATAAACGCGGTTATCGTCCGCGCTCCGCGCGTGGCATCTATGCGGAAAGGCGTTCCACCAACGAAAAGGCCCGGGGGGACCCCGGGCCTTTCTGCGCGCTCTCGATTTGCAGGCGTGCTTGGGTGGTTAGTTCCCAGAATAATAGCCGTGGTCCTGGTCGAATTGGCTTGATGCACTTCCGGTTCGGGTCGCCCCATTGGGGTACTGGTCCATGGGGGCCTGAAACTGTGTCGTCTGCTGCGATGGCCGACGATACAGCTTCTGTGCAAATGCGGGGCTCGTGAGCATCGCGACGATGCCGAGAGTGGACAAAATCAATTTTGCGTTGACCGTTTTCATCGTGGTTCTCCTGAAGGCGTTGATCGGCACCTCTCTCGGTGCACGCTTGGCTGGGCCGAAAGATAAGCTGGCAGCAGTGCGGCACCATTAAATTGGCGTTCAGAAAACTAAATTCTAATTTATGTAAGAGCCCCGACGAGCGGTCTCGCAGCAACGCCCATCAACGAATTAGCCACAAATGCGGTTCCGGCAGCGCATAAAAACTTGCATTCCAATGGTTAAAGTGACGATTCTAACAACCATTTTACTGGTGCGTCTGTCAATCCGAGCTTAACTACTCAATTACCGACCGGTCCGCGAGGCGAAGCCTGGATTTCGCGATCATGTGAGGCGCCGTGGTCCGGCGGTGGTAAATCATTGCTTGCTCATCCGCCTTTCCAAATGTAGTCGACCGATGGAAGATCCTATGTTGCCGCTGGATGATGGATCGCGGATCAATCCCCCGGTAGATACGAAAACCAACGGCCAAAGAATGTCGACCTTGGGAACGGTAGGTGGTGAAACGGCAGCCACGGTGCGTGGGCATAAATCGATGGTTAGATTGTTGCTCATCGAGGACGACAAGGAGACGGCCGACGAGATCAGGGCCGAGCTTGGCGACCGCGGTTTTGATCTCGATTGGGCCCCAAACGGGATCGATGGGTTGGATAAGGCTCGTTCGGGCAAAGCAGAAGCGATCATCATGGATCGCCTGCTGCCGGGAATGGACGGTCTCACCGTCATTGAGGCATTACGGCACGAGGGCATGCGAACGCCGGTCCTGGTTTTGAGTGCTCTCGGCGCAGTGGACGATCGGGTACGCGGATTGCGGGCGGGCGGCGACGACTATCTGACCAAGCCGTTTGCAATCATCGAACTCCTCGCCCGGATTGAGGCGCTGTTGCGTCGACCGGCAGAAAGCCGCGATACGATACTGCGAGTGGGCCCGCTGGAACTTGATCTCATCGAGCGCACAGCCAAGCGAGCAGGTCGCGTGATTGATCTTTTGCCGCGCGAATTCCACTTGCTTGAATACATGATGCGTCGCAAAGACCAAATGCTGACGCGCGCCATGCTGCTTGAAGAGGTGTGGAGCTACAAGTTCGTCCCCCAGACCAACCTTGTGGACGTTCATATGGGGCGGCTACGCCGCAAGGTGGATAGGCCGGACGATCTACCCCTGATTCACAATGTGCGCGGCATGGGATTCATCCTCCGTGCGCCCGTTTGATTTCGCCCGCACGACTACGTTTCGCTGGACACTCGCCGTCGCAGGCGCATTCGTGCTCGGCACCTTGCTATTGTTCGGTTTCGTTTATTGGCAGACCGCGGCGTTTATGACGTCCACGTTCGACGATTTGATCAGCGGAGAATTGCACATCATTGCGGCCGATGCCCCCGGCCGACGGCTGGAGCATATCGATAATCGCTTGCGCGACGATCCCCGTCGCATCAGGCTGGCGGGCCTATTCGGCCCGGACGGTCATCGCATCGCCGGCAACATGGAGAGCCTGCCGCCCGGTCTGACGCCGGATATTCCGGCAAACGCGATGGTCGTTCGGATCGATGACCGCGGCCGCGAGACCGAGAATGTGCGGTTGGTGACGGGTACGTTGGCGGACGGCGAGGTACTTGCGATCGGTCGCAACGTCGACGACATCAGTGAGATTGCCGATATCGTCCGACGGGCTCTCACTCTGGGCCTCTTGCCGGCTTTTGCACTGGCAATCATCATCGGATTCGTGTTGAGCTTACGGGCTCACAATCGACTCTCGGAAGTCAACCGAAGAATCCAACATATCGTCGCAGGAGACTTGCGCGAGCGACTGCCGACACGCGGGGGCGATGATCCGTTCGATCAACTCGCCGCCAGCGTCAACCGAATGCTAGGCGAGATTGAAACCCTTATCCAGGAAATCGCCGGCATAAGCGACAACATCGCCCATGATTTGCGCACGCCGCTCACCCGCGTCCGGATCCGCCTCGAGCGCGGGCGCGAACACGGTGGAACAGTGGAGGAACTACGAGCAGTCGCCGATCAAGCAATAGCCGGTCTCGACCAATCGCTCACCATCATCACCGCGCTGTTGCGCATTGCCGAGATTGAGCATAGCCGCAGGCTTGCCGGTTTTAGTGACGTCCGCCTCGCCCCTCTTCTACGCGAGGTGGGCGATCTCTACGATCCGATCGCCGAGGACAAGTGCGTCACGCTTCAGGTCGAAGCCGCCAATGAGATGACGGTGCACGGCGACCGCGATCTTCTTTTCGAAGCCATCGCCAATTTGGTCGACAACGCTGTGAAGTTCACGCCCGACGGCGGATATGTGGAACTCGCCTTGCTACAACGCGGGGACATGAGCGTTATTCGCGTGAGCGACTCCGGTCCAGGCATCCAAGAGATCGAACGTGAAGCTGTGACCAAACGCTTCTATCGCTCGGACAAAAGCCGGCGCACCGAAGGGTTGGGCTTGGGCCTGAGTCTGGTCGCTGCAATCGTCAAGTTACATGGCTTTCAATTTACGATTAACGCCGGTCCCGGCTGCACGGTAGAGATGGCCGGCAAGCAAGTGCGTTGATAGCAGATCCCTTTGGGCGCGAAGGCGTTTGCAAAACTACTGTCCTCAAGAGCTATGGCACCATGGGATGTGCGGCATCGCCAAGCAATGTAACCACGTCCTTGCACCAGCTCTTAATCGCATCAATGCACCGAATGATGTAGCGCTGATAATGCGGGGAGGCCGCGACGATCCTTTTCGGGATGTCATGCCAATCGCGATAGGTCACGGCGGGTTCGGCATAGGAGCCCGCGCCAGTCGGCGAAGCGGACATGCCGTAGGTCGTTGAGTTCAACCACGTTTACTTCCTGGCGCCTTGAGGCTCTAGCGCGCGTTCCAAGAAAGGCGCCGGGCCGACCTGTAGCCTTGCCCGGCGCTTAGCTATTTCACCCGTTCGCTCGTGACGGCTTATTTACAGCCGTTCACACCGGTCATTCCGCCGTCGTTCGGGTTCTTGCCTAAGATGCACGGTGTAGTCGGCTGCTGCCGCTCCTGACGCACGCTGTTGTAGAGCGGCTTCGCGGGAGTGTACGCTTGGCCAGCAGGCGCCGCCACGGCCGCCGCCGGTCCACCATCATCCGCACCTTTCTGCGCAAAGGCTGGATCGGAAGCAAACGCAGCGCAGAAAGCCAGTGCGGCGAAGCCTATCGTGTTTTTGAGACGCATGTTTTAAGTTCTCCTTGGTTATTTATTTGGCACCTCATTCGGTGCGCAACGCTTGGCTCCGTTTGAGTGTAAGTTGACGGCCTTGTGGCGCCATTAAATTCGCGTTCAGAAAACTAAATTCCAATTTATGTAAGAGCTTGGACAAGCCGTGCCGGCGCAATGAAATGGCTCATTCTTTTGTTTCAGTCTCCGATCCCGAATTTTCAATATCCGAATTTGTTAAAGGGAGACTGGGCTAGCGTGCGCGGAGGCCCGGTTCGACACTTCCGGACGTACGCGAGTATCTTCAGCAGCGAGAGCCTGTCCCGAAAGCAGCATTCGCTCGGGCTGCTGTGCATAGCTCTATGTCGCCTTGGTCACGAGTAGAGCCTGCGCGATGCGATGTCTCAAGAGCGGGCACAGAAAGCCCTACCAAATGCCCGTCGGATGGCCGCGTTCCTCTGAGCGAATAGGAAATAGGTAATTTTGAGGCAGTCGCACAATTTGAAATGAAAATCGTATTTCCAGGTCAGCCGCACAACTCAATATGAAAACATCACTCATATCGAGGCTAGCGGTGTGTCCCGTACTTGCTGCGAAAGGCTAATTTCTTAGCCAGTGCGAAAAGCGGAGCCGAAGGACTTGAGTCGCATAATGATCGGTTATGAAACGTCGGCGATGGCCGGCTTTTCATCGTTGTCCGTGACGACGGTTTCTTCGCGGCCGCAACTTGACCTCTCTTGTCTTGGGGAGTGGTGGAAACACCCTGTCACAGGAATACCCTGCCTCCTATGATATTCTAGAAGTCGCCTTAGTGAGTATTACGCCCTGTGCGAAATTTCAGGCCGCCGCATCCAAGGCTAATTGGCGCGCCTTCACGATTTCGGCGTGCTTAGCGGCGATTTCACCTTTGATGCGACTTCCCGATTCCGCCATGGTCCTAATTTGATTTTCGCCGAGGAGCTGCGCGACAGCGCCAGCGAAACTGGGACGAGCTTTCGCCTTTTGCCACCAGGCCGCGACCAACGGCCGGTCCTTGATCCAGACGTCCAGGAGGGTCAAGTAGTTCAGTCGTGCCGTAAAGGGAATCACGTTGATATCGGCAAGGCTGAAATTCGGTCCGACCAGCCACGATCTGCCGTCCGAAAGGCACTCCTCCATCTCCCCGAACATTTTTTCAAAGGCGAAGATCCCTTGCGCGACAAAGGGCGAGTCGCATCCGAGCTCGTAGGTCGAGATCATACGAGCACGGCGTCCCGGGTCGCCGATATTGCGATAACGACCGTCGCGTTGTTCCTGGGTCATCGCCTTCATTTTATCGCGAAACATCGCGGAAAAGCTTATTTCTCGGGTCGCCTCGAAAACCCCTTCGTCGATGTGCTTGCTCCAGCGCCGCATCTGCGCGCGTTCGAAAGCGGAAGCAGGAACCAGGGACGGCTGCGGGAATGTCTGGTCCAGGTACTCGCAAATCAGAGTCGACTCGACGATCGCGTGATCCTCGTGGATCAGTGTCGGTACGACACCTTTGGGATTGAGCTTAAGGTATTCGGGCCGATACTGTTCGTTGTTGAAGAGGTCGATGTATTCTGACGTCCAAGGCAATTCCTTCTCAATGAGGGTCAGAAACACCTTCTGAGTGCAGATCGAATTGTGCGCGGTGAACAGTTTAAGCATCGGACGCATCTCCTGCAGGGTCACAAAGTCAATCCGTTGTCCGAGCGACCAACAGGTTTCGACCCGCGGCCGTCACGCCGCCTTGAGCAAATTCTGAACTTTAGGCCAGGGATCAGGCGACAGGTTGCGGAAGGGTGCCCAGTCGGCTTCTAGCATGCGATCAAAGATTGTAGCCTTGACCGAGCCCCGATCACGCACGCGCATCCACCAGTCAGCCACGGCCGGCTCGCGCTGCCACATGCCGCCAAGCTTCAGAAGTTCAAGGCGCAGGATGTAGGGGATGACCGCGCAGTCGGCGTTGGTGAAGGCGTCGCCGGCGAGGTAGGGGCCACGCCTGAGGCCTTCGGCCATCCACGAGATCATCTTCTGGTGCTGGCTGAGCGCATCGACAACGAACTCCGAATCCAGCCCGTGCTCGATGACGCTGCGCTTATACTCGGCGCGCCGCTTGAGTGGCGCCTTGTTGATCTCGGCGAGCCATTGCTCGCGCGACATTTTGAGAAATCTAGGACGGAACGCCGTGGCAAAGGTCATGATGGTACATGCGTTGTGCATGTATTCGTCGATCAGCTTGTTGTAGAGCCGAACGCGATGGCGCGCGGCCGGCGTCTTCGGCATCAGCGGCGGATCGGGAAAGGCTTCGTCGATGTAGTAGAGGATCAGCGACGATTCGACGATGACATTGCCGTCATGCACCAGCGTCGGCACCACGCCGTTCGGATTGAGTTTCATATAGGCCGGATCGTTCTGGTCGCCCTGCAGCGTGAGCAGATGCTCCTTGACCGGCTGACCTTTTTCCGCGAGCGCGATACGCACCTTCTGGGCGCACACCGAATTGATGTTGTGATATAGCTCCAGCACGTCTTCCTCCGTGAATGTTCTTCTATCGTTTCGGGTCTATGCAGCCAACTTGGCGCGGTCGTGCGGTTGGCTGAAGTCCACCGGCGTCCCTTTGGGGATGATCTGGGTCGGGTTCACCTTAGCGATGGAATAGTAATTGATGACGTAATACCGCGGCTTCACTGTCTCGGCGACGCCGGGCACCCGATAGAGTTCGCGCATGTAGCTCGACAGATTGGGGTAGTCGGCGATACGCTGTCTGTTGCATTTGAACAGCGAGAAGTAAGCGACGTCGAAGCGCACCAGCGTCGGAAACAGAGGCCAATCGGCTTCGGTGATCTGGTTACCGACCAGATATCGCTGCCGCGACAGCCTTTCTTCTAACCAATCGAGCGTTGCAAACAGCCCGTCATAGGCCTCGTCATAGGCAGACTGCGATTTAGCGAACCCGGCCCGGTAAGCGCCGTTGTTGACGTTGTGATAGACACGTTCGTTGACGGCGTCGATCTCGGCGCGCAAGGCGGCCGGATAGAGATCGGTACGGTCGCTGGTGATCGCGTTGAACTGGCTGTTGAACATCCGGATGATCTCGGATGATTCGTTGTTGACGATCCGCTTTGTCTTCTTGTCCCACAGCGTCGGCACCGTGACCTTGCCGGTATAGGCTGGGTTGCTTGCGACATAGGCTTCATACAGATAGTGGAAGCCGTTTACCTCGTCAGGAATGCAGTCGGGGTAGCGGGCATCGCGCTCGAAGGTCCAGCCGTTCTGCTTGAGGCCCGGAATTGCGTAGGCGACGGAAATCACTCCCTCGAGCTTCTTGATCGTACGGTAGATCAGCGTGCGATGCGCCCACGGGCAGCCGTGCGCGACATAGAGATGATATCGCCACGGTTCCGCCTTGAAGCCCGACGAGCCGTCCGCGGTGATGCGATCACGGAGCACGCTGTCGGCGCGGTTGAACTGGCCCGACCGGCCGGTCTCCAGTGGCAATTCTCCGTCGCGCCATTTGCCGTCGATCAGAACACCCATGACGTTCCTTCCATGCCGCAGCTTCTCTCGAACGCTTCCTCAGCCCTTGATTTTGTATCAATCGATATATAACGTCAACCTGTATACATCAGGCAGGCCAGGCTGGAGCGATGGCGCGACCGAGGGAATTCGACGAGGCGGCCGCGCTGGAAGCGGCGATGGAGTGTTTCTGGCGGCGCGGCTACGAGGCCACGTCGCTGCGTGACCTGACGACGTCGATGGGCTTGACGGCGCCAAGCCTCTACAATGCTTTCGGCGGCAAGCAGGAACTGTTCTCGCGCGCCTTGGAGCGTTATCTCGATCGCACGACGCGCGACCGGCTACGCCGGCTGGAACAGTCGCTCGCTCCCAAAGCCGCGCTGCACCGTTTCTTCGCCGAGATCATCGAGCACTCGATCAGCGATCGGCAACGCAAGGGCTGTTTCCTGATAAACTCGGCGCTCGAAATCGCGCCGCATGACGCCGAATGTCGCGCCGTAATCACCGAGCAATTCAACGACATCGAGGCGTTCTTCAGACGGTGCATCCTGAAGGCTCAGGCCGACGAGACGGTCTCGTCTGATGTTGACGCCGGCGATACAGCGCGGCTGTTGCTCGGCGTGTTGCTCGGCGTCCGCGTATTGGCTCGCACCAAACCGGAGCGCGCGATGATGGAAGGCGTCGTGCGGCCGGCGCTCGCGCTGCTCAAACCACCACATAAACGAAAGGCAAAACGATGATCGATCTCTACTATTGGACCACGCCGAACGGCCACAAGATCACGATCTTCCTTGAGGAGACTGGGCTTCCCTATCGGATCGTGCCCGTCAATATCAGCAAGGGTGAGCAGTTTCGGACGGAATTTCTGGCGATTTCCCCGAACAATCGCATGCCGGCGATCGTCGATCATAGCCCAAAGGATGGGGCTGATCCACTTTCGGTCTTCGAGTCCGGCGCCATCCTCGTCTATCTCGCCGACAAGACCGGCCAATATCTGCCGAACGGCCTGCGCGACCGCATTGTAGTCATGGAATGGCTGTTCTGGCAGATGGCCGGGCTCGGACCGATGGCGGGCCAAAACCACCATTTCTCGCAATATGCGCCGGAAAAGATTCCTTACGCGATCGAGCGTTACGTCAAAGAGACCAACCGCCTCTATGGCGTGCTCAACAAACGTCTTGCGGATCGCCAATTCGTGGCCGACCGCTATTCGATCGCCGATATGGCCATCTATCCCTGGGTCGTGCCTTACGAGCGGCAAGGTCAAAAACTAGAAGACTTCCCGCATCTCAAACGCTGGTTCGAGGCGATGCGCGATCGCGCTGCCGTCAAACGGGCCTATGCCAAGGCTCAAGAGATCAATACCGCGCCAACGGTCAGCGAAGAATCGAAAAAGGTTCTTTTCGGTCAAACTGCCGCGGCTATAGGGCGATGAGTGGAGCAATGGCCGCATGACACTGCGTCTCTACGATCTCGCTGGCGCCGATCCGAATAGGCGCTTCAGTCCCTATTGCTGGCGGATCCGGCTCGCCCTGGCCCACAAGAAGCTTCCGATCGAGACCATCCCATGGCGCTTTACCGAAAAGGCAGAGATCGCGCCATCAGGCAGCAAGACAGTTCCAGTCCTGGTCGATGGCGATCGCTGGATCGCCGATTCTTGGACCATCGCGAATTATCTGGAAGACGCCTACCCGGATTCGCCGTCTCTGTTCGACGGCGCCGCGGCGAGGCGCTTGACGCGCCATTATTCGAGCCTCGCTGACGCTCTGGTCAGCACGATCTTTCCGTTTATCGCACTCGATATCCTGGAGCGAATTGCCGACAAGGATCGCGAGTATTTTCGCACCAGTCGCGAACAGCGCGTCGGCAAGACGTTGGAGGCTTTCGTCGCCAATCGCGACGCCGGGCTTGCCGGGTTTCGCGCCAGCCTCGCGCCGCTGCGCACGACGCTAAAGACCCAGTCCTTTTTCGGCGGAGACGAGCCGCTCTATGCCGACTATGCCCTGTTTGGTCAATTCCAATGGGCGCGCTGCATCAGCCCGTTCGCGCTGCTTGAGGAGGGCGATCCGGTCAAGCTGTGGCGCGATCGTTTGCTCGACTGCTTCGACGGCCTGGCGCGCAAGGCCGTAGCCTACGACGTCTGATCCAAAATCCCCTCATGCCAACAAAAACGAGGTTATCATGTCCCTGAAACAAGAGCTCGCCGAATATCGCGCCGGATGGTTCAAGCGCGTTCCTGCGGAACGGCAGGCGATCATGGAGCGGCATATTGCGCAGCTTCGCGACGGACTAGCGAAGACGGCCCTCAGGGTTGGCGATCGTGCGCCATCGATCGTGCTTGGCAACGCCAAGGGCGAAACCGTCGACGTCGGTGCGCTCTTGAAGGAAGGACCGGTCATCATCACCTTCTACCGCGGCGGCTGGTGCCCGTTCTGCAACCTCGAACTGCGGGCATTCCAGCGCATCATTCCCGATATCGAGGCAGCGGGTGCGTCGCTGGTCGCGATCAGCCCTGAGAAGCCGGATGACTCGCTGTCAACCGTCGAGAAAAACGCGCTAACCTTCGAGGTGCTGAGCGATGTCGGCCAGAAGGTCGGCCGCGCGTTCCGGTTGGTCTACGACTTCAGCGACGAGTTGAAATCCGCCTACGACGGATTCGGCCTTGATATTCCGGCCAAGAACGGCGCTGCCGGCGAATGGGCGTTGCCGATCTCGGCGACTTACATTATCGACCGCGACGGCGTCATCATCTATGCTTATACGGAGGCGGATTATCGCGACCGTGCCGATCCGACCGACATCCTCGCGGTTTTGAAACGGACTGCCGCCGCAGCGTAATCGCGATCGAAGCAGATACTCGCGGCCGAACTGAGCCAGCCGGGGGTGATATCGGCGGCGTTGCATTATCTCACGGCTCATAGACTTTTCGCCTAGCGCGATTTCGACCATTTATTGATGTGATTTCACGCCGCCCGAGGAGCTGTTGCTCGGGCGACCAACTGGATTCCCATAATGACGTGTCACGGAACATGGGGCGTTCCGCAACCGTCTCGTCCATGATACCGCGCCCAGGGTACCTACGAGAGTCCGCTCTTCTCCCCACAGCCGACATTCTTTCGCCCCGCGGTAAGTGTAGCGATGGGCCATCAGGCGACATCGGCTTAGGATCATGTGGCTGGTCCCAACAAATGGTGCGAGTGGTCAACGCGCGTACTTGCGCCCCCAATCGCGCATGGCACGGACGATCGGGCCGAGGTCGCGACCTTTTGCGGTGAGGACGTACTCGGCCCGCGGGGGACTCATCGAATAGAAGCGCCGCTCGACGACGCCATTCTCCTCAAGCGTCCGCAGACGCTCCGATAACGTGTTTGGGGCAATGCCGTTCAACGAGTCCTGCAACTGCTGAAAGCGCCTTGGCCCGTGCAGGAAAAAGTCGCGCAGGATCAGGCAGGTCCAACTCGATCCGATGACGCTGATCGTGCGGCCCACCGGGGAGTCAGTAGTGTCTTGATTCTGCATGATGGAACCTTATTCAACCGTTGCGTTATTCGCAATTGTTTCCGCAGTCACTAGTATGTGATCATGTCACTATGAACATGTTTGTTGACTAGTTTTTTATAAGTTACTATCGAACAGATAGTAACAAACGATGGAGTCATACCGTGACGCCTCAAATCCCTGGATACGTGTTGTCACTCGAATCGATCCTCCGGCCCTTCGTGATGACCATTGCGCTGGGCCTTATCTGGTTGGGTGCCGTGCGCATGCCGGCGTCCGCGAAGTCGCGTTACGCGACTGCGGGCGTCCCATCGGCAGTGCTCATCGGCTGGCTGGCTCTCGCCGAGTATCTCGGCGCGGCAAATACCTATCTCGCAACCATAGAGAACCCCCCCGCGGTGCCGACCATATTGTTCGGTTTACTGATCCCGCTCGCTGTCGCCACCATCGGCCTATGGCAGTCGGAAAGCATCGCAAGACTGGTCTCCGCGATCCCGCTGCATTGGCTCGTGGCGGCTCAGGTCTATCGCGTCGGGGGCGGCATTTTCCTCGTGCTTTGGGCTGCCGGACGGCTGCCCTGGCAATTCGCGCTGCCGGCGGGGATTGGGGACGTCGCGACGGGCATCGTTGCCGTCGTCGTGGCTGCGCTGTTGGCACGAAACGCTATTGGTGCGGACAGGGCAACATACGCCTGGTGCCTTTTCGGAATCGCCGACCTTGTCGTGGCCATCACCATGGGGGCAATGACCTCTCCGGGACGAGCGCATCTTCTTGCGTTCGACGCGCCGAACCTTCTCGTGACAGCCTATCCGTTGGTCATGGTGCCCACCTTCGCCGTGCCGCTGGCCCTGAAGCTCCATGGCCTCGTTCTGTTGCGGCTGCGACGCGGCGCCGCCGCAACGGGCTGGCTGGCCGCGGCCTGATGCCTCTCGCTTCATCAACGCAAGTGAGGGCGGCCAGGTTGCCGCCCTCACTTGTAGCGCTCGACTCCCGCAATGGGTCTTGGTTGTGCAAAAACTCTGTGGCGGAAGCTTTGACGTTGGGCGACGAGACGGCCGCATTGCGGCGACTATGACTACGCCGTCATCGCCGCCAGGAGCGGCTGGACCCCCATGATGT
>JBAQAB010000261.1:0-2264 GCA_049285535.1 Xanthobacteraceae bacterium
ACCGTGGGATAGACCATGGCCTGTGCGCGTTCGTGCGACAGGCGGATGACGGTGTCTGTGGGATCGAGCGCGGCCAGACGCTGGCTCGTCCATGGCCCATCCTCGGTGCGGAAAAAAAAGGTTTGCACGGCGCCTACTGTGCCCTCGCTATAACCTTCCTTCCTCAAGGCCTCGGCCTGCGAAAAGCCGGGTTCCACCGAGTAGGGCCATGCCGGCGACGGCGGCGGCATCATGACGAAGATCGACAACGGCTCGCTGCCGCCGCTTAGCCGCCGCGTCAGTTCCTCCATCACCACCGTCATGCCGGCGCCAAGGTCGCCCGCCAGCGCTACGGTGCCGCCGGCAACGAGCGGACACATCACGTCGATCACTTTGATGCCGGTTTCGAGCAATCCCGCGGGCGCTGCAGCGGCTGGCGTGCGCCCGGTCAGCGATCGCACCGTGCGCTCGAACTCTGCGGCGTTGAACGGCGTGCGTGCGTGGTGTCCGCTGTTGAGCACTGTGCTGCCGCGCGGCAACGCCTCGATCGGCGAGGTCGCGATGCCGCGCACGATGCCGCCGCCGCGGCGTTGCACGACTTGAATGTTGACACCGCGCCGGTTGGCTTCGTCGCTCACCTCAAGCTCCGCCAGGATGTCGGGCACGGCCGCCGGATCGAACAGCGCATCGACCACGCTGCCGCGGGCCTCGATCAGCCGGCCGATCCGGTTGGCGAAATCATCGGGCAACCCCCGTGACTGTAGCGTTTGCGTCATCATGGCTAGCGTCCTCTGTTTCAATTGGGTGCGCGCGGCGTGCAATCGATTGTTCACCGTCGCCACCGGCAGGCTCAGGAACGTGGCGATGTCCTGGTGTGAGCATTCGTGCACGAAAAACAGCATGGCCGGTTCGCGCAGCGAGTTGGGCAATGCGGCAATCGCGGCGAGCGCCGTTGCGGCTTGTTGCCTGCGCTCAAGCCGATCATCCGGGGCGGCGTCTTCGTCTACCGCCTGCGCGGCTTCCGACAGCGGCAACGTCTGCGGGCGGTCATGACGAAGTAAGCGGAAGGCGTGGTGGCGGACGATGCTCCGCAACCAGCCGGGAAACGCCGCGGGGTCGCTTATGCTCGGTAGCGCGGTCCACGCCGCCAGAAAGGCCTCCTGGACCACGTCCTCCGCCTGCTGGAAGTCATGCACCAGCGCCAGCGCTGAACCGAAGGCAAAGTGCTGGAACCGCCGCGTAAGCTCCACGAAGGCCCTAACGTCGCCATCGGCGGCCAAGCGCACCAGATGTTCGTGTTCCATGACCGTATCCTTGTCCCCTAAAGTGCCAGGAAACAGTCTCGGCCTTTAAGCCCCAATTCGTTTTTTTACTCGCTCCGCCCGCGTCGGTTTGCGCCTGCACGGCGATCCCGTAGATGTCCTCTCCACGATGGTGGATGTCGCTTCATGGCCCGTTGCGTCACTTCGCGGCAACGCAGCAATTCGGTAGTTTTCGGAGCGTAGCGGACATTCAGCGAGCCACGATACAGAACCAGCTTTATGAGTACGCGCCCTTGCGTTACGCGTAACGGTGCCACGAATAGCTGCGCTAAAATGAATTATGAACCCCATTACCCGCGATCGACAGAACGAGCCACCGACCGGAGGCCGCATGCCGCCTCCGAAGACGCGATAAATATTCGATGGAAGTTAGAACGGATCCTTGTGAATCCGCCAAATCACACTTCTTCGATACGAGCAGTTGGGGTGCATTTTGCGACGTCACCCTAACCTTGAAGCAAGCTCGTCAGCCCGACAGCGGCGGTTGGGTCAAGATCGACGACTATCGGTGCAGACAATCTTTTCGACACTTCATGAACCTGCTCAACAGAGCAGTCTATGGAGCGGCATTTCGTCGATACGGTAAAAGCCTTCGTGTATTACCCGTACTTGAAAAAGGTGAGGTCCGCGGCCGCGCACTACGTTCATGGGACCGCGGCACGTCAGGTCGATGGCATATTCATTGCGCAATTGAAATGCCCTCGCACTTCGATGCTGTTGCTCTTGAAAAACTGATCCGCGAGTGTTGGGCGAATGTCGAGTGGGGTCATGGCCGAATTCTTGTCCGCGACGGTGCGAACGCGGGTTGGATCAACTACATGTTGAAAGACCGCCAGAAGTCAGAGTTCGACGGTTTCGTTGACTGCATAATTATAGAGTCTTTGCACAATCCAATTGCTGACGCGTAGACGTTCTTTTGGAACAGGACTCTTCATCGACAAGCCTAAGCAAGGGCGATTGGTT
>JBAQAB010000262.1:0-1607 GCA_049285535.1 Xanthobacteraceae bacterium
CTCTATGATGGCCGGCTCGATGCCACGGCGGCGCTGGCACTGCTGCGCGGCGCGCGGGCGACGGCCTGACATGTTCAAGGTTCGCGTCATCCCCTGCCTCGACGTCAAGGACGGCCGCGTCGTCAAAGGCGTCAATTTCGTCAATCTGCGCGATGCTGGCGACCCAGTCGCCGCGGCAATCGCCTATGACGAGGCGGGCGCCGACGAGCTCACCTTCCTCGACATTACCGCAAGCCACGAGAACCGCGGCATCATGCTCGACGTGGTGCGGCGGACCGCGGAAGCCTGTTTCATGCCGCTCACCGTCGGCGGCGGCGTCCGCACCATCGAGGATATCCGCGCGTTGCTGGCATCGGGCGCCGATAAGGTCTCGATCAATACCGCGGCGGTGGCGCGCCGCGACTTCGTGAAAGAGGCGGCGAAAAAATTTGGCGATCAGTGCATCGTGGTCGCGATCGACGCCAAGAAGGTGTCAGAGCCGTCCGAACCGGAACGCTGGGAAATCTTCACGCATGGCGGCCGCCACCCCACCGGCATCGACGCCGTCGGCTATGCGCGCGAGGTGACGGCACTTGGCGCCGGCGAGATCCTGCTCACCTCCATGGATCGTGACGGCACCCGGCAGGGCTTCGATATTGCGTTGACGCGCGCGGTCGCCGACGCGGTATCGGTGCCGGTCATCGCGTCGGGCGGGGTCGGCAATCTCGATCACCTCGTTGCCGGCATCCGCGAGGGCCATGCCACTGCGGTGCTGGCCGCGTCGATCTTCCACTTCGGCGAATATTCGGTGCGCCAGGCGAAGGAATATATGGCCCGCGCCGGTCTGCCGATGCGGCTCGATCTGTAACCTGGTTGTTAGGATACCTAGAGAATATTTGTGGCAGAGGTGATAAGGCAGTCCGTCATGCCGACATTCACCCTTCACGACCTCGAAAGGCGCGTTAACGACCGCGCGCGCGAAAGCGCCGACGTCTCCTATACCCGCAAATTGCTCGACCGCGGCGTGAGCCACTGCGCCAAAAAATTGGGCGAGGAGGCTGTGGAGGCCGCCATCGCGGCGGTCAACGAGGATAAGGACCGCATGATCGCCGAAGCCGCCGACGTGCTCTATCACCTGCTCGTCGTACTCCATGCCCGCGGCATTACGCTCGACGAGGTCGAGGCTGAGCTTGGCGCGCGCACGCGGCAGTCGGGCCTCGACGAGAAGGCTTCGCGCAAGAGCGGCTAGGGTCCGACCGAATGGAGCAACGTACCGAAGCCGACGTCTCGCCCTATCGGGTGTTCCCGCGCAGCGACTGGGCGACGCTCCGCGAAGACACGCCGATGACATTGGAGCGGGCCGAAGTCACACGGCTGCGCTCGATGCACGACCGGCTCGACATGTCGGAGGTCGAGGACATCTACCTGCCGCTATCGCGGCTGCTCTCGCTCTACGTGGCGGCGACGCAAAATCTGTTTCGCGCGCAGCAGGGTTTTCTCGGCACCAAAGACATCAAGGTTCCCTACATTATCGGTGTCGGCGGCTCGGTTGCGGTCGGCAAATCGACCACCGCGCGCGTGCTGCAGGCGCTGCTGGCGCGCTGGCCGAACGTTCCCAAGGTCGATCT